>JAGRLJ010000039.1:0-504 GCA_020441805.1 Rhizobiaceae bacterium
TGTTCCGGCCCGAGGACAATCTCGAAAGCCCTTATGCACGCGATGCCTTGCGCCAGCTCTACCTCCTGCTGGTGCGCGGCAAGGTCGAGGGTTGCTCGCTCGACCGTTTCGAGTCCGCCACCGGCCTCAAGCTGATGGATGCGAACGGCATCAAGGATGAGTTGCCGCCGATCACCACCTTCCTCAACCGGCTGTTGGCGCTGACCATCGAGCTTCAGGGCGTGCTGTTCACCGCCTTCGAGCAGCTTCTCACCGCCAAGATCGAGGGCGCCATCGCCGCCGGCATCTACGATGTCGGGCTGGAGACGCTGACCGCAGAAGGCTTCACCGTCACCGGCCGCCAGACCATCTATACCCATCCCGGCACCGGCGCGGAGACCCGGCTGCTGACCATCGCGCAGCGCAAGCGCAATCGTCCGGTCACGCTGGACGATGCGCTCGCCCGGCTCGGCGAACCCGGCGCGAGGCTGCTGGTCAACGAGCGGTCGGGCCGCGCCGCCGTCC
>JAGRLJ010000039.1:562-3676 GCA_020441805.1 Rhizobiaceae bacterium
GTCCGGCTGATCCGACCGATGGAATCGCACGCCGTCCCCATGAAGATGATGGGCGACACCCATTGGATCGAGGCGGATCGCAACACCTTCGCCGCCGCCTGGACTGCCGAGGTCGCGGAAGTGCCGGAGTTCTCCAATAGCACGATCCATATCGTCGCCGGGCTGTTGCTGCCGATCTGGAAGCGGCTGCCGAACGAATCCACCCGTGTCTATCGGCTCCAGACCGATGATGGCGAGCGGATCGTCGGCCGCAAGGTTTCGCCGGCCTGGGCGGCCAATGCGACCGCGAGCGACGCGGTCACACTCGCGCCGGCAGACGCCTTCATGGCGCTGATGGACGGGCGCACGATCCTCGACCTTGCCGAGGGGCTTCAGCTTCGGCGCGTTCGCGTTATGGGCGCCGACCGCGTGGAGCTGTCGGGATTCACCGACACCATGCGCGAGCGCCTGACGGCCTACGGCCTGTTCCACGAGATCATCTCGTGGAAGCTGCGCATGTTCGTGCCGACCGACGCCAATGGGCCGGCTGTGCTGGAACGTGTGCTCAGCCGCTATCCGGTGCAGCGCATCGGCGAGCGCGAGGCGGCATGATGACCCGGCTCGACGCTTCCGATCTGGCGACCCGTCTCGGCCGGGAGGCCGAGGCGGTGTGCCGCCACTATCTCGACGCCGGCCGCCGCCAGGGCAATTACTGGCAGGTCGGCGACGCCCGCAACACACCGGGCCGCTCGATGTTCGTGCGGCTCAAGGAGACGGTGAAGGGACCGCCCGGCAAATGGACCGACGCCGCCACCGGCGAACATGGCGATCTGCTCGATGTGATCCGGGAGAGTTGCGGCCTCATCGACTTCGCCGATGTCGCTCGGGAGGCCCGTTCCTTTCTCAGTCTGCCGCGTCCAGAACCCGTGCCGGTGACGAAGAAGCGACCGGGCACGCCAGCTCCGTCAGGCTCATCCGAGGCGGCAAGGCGGCTGTTCGCCATGTCGCAGCCGATCGGCGGAACGTTCGTAGAAGCGTATCTCCGCAATCGCGGCATCACGGATTTGCACGGAACCGGAAACCTCCGCTTCCATCCGCGCTGCTACTACCGGCCCGACGATCATGGCCCGACCGAAACCTGGCCAGCGATGATCGCCGCCGTCACCGATCTTCGGGGAACGATCACCGGCGCACATCGGACCTGGCTTTCCCCTGACGGCTCCGACAAGGCGCCGATCGACACGCAACGCAAGGCGATGGGCGATCTCCTCGGCAATGCGGTGCGCTTCGGGATCGCCGGCGACGTAATGGCAGCGGGCGAAGGCATCGAAACCATCCTGTCGGCACGTCAGGCGCTTCCGCACATGGCGATGGCGGCCGCCCTGTCCGCTGCCCATCTGGCCGCCATCCTATTCCCCGACGATCTTCGCCGACTCTATATCGTCCGCGACAACGACCCGGCGGGCGAGAGCGCGCGGGACAGTCTGGTCGATCGAGCGAACGCGGCCGGGATCGAGGTGATTGTCCTCACGCCCAAGCTCGGAGACTTCAACGAGGATCTGCGCCACTTCGGCCCGGATGCGCTCCGCGCCATGCTCAGGGTACAGCTCGCCCCACAAGACGTCGCGCGCTTCATGTCTCTGGCGGCATAGCCGGGAGGAAGGATGGTGGCGGCGTCATCGCCATGCCCGCCCGGGATGCCCCAACTTCGGCAGAGTACCGCGCCTCGGCCTTCGAGAGGGCGATCGGCCCATAGCCGTGCCGGGTCGGCAATGGCTGCGCTCGGCTATTTTCCGGCGCGGTCCCAAGGGACCGCTTTCCATCGCGAGGCAAAATAACCGGGCTTCGCCATCCTCCGCTGCGCTCCGGCCCGGCGCTTCGCGTCGGGTGCAGGCCCGTCCCGCCCACGGGCTTCGTCGCCATGAAGGCCGCGACGGTCGCGGTCCACCGACGGAGCCCCCCATGAGCGAGCACGACGATTACGAACCCCACCACGAATCCTCACCCACCGACCAAATCGCACAGGAGCTTCAGCTCTACGGCTACCGTCCTTCTGAGGACGAACCCGATCCCCGCCCGGCGCCGGAGGACCGCATCATCGAAGGCGCCGTCGCCGACATCTTCGATGCCCTCGTCGCCACCATGGCCGACACCAGCCTCGATCCCGACCTCGACGATCTCCTCTGGTCGACCGTCAATATGTTCCACCGCGCCGTCGATCGGGTCGAACGCAAGTTGGACGACAATGAGCAGGGTCAGAAGCGGCTCCAGCGCGAACAGGATGGCTCCGAGGTCAAATCCGTCCAGCTCGAAAGCCTGATCGCCATCGGGCAATCGCTGATCGAGCGCCGCGACAGCCTGGAAGTGTTCCGCGACAGCGCAGCCGACCGCTATCTCCGCACCACCGGCTCACCCTGGTCACAGCGCACCGGATCGCGCGTCAACCACCGCCAGCTCACTTCCGCGGTGATCGACTCCAGAGATTTCATCGCCGCCAAACGCCGCGCGGAAACCGAGGTGCTCGTGCCCGCAGGCGCGAAGATCGCCTTCTCCGGCGGCGACACCGCCGATCACAGACTGATCTGGGCTAAGCTCGACCAGGTTCACGCCAAGCACCCGGACATGGTGCTGATGCACGGCGGTTCCCCGAAAGGCGCCGAAAAGATCGCTTCGCGCTGGGCGGAAACGCACAAGGTGCCGCAGGTCGCCTTCAAGCCGGACTGGACGAAGCACGCTAAGGCCGCCCCGTTCAAGCGCAACGACGCCATGCTGGCGATCATGCCGATCGGTGTCCTCGTCTTCCCCGGCACCGGCATCCAGGACAATCTCGCCGACAAGGCCAGAAAGCTCGGTATCCCGGTCTATCGGTTCAGCTCAGGTGGCGCTTAGTCGCCACCTGCTTCCCGCGACCATCAAATGCTGGGCATCAGACGCGAGGCCTATTTGGTGCGGCCATCATCGCAGAGACCTTGTTGGCGACCTCATCCAGCGTCGCGGTGAGTCGGTTGATCTGCGAGATTGTCGCCGTCATTTCCGGTCCATACCGCGTGACGAGATATTCCCGGTTCCCAGCCATAGCCGACAGATGCTCTGCCGTTCGTTTCCGCAATTGGAGGCCATTCGCGATCGCCATCT
>JAGRLJ010000039.1:3759-5892 GCA_020441805.1 Rhizobiaceae bacterium
ATAAAGTTCAATCGCGTGGATGGCCGACAGCCGGCATGGAGCCCGTGATAGCGGATCTCCGCGCCGTCCGAGTTGCAGCAGCAAATGGGCCGCTTTCCTATATTCCTCCGCCAACCGGAGGATTTGCTCAGCCGTGGCGGATTCACCAGGATATGCTTTCCCCGCGTCGGACAATCGATCAGTTCGCTTTCACTATTTTCGGCTCGATTCTGGAACAATACGGGGAACAACATCAAGAAATGCTGAATACCGCCGCACAGCCGAACAGAAAGACCTCCGACATTTAATCCTGTTGCAACGCGACGGCGCCGGCATCTTCGAGAGCCATTGTCTTGAAGCTCCTCGCTCCCGGAGACCACCTCCGCTTATCGGCACTGATCCTTGGTCCGGCCGTGGGCCTGACGCCATCAACCCGTAAAGGGTCGGACTACGCTTGCGCGTGCCGCCGCTTCGGCTCCGCCTCTCGCGGTGATCGCGGCCCTCGGCCGAACACATCGGGCGCCTGTCAGCGGGGGATGGACCTCCGCTCGAAACAGGAGCCGGATCGATGTCCTTCAACGACGCCCACGCTTTCGCCTTCAGCCTCGCCACCAGTCTGATGGCCGTCATCGTCATCTTCCGCGCCGGCGACGGGACGCTCTCGGTGACGCCCGCCAGCGAATATGACGGCGACCTGTCACAGATCGTCCGCGAGATCGACCCCTTCGGCTCATGACGGGTCGAAGATCATCGCCTGCGGGACTGGAACCTCATCGGTTTCCGCTCCTGCCGGCGTCGATGTTCTGCTATGGTTCTCAATGCGCCGTGGTGGTGGTGGAAGGCGCGACCGTCAGAACCGTTCTTTCGGAGACACCACTATGATCTTTCTGGGCATCATCCTATCCATCGCAGCCATCGGCTTCTTCTGCTGGCTGCTGTTCACGCTCGCCGTCTTTGCGCTGCCCCTCTTCGCGGGCGTCACCGCCGGCGGCTGGGCCTACCAGACCGGCGCTGGCTGGCTGGGCGCGATCCTGATCGGCACAGTCGCGGCCGGGCTAGCGCTCGGCGCCGGCCAGCTCCTGCTTGGGCTGGTCCGCCCGCTCTGGGCGCGGCTGTTGATCGCGCTCGCCTTCGTCGCCCCCGCCGCTATCGCCGGCTACCACGCCACGCACGGCATCNNTGAAACACACCATGCCGTCGGAGACCTGGCAGTTGGTGTTCTCGGTCTTCGGCGCGGTCGCGGTCGGCGTCACCGCGTTCGCGCGCGTCACGAGCATGGCAGCCACCGGCCCATCCGGCCAGAGCCAGGCTCGGGCCTGATCGCCCCGCCGAAATGGCGGGACAGGAAAGCGATTCCGTTCTGTCCACGCCGTCTTCTTGGGAGGGCGACGCGGGCGACAGTGCCCGGATCATGCAGAGGACCACGGCCCAATCATCCCCTCGGGACACGCCTGGACCGAGCGCCGATCCCGGCGCAGCCCATCGATACGGAACGGCGGAGGTTTTCGTCCGTGGCAGGTCGGGCGAACACGAGAAACGCAAGGCCCGCCGACAAGGGGGAGTGATACGCCGGTGAATATCGCGCAGGTCTTGGTGCCGGTCTCGACAGGGCCGCCATCATCTCCGCTTCTGCCCGTCTCCAGACCGCTCCAAACGGCCTCTCCAATGGCTTGATCTGGCCGAAGGCCGGCTACGCCTCGATCGCCTATGGCGCAACAGCCGCGTCAAACTTTCTTCCCCTGCCGGCTGCGCCGTCATTCCTCGCGGGACAACAAAGTCCTCCTTAGCTGTCAGGCCCCTTTGGGGTGCGCCGTCGATCGCCTCCGGCCTGTCGATCGCCATCGAGGCCGCAATGGTGCGGGCTCGAAAACGACAAACGGAGATTTGAAAATGGCGACCATCGGCACCTTCAAGAAGACCGCCTCGAACGAGTTCAGCGGCGAAATCGTCACCCTCAGCGTCCAGGCCAAGGGCGTGCGCATCGTCCCCGACCAGCGCGCCACCGGCGAAAACGCCCCCAGCCACCGGGTTCTGGTCGGCCGCGTCGAGATCGGCGCCGCCTGGTCCAAGCGCTCCAACGAGGGCCGCGACTATCTGGGCCTCAAGCTCGACGATCCGAGCTTCAACGCCCCCATCTACGCCAACCTCTTCGAC
>JAGRLJ010000310.1 GCA_020441805.1 Rhizobiaceae bacterium
ATGAAACAGGTGGAAGCCGACCTCGGCACGAAACTCGATTGGGTTGCCGTCAATCACTACAACACCGGCCATTCCCATGTGCATGTCATTGTCAACGGCCGCGACGATACGGGCGGGGATCTAGTCATCAATGGCGACTATCTGTCCGCTGGCCTGCGCGAACGCGCCAGCGAGCTTGCCAGTCTGGAACTCGGCCCCGTCACCGAGATCGAGCAGACCCGCAAGCTGTCCGCCGAAATCGACCAAGACCGTTTCACCCGCATCGACCGCGCCATGGTCGAGGAAGCCGATGCCCGTTTCCTCGACCTGCGCCATGAACCGGCGGAGCCGAAGCGGCAGTTCGAGCGGACGCTGCGTTTGCGCAGGCTCGGCAAGCTGGAGAAGATGGGGCTGGCGACCGAGCACGCGCCCGCCGTTTGGGAATTGAGCAAGGACATGGAGCCTGCCCTGCGCGAGCTAGGCGAGCGTGGCGACATTATCCGCACCATGCAGAAGGCGCTCGGCTCGCAGGGTGGCGAACGCGATCCCATGAGTTTCCAAATCCATGACGGAGCGCCCGAGACGCCCATCGTCGGCCGCGTCGTGGACAAGCATCTGTCCGACGAGCTGGGGGAGAACCTGACAATCGTGGTGGACGGGATCGACGGCCGCACGCACCACATCGCCGGCATCGCGCCCGAGCGACTGGAGGATGCCCGCATCGGCAGCGTTGTCGAGATCAGCCCGGCAGAGGCGACGGCCCGGCCGTCCGACCGCACCATCATGGCCATCGCCGAGGATGGCATCTATCGGCCGAGCCGCCATCTGGAGCAGGCGAAATTCGAGGGCCGCGTTCCGGGCGGCGACTATGAGGGTTATGTTGATGCTCACGTGCGCCGGCTGGAGGCGCTACGCCGGGCCGGGATCGTCGAGCGGATCGACGCAGACCAATGGCGCATCCCCGACGATCTGGTCAGCCGCGCCGCCGCTCATGACGCCGGCCGCGACGGGCAGGCTAGCGTGCGCGTCGTGTCGTCGGTCGATCTAGGCAAGCAGATCGGATCGGACGGCGCGACATGGCTGGACCGGCGATTGGTCCATGGCGAAACGGCCGACCTTGCGCCGACCGGCTTCGGCCAGCAGGTGCGCGAGGCCATGGACCAGCGCCGCGAGCATCACATCGAACAGGGCGACGCCACCCGAGCGCGGAACGGCCGCATCTTCTATCGGCGCAGCCTTCTCGCCACCTTGCGCGAGCGCGAGGTTGCCCGCGTCGGCGCGGAGATGGCCGAGAGCAAGGGGCTGCCGTTCCGCGCCGCCACGGACGGCGAGAACGTCAGCGGCAAGTTCACCGGCACCGTGCAGCTATCGAGTGGCAAGTTCGCCGTGGTCGAGCAATCCCATGAATTTACCTTAGTCCCGTGGCGGCCGGTCATCGACCGCCAGTTCGGCCGCGAGGTCATGGGCGTCGTGCAGGGCGGATCGGTGTTGTGGCGGTTGGGGCGGCAAAGGGGGTTGGGACTTTAGAGCACCTGAAACGGCGTTGCGACACCGGCGCTATTCGGATAGGAGATAGATATTCGTATTGCCAAATGTGGGGCTATCAGCATGGGAAACGCCAAGTC
>JAGRLJ010000311.1:0-1457 GCA_020441805.1 Rhizobiaceae bacterium
CGGCTTTTCCGCGAACAAAGGGATGACGATCTTGGACCGTATGGCGGGCCGGACGCGCGCGGCCGTCATTCCTCGTCCTCAACTTTTCGGGGGTGCTTCCAACGCAGCGTCCAGACCGAAGGATCGTCGTTGGACTGGAACAGCTTGGCGCGGATCGGGAACGGGAAGATCAGTCCCTCCAGCCTCATCGACACGAAGTCGCCGGCATTTTCGCTGGCGTCCTTCCATGCCGGGCCGGCGTCCGGGCCGTCCTCGCTATCGAGGCGCACGCGATAGTCGGGCGCGTTTTTCACGTCGCTTGGCTTGGCCGGGACTATGAACAGCTTTTCATGCAGGCCGAACGAATGAAGTTCCCCGGCATAGCCGGTTTCGGTGCGGGTGAAGGTGCCTATTTCTGCCATGGGAAATCTCCTGTGATTGGCTTTCGGGGATTGTTTCAGTGCGTCGGCGCGCGCCACTCGTAGCGCCCGACGCCTTCCTCATCGGTCCAGAGCGGGACCGCTCGACCGATGACGGAAGCTGCGGGGGTGAGTCCGAAGTAGCGGCCGTCGAGGCTGTCGCGGACGTCCCAATTCATGAGGAAAAGCTGGCCGTCGCCGATCACGCGGCAGCCCTGCCAGACGGGCAGATCGCGGCCGAGGCTGTCACGCTCCAGCGCCTCGCCCATCTCGATGCCGTCCACCGTGATCGCGGATCGCAAGCGGCAAACCTGTTGCCCCGGCAGGCCGACGACGCGCTTCAACAGCGGGACGCCGCGCGCGATATAGCCGCGCTCGGCCATGAAGGCGGCGAGCGGTTCGGGCGGCATGACGGCGACCAGCTCGGGCACGTCGAGCGCGTCGGCCGGCTCGACGGTGTAGAAGCCGATGGGCGCGCTGGCTGTGGCGTTCCAGATGAGTTTCATGGGCCAATCGACGGCGCTGGCGGCGGCGATGCCGATGGCGGCGAGCGCCGTCACCGTGAGGGTGCGGCGGCGTGTCATGGCTCGATCCTTCTGCGGTGAAGCCACGCGGCATGTCGCTCGGGCGTGTAGGCGTGCGGCTCCAGATTGGCAGTCAAACGGTTGTGGACGTGCCGCCAATGCTCCGGCGCGGCGTCGGCGGGATCGAGGCCGAGCGATTCCACGGCGTCGATGGCGGCAAGCCCGCGCTGCACCTTCGGCCAGCTATCGAGCCGCAACAGGATTTCTCCGCCGGGCCGGACGAAGGGTAATGTCTGGAACGGCTCGCCGCGCCCGATGGCCCGCACAATGTCGATGCGGGAAACAACCGTGCCATGGTCGCCGTTCGCCCATCGGACGAAGGCGAAGATGCTGCCCGGTGCGAAGCCGACGACGCTGCGGCGGCGGTCGATGATCTGTTCATAGCTCTTGTGGCCGAACCTGATCCAATGCTCGATGCGGCGTTTCTCGAAAGTCAGCTCGACCAATGTGGTGAAGGGCGCAGGCCCGTCCGGCA
>JAGRLJ010000311.1:1645-1920 GCA_020441805.1 Rhizobiaceae bacterium
AGATAAGTTAGCGGTCGGATTCCGCGTTTCAGGCCAAAGCGTTAGCTGCGGTTCGTGCGCCTGATCTGCCGATAGTCGTGCGCCTGATGTGCCGATACCCCGTGCGCCTGATCTGCCGATGGCATTAACAGGGTTATCAACAGTGCCTGTTGATGAGTTTTCGGGGCGGATGCGCAGCAGCTCGCGGCCGTCTTCTCGCTCGATCTGGAGGCGGTAGCCGGGGAGTTGCTGGCGGGCCGCGATCCGGCGTAGGTCGAGCGCGAAGTCGGACGGCC
>JAGRLJ010000311.1:2018-2569 GCA_020441805.1 Rhizobiaceae bacterium
TAAAGCCATCGCTCGATGCCGCCAGTCAGGCGGAAATAGGCCGGGTCGATGGTCAGGACCAGCGAACGGTCGATGACGCTGTTGTAGAACCATTCGGGCAGGACGAACTCCATGCCCTCGACGCGGCCGGCGCGCGTCGTCATTTCCTCCCATTCGTTGATCCAAGAAAACTGGCGGCGACGCCAATGCGGGCCGTTGCGGATCGTGGTGGCTATGACGGTCGATTGCAGCCGCGCGAGCGCGGCTTTCAGAAGCCGGTATTGGTGATTGCCGGTCGGGCGTCCGATGGCGCGCAACAGGTGGTAGGGCGTGAAGCGGACGAAGCGCGACGTGGCGAGGCCGTCATTCTCGGCCGCGACGATCTGCGAGGCTGCCCATATCAGCACATCGGCGTCCCAAATGGTCGCCATCCCATGCTCGGGCATCCCGAACACCTGCACCTCTATGTCGGCGGCCTTGTAGAGAATCGGCTTGGTGCGCGGGGTCTTCGCCAGCGAGAAAAACGGCCGTTCCATCAAGTCGCGCTGGTCGCGCGGCGGCGCATCGCCCGT
>JAGRLJ010000312.1:0-1007 GCA_020441805.1 Rhizobiaceae bacterium
TCACCGTCAATGCGATCGCGCCGGGCGGCTTCGCCACCAACATGGCCGACGGCGTGCTCGACGAGTCCGCGGGCGCCGCGCTGCTCGCGAAAATGCCGATGCGGCGTTTCGTGGGACCCGACGCCATGGTCGGCCCGGCGGCGTTTCTCGCCAGTTCGGCCTCGGACTGGGTATCCGGTGCGCTGCTCCCGGTCGATGGCGGCTATCTCGCCGAGTGACCTGCCCCGATATCCGGGCGCCGGATCGCGGGCCCGGCCCCGGGGAAGAAAGCAGGAGAGGCCCGATCTCCCGCTTCCCGCCCGCCGGCGTGTGGCCGCTTCCGATCAGGCCAGGTTGACCCAGACGGATTTGGTCTGGCTATATTGCGTCAGGGCTTCGAGGCACTTGTCGCGGCCGTTTCCGGTCTGTTTGAAGCCGCCCCAGATCGATGTCATGTCGCCATGGTCGAAGCAGTTGACCCAGACGACGCCCGCCTCGATATCGCGGGCGAAATTGTGCGCCTTGGCAATGTCGCGGGTCCAGATCGAGGCGGCGAGCCCGTAGATCGAGTCGTTGGCGATCTCGATTGCCTGTTCGACGCCGTCGACCGGGATGATCGTGGCGACCGGCCCGAAGATTTCCTCGCGCGCGATCCGCATCGAATTGTTGACGCCGGTGAACAGGGTGGGCTCGACATAGGCTCCGGAGGGAGCACCGGCGAAGGTGCTGCCGCCGAATTTGAGCGACGCGCCTTCCTTGCGGCCGATGTCGATATAGTTCAGCACCCGCTTCTGATGCGACGCGGTCACGAGCGGCCCGACCGTGGTCGAGGGATCGAGCGGATCGCCGAGCACGAAATTCTGCGCGGTCCGCGCGGCGAAGCGCTCGACGAAGTCGTCGTGAATGCTTTTCTGGACGAGGATGCGGGACCCCGCATTGCAGACCTCGCCCTGATTGCCGTAGATGCCGTTCACCGCATAGGTCACGGCTGTATCGAGATCGTCATAGTCCTCGAGGACGATCTGGGG
>JAGRLJ010000312.1:1082-15444 GCA_020441805.1 Rhizobiaceae bacterium
CCGGTGAAGCCGATCTTGTCGACATCGTTGTGCAGCGCCAGCGCCTTGCCCACTTCCTCGCCGAGGCCATGCACGACATTGAGCACGCCGGCCGGGCCACCCGCCTCGATGAAGAGCTCGGCGAGGAGATTCGCGGAAAGCGGGGATTGCTCGGCGGGCTTGAGAACCACCGAATTGCCGGTCGCGAGCGCGGGTCCGAGTTTCCAGGCCGCCATCATCAGCGGGTAGTTCCACGGGACGATCAGGCCGACGACGCCCAGCGGCTGTCGAAGGATATAATGGAGGGCGCTCGACGCGGTCGACGTGACGGCCCCCTCGATCTTGTCGATGGTCTCGGCGAAGAATTTCAGCGACATCGCCGAACCGGGAATGTCGATATTCATCATGTCCATGACGGGCTTGCCCATGTCGAGGCTGTCGAGGACGGCGAATTCCTCGGCATTGGCCTCGACGAGCGCGGAGAATTTCTCCAGGACGGCCATGCGCGCCCGGGGGTCCATGCGCGACCAGACGCCGGACTTGAACGTCCTGCGCGCGGCGGCGACGGCCAGGTCGATCTCGGCTTCGCCGCCGCGCGCCACCTCGGCGATGGTGATGCCCGTGGCGGGATTGACGGAGGGGAAGGTGCGGCCGTCCGCCGAGGGCACATATTCACCGTCGATGAAGTGCTGTGTGCGGAACCTCAGCGACGATGCTTTCGATCGCCAGAAGTCGTGGGTATATGTCGAGGCGTCCATGATGTTCTCCCTTTTAGTCGATGGCTAACGGCGGTCGCGCAGGAGCGTGACCGAGAGGATGATGAGGATGAAGGATGCGGCGACGATGATGGAGCCGACCGCGTTGATCTCCGGCGTGATGCCGCGTCTCAGGGTGGAATAGATATAGATGGGCAGGGTGACCTCGCGGCCGGTGAGGAAATAGGTCACCGGGATCTCGTCGAAGGACAGCGTGAAGCAGAGCAGGGCGGAGCCGATCACCGAACTGCGGATCGAGGGCAGGGTGACCCTGAGGAAGGTCTCGACCGGCGTGGCCCCGAGATCCGCGGATGCCTCGAGTTGCCTGCGGTTGAGCTTGGCCAGCCGGGCCATCACCTGCGAGACGACCACGCCGAGCAGCGCCGTGGCATGGCCGATGACGACCGCGGTCAGGCTCTGGGGAATGCCGATCTGCTTGTAGAAGTTCAGCATCGCGATGCCGGTGACGATGCCCGGCAGGCTGAGCGGCAGCAGGATCGCATTCTGGAACAGCCGTTTTCCGGGAAAATCGTAGCGGTCCAGCGAAAGCGCGGCGGTCACGCCCACCACGACGCTGGTCAGCGTCGCGAACGCCGCCACGATGAGGCTGTTCCACAGCGCCCGCAACATGCCGTTATTGGCGAGGAAGGCCTCGTACCAGTGCAGCGTGAAGCCCGACAGCGGGAAGGAGGTCACCTTGCTGTCGTTGAACGAGAACAGGACGAGGATCACGATCGGCAGGTAGAGGAAGGCGAGCACGCCGATGCTGACGCCCACCATGCCCTTCTGCCACCATCTCAACGATTGCATGTCGCGCCCCTCAATTCATGTTGATCCGGCCCGTCCGGTCGAGACGGCTGGAAATCTGTAGGAGAATGAGAACAAGGATGAGGATCAGGGTCGCGAGCGCCGAGCCGAGCGGCCAGTTGAGCGCCGCGCCGAATTGCGACTGGAGCAGGTTCGCGACCATGGTTCCATCCGGGCCGCCCACCAGCACCGGGGCGACGAAATCGCCGAAAGCCAGGCAGAAGGTCATTGTGGACCCGGCGATCACGCCGCCGAGGGAGAGCGGAAGGACGACCTTCCAGAATGTCATGAACGGCCCGACGCCCAGGTCTTCCGAGGCTTCGATCAGCCGTTTCGGAATATTGTCGAGCACGGTGTAGAGCGGCATGACCATGAACGGCACGAAGATATAGACGAGTGTGATCACCATGGCCGACTGGTTGTAGAGGAAGATGTCGAGGGGCGCATCGACGATGCCGAGCGATACGAGCAGCGAGTTCAGCGCCCCGTCGGTCCCCAGGATGATCTTCCAGGTATAGGCCCTGAGCAGATAGGACACCCACAGCGGGACGATCACCGACATGTAGA
This sequence comes from Rhizobiaceae bacterium, assembly GCA_020441805.1. GTDB lineage: Bacteria > Pseudomonadota > Alphaproteobacteria > Rhizobiales > Rhizobiaceae > Rhizobium_E. The sequence goes on from JAGRLJ010000312.1 coordinate 3,191, forward strand.
GCAGGTTGCGGAGGGAGCCGGCCCTTACGGTGAAGACGAGGAAATAGGCGAGCGGATAGCCCAGAAACAGCGCGCCGGCCGTCACGAGCGCCGCGATCTTCAGCGTCCTGAGGATGACCGTCGTATATTGGGGATCCGAGAAGAGCTGGAGATAGTTGCCGAACTGAAAGTCCGGATAGAAGAGCGGGAATTGCCGCGTCCAGAAGCTGACCGAGATCATGATGCCATAGGGCACGATCAGGAGCAGGATCACCCAGGCGAGCGGCATCGAGAACAGGGCCGCGAAACCGGGAAGAGAGCGTTTGTCCAGCGTCATGCCGTGGATCCTCCGGCGAAGAGGAGGATGTCGGAGGGTTCGACATGGAGCGCGATGCCGGCGCCGGGCTCGATGGGACTATCCGGGGGCAGGGCGGTACGCGGCAATTCGGCGAATAGCGGCCTGTCCACCCCCTCCAGCATGAGCTCCAGCCGCAGCCTGTCGCCGTGAAACAGGACCTCCTTGATCGTGAGGGCCAGCCTGTTGGCGGTCTCCGTCCCGGAGACCAGGAAGCGCTCCGGCCGGATGCCCAGGATCGCCTTGCCGGTGACCGCCGCAGACGCGACGCGCGCCGAGCGGACGACGGTGCCGCCCAGACGGAATGCGGCGAGCGCGCCGTCGCGGCCGGCCGCCTCCGCTTCGAGCAGATTGGCCGCGCCGATGAAGTCGGCGACATAGGGCGTGGACGGATTGTCGTAGAGCTCCGTCGGCGAGCCGATCTGGGCGACGCGGCCCTGATTCATCACCACGATCCGGTCGGAGAGCGCCAATGCCTCGGTCTGGTCGTGGGTCACCATGACGAAGGTGATCCCGAGCTCCCGATGCAGGCGCTTGAGCTCGACCTGCATGCCCTCCCGCAACTTGACGTCGAGCGCCGAGAGCGGTTCGTCCAGCAGCAGGACGCGCGGGCGCCGCACGATCGCGCGCGCCATGGCGACACGCTGGCGCTGTCCGCCGGACAAGGCCTCCGGCCGGCGGTCCGCCATCCCGGCGAGGCCCACCAGCGCCAGCGCCTCCGTCACGCGCGCCGCCCGGTCGGCGCCGGGCACGTTGTTGGATTTGACGGAAAGGCCGTAGGCGATGTTCTGCGACACGCTCATATGAGGAAAGAGAGCGTAATCCTGGAAGACCGTGTTCACCGGGCGCTCGTAGGGCGGCCTGGACGTCATGTCCTCCCCGGATATGAGAATGCGCCCCGAACTCGTTCTCTCGAAGCCGCCGATCAGCCGGAGCGTCGTCGTCTTGCCGCAGCCCGAGGGGCCGAGCAGCGTGACGAACTCGCCTTCGCCGACCGAAAGATCGGTCGCGTGCAGCGCGGTGAAATTGCCATAGGTCTTCGTGACGCCTTCAAGCGACACGATCGGTCTCGAAGTCATGGTTTCCCCGAAGTGCTTTTGTCGGTTCGATACAGGGGCGCGGACCCAAGGCCCGCGCCCGGAAGATGCGTCAGGGCGCGGCCTTCACGGCGTTCCAGACCTCGAGATACTTGTCGAGACGTTCGGGCTGCTCCCACATGACGAGGCTCTTCACGAACTCGATATTGCCGACCTGTCGTTCCTTCTTCATCTGGTCGTCCATGCATCCGGCGACGGCGACGGGATTGACGGGGAAGTAGCCCGTGGATTCCGCCAGGTCGCACTGGCCGTCCGCCGATTGCATGAAGGACATGAACTTGTAGGCGCAGTCCTCGTTGGGCGTGTCCTTGACGAGCATCATCGAGTCCATCCAGCCCTCGGCCTTTTCCTTCGGGGTGAACTCGGCGACCTCGAAACCCTTCTTGAGGTTGTTGACGTCCTTCGATGTCAGGCCGGTCCAGGCGTTGGAGACGAACACTTCCTGGTTCGCCATGAGCTCGGTCAGCTCGCCGGCGGAGGTCCAGTATTTGCGCACGAGCGGCTTCTGTTCGATCAGTTTGGCCTTCACGGCCTCGAGCTGTTCGTCGGTCAGATGGAAGACGTCATTGTAGCCGAGATAGCGGGCCGTCCAGTAGATCGCCGACTTGTCGTCCCACATGGCGATCTTGCCCTTGTTGGCGGGATCGAACAGCACGCCGATCGAATCGGGCTTGGTGTCGAACTTGTCGGGCCGGTAGATCAGCGAGACCGAGCCCCAGATCAGCGGAACCGCCCAGGTCTCTCCCTCCGTCAGGACGTCGCCGTGCCTGGAGAATTCGGGATAGATGCCGTCATGGCCGGTGACCCTGGCGACATCGATCGGCGCGACGAAACCCGCGAGCCGCATCATCGGCACGGTGTCGAGCGAGGGCGTGATGATGTCGTAGACGCCGCCGCCGGCCGCGAGCTTGGCGAGGAAGTCGTCGTTCGAGCCGACATAGGACGCCGTGACGGTGCAACCCGATTCCGACTGGAACTTCGAGATGAACTTCTCGGCCGCATATCCTTCCCAGGTCAGGATATTGAGCTCGGCGGCGCCGGCGGTCGCGACCTGCGCCGTCAGCATGGTTGCCGCCAGTGCCGCCGTCAGCACGTTCCTTGTGATATTCATGATCATTCCCCTTTCTGTTTGACGTTCATCGTCCTCGTTTCGTCTTCCTGACGAGCGTTGCGATATCGATGCCGAGCGCCTTGGCGGCGCTTCGTTTGCTTCCATTTTCGGCGATGGATTTTTCGAGCAGCCAGGTCTCGAATGCCTGGACCAGTTCCTTGAAGCCCGCGGCCGCGGCAGGTTCGCCCTGGTTCGCCGCCGGGCGAACCGGCGGATCTGGGTTTTCCATGACGGAGGGAGCGATGAAATGCTCCGCGCGCGCGACATCGTCGGCCGCCGCCGCGGCGCGCTGGAGGATGTTCGCGAGCTCGCGGATATTGCCCGGAAAGCGATAGGTCCGGATACGTTCGATGAACTCGGCGGACAGCCGGAGTTGCGGCTTGCGCCCGATATTGAGCCGCCGCAGGTTCTGCTCCACCAGCAAGTCGAGCAATTCCGGCTGGTCGCGCAGCGCCGGCTGCTCGAATGTCATGACCGCGATGCGGTAATAGAGGTCGCTCCTGAAGGTTCCCTTTTCCACCAGCGCCGGAAGGTTCTCGTTGGTCGCGGCGACGAGCCTGATGCGGGCCTGACGCCGCTGGACCGACCCAACCCGGCTGTAGGTCTGGGTTTCGAGGAAGGCGACGAGCTTGGACTGCGCCGTCGGCGAAAGATCGGTGACCTGGTCGAGGAAGAGGACACCGCTATCGGCCGCCTCGACATAGCCGAGCTTGCCACGGGTGGAGGTGTCCAGCGGCGAGCCGGGCTCGATGCCGAACATCTCCGCCTCGAACTGGTCGTCGGACAGCATGCCGCATCGGACATGGACGAAGGCGGCGTCGTTGCCCTTGCCGATCATGCGCGCCAGCTCGGTTTTCCCGGTTCCCGTCTCGCCGGTCAGCAGGACGCTCGCCCCGCGATCGAGCGCGAGGCAGGCCTTCGCTGCCAGGGCGACGAGGGCGGGGGATTTGACGAAGCCGGTCCTGCCGCCTTCCGCCTCCGTCTCGAAGCGGAAATTGTCGGGGCCGTCCGGCGCCCGATGATGCCGGCCGACCTCGCGCATGACGAGAAGCGCCCCATAGGCGCCCCCGTCGGCCGTGCGGAGTATGCTGAGCGAGGCCACGACGTTCCGCTGCGAATTCAGGGCGCCCGAAACCTCGACCCGCTTGAGCTGCTGCAACGCGGCCCACAGCTTCTGGATGATCGGCCCCGCGGTCTTGACATGCTTGCCGAGCTCGGAGCCAACCAGGTCGCCCCGGGCGAGATTGAGGAGGATCTCCAGCCTGTTGTTGGCGAGCTTGATCTTGCCGTCGGCCTCGATGAGCGCGACGCCGTCGGGCAGAGCTTCGAGAAAGGTGCCGAACTGGGGGTCATCGACGAAAGACGGCCGGAGGCGGCGGTGCGAGAGGCTGGCGACTTCGTTGGCGTAGAATTTCATCACACGGCCTCCTCGACGAGGCTGCGCGGGCGCCGGCGCGATTTTCGCCGCGCGGTGAGGACATAGCGGCGTATCTCGCCCTCGATCCCGGCGGACCGGAACCGCCATGTCTCCCGGCTCTGGTCGGACGACACGACGGCGAGGTCGCATTCCCCGTCCTCCGCGTCGGCCGCCGCCTGGCGGACTTTTCCCAACGCGTTGCGCGTCTCGACGAAATCCTGCAACGGGCGGCCCAGGATCTGCTCGGCGGCGCGGCCCCAGGACGACTCGGTCGCCGGATTGGCGGCGAGGACGATGCCTTCTTCCGAGATGACGAGAATGGGGTCGGGGGTGGCGCTCAGGATGTCCAGCATCGAGTCGAGCCGGTCGGACAATTGCTGCTCGCGCCGGCGATGCGGCCCGATATCGCGTGTCGTGCCCCACAGACGGACAAGGAAGCCGTCCTTGACCGCGGCGCGGAAATCGTTCTCGACCAGCATTTCGCTGCCGTCATGCCTGCGGTCCACCGCGACCGCGTGGTCGAGCCGGTAATTCGCCCGGACGAGATCCCGCACCATCTGGCGGTTGACCTCGGTATCGGGAAAATATCGCGAAACCGGCTGCGTGTTGAAGTCGAGGCCCTCCGGCACGCGATAGAGGCGGCCCATCGCCTCGTTGCAGGCGCGCCACCGGCTCTGGTTGGTGAAGATGCGGTCGACGATTTCTTCCTCGGCCAGCGACGTGTCCACGGGTTCGAGGAATTCGATGCACCAGCAGGCTTCCGTCGCCGCCCCGATCATTTGCGACAGGATCTCGACCCGCTCGACCAGTTCGGGACCAATGCCGAGGACGGCTGGCGACAATGCCTGCTTGACCACCGCGATGCCGCGATCGGCCTCGCGGATCACGGTCGCGAGCATCGGGACCTCGCTGTAGCTCGGCGAATTCACCCAGACCGGAATCGCTTCGTCGGCCGCCTGCTCCCCCCGGGCGATCGACCGGAGCGCCTGTGCCGACGTGCTGCTGTAGATGCGCTCGAGCGGCAGGTTTCCGACATCGCCCTTCGGAATCCCCAACTCACGGGCCTCGAATTCGCTCACCTGGGAGAGCCGTCCCTGGCGGTCGATCCAGTCGATCATGAGAGTGCCGAATGCGGTCAGGGGCACGGATGGTCTCTTCATCTTTCAATCCTGCGGTTCGAGAACGACCTCTCCCCGCAGGCGCTACGAAATTGCAGCGATCCAGCCACAAGGAGAGGCAATTACAACCCTAAAACAGGAATATGATCGGAGAAACCTTGGATTTTGCAAAAATAGACGCATAACCGCATCGAAGTGATGCATATTTGCGCATATCTGAGGAGATTTCGCGGCGAAATCGAGAGCTTTGAGGGCCGTATCCATCGCTCAGGCGGCGATGTCATGATTTCGTTCTTCGCCCACGACCGGATCGCGCTCAAGAACTTGGACGCCACGAAAGCGATTTCATCACCCGATGCGGCAACCGGCGCCCGGCCCGGCGGGGCAGCTTCCCGCCGGGCTTTCCGAGTTGAAACAAAAGAAACAGAAAATCGCGGTTTGTGAGCGATCCGCGAAACAGTCGGGTCGCATACGGGGTTCAATCGATACTCGGAGGCTCGGCAAATGAAGACGATCAAGATCGGAAGCGGTTCACAAACTTTCTCGGCGAACAAGACCGACACGGACTATGTGATGACCGCGAACAAGACCATCATCGCCGATAGTTTCGGGATCGAAGCCCTCGGCGCGGCCAGGAACCGGGAGATCGAAATCAACGGCGATGTCCACGGCGCGACTGCTGCCATACGGATCGGTTCGGCCGACGCCACGGCTGGTCCCGTGGCCCTCAGGATCGGCGAAAAGGCGGCGCTCGATTCGAACAACAATGCGGTCCTGTCCTATGGCCATGGCCACAGTATTTTCAACTCGGGTGAGATCGTCGGCACCGGCGCCGGCATACGCGCCTATGGCGCACAGACCATCAAGAATACCGGCGATATCAACGGCAGCACCGGCGTCTACCTGATTGAACTCGACGGCCGGGGCGGGACGTTGCGCAATTCCGGCATCATCGACGGCGCATCCTCGTCGGTCACCTGCGGGCAGGGCAATGACCGCATCGTCAACACCGGCGAGCTGCACGGCGACGTTTTCCTCGGCGCGGGTGACGATCTCTTCGTGTTCAGGTCCGGTGTCGTCAACGGGAATGTCGCGGGCGGCATGGGCAACGACACCTACACGCTCACGCTCAAGGGCGTCGAGGTGGTGGAGGCCGGCGGCCAGGGCTGGGACACGGTGCACGTCGCCTACGACTACGGGCTGACCGGCAATGTCGAGGTGCTCCGCCTCATCGGCAAGGCCGATATCGATGGCGCCGGCAACGGCGACGACAATCAAATTTTCGGCAATTCCGGCGACAACGTGCTGATCGGCGGTTTCGGTGACGATGTGATCGTGGGTGGACGTGGCGATGACATCCTCTATGGCGGCTTCGACACCGACCAGTTCTATTTTTCGAAAGGTTGCGGCCACGACCGCGTCGTCGATTTCGAGGCCGGCGACGAGGAAATTCATCTCTCGGGCTTCAGGGGCGCAACGGGCTTTGCCGACATGATGGCCAATCATGTCAGCGAGGTCGATGGCGATGTCTGGATCACCTACGGCAAGGATGTGATCATGCTCTCCGACGTGACGATATCGGAACTCAAGGGCGGCGACTTCGTCTTCATGTGACGGTTTCGAATGGCTTGCGGTTCGGCGCGGCCTCGATGCACCGGCCGCCGAGGGAACGGAAGTCTGTCTTCGATGCCGTGGCTATGCGGCGACGGTTCCGGCGGAGTTTCGATCATGACCGATCCCCGGTCAATATTGCCGGAAGCCCGAAGCGCCCTCATATATGGTCGAGTTCAATGATTTCCGGAGCCCGTCGTGAAAAATCCCTATGAGGTTCTCGGCGTGCCGTCCACCGCGACGGCGGCCGAGATACAGAGTGCCTACCGCAAGCTCGCCAAGAAACTGCATCCGGATCTCAATCCGGGCGACAAGGCGGCGGAGGAAAAGTTCAAGGAAGTCGCCGGCGCCTATGACCTGCTGAGCGACGCCGACAAGCGCAGGCGTTTCGACGCGGGCGAGATCGACGCCTCCGGCGCGGAACGGCCGCCGCCGCGCCAGCATTTCTATCGCGACTATGCCGGCGCGGAGCCCGATCATCCCTATGCGGATATGTCCGGCTATGCCGATTTCATGGACGGAGAGGATATTTTCGCCGACCTCCTGCGCCGCAGCCAGAAGGCGCGGGCGAACCGCCGCGGCGAGGACAGGCATTATCGGCTGGATATCGACTTCGCCGACTCGATCGCCGGCGCCACCCGCCGCCTGACCCTGCCCGATGGCGGCGTGCTGGATGTGAAGATCCCGCCGGGGCTCGTCAGCGGCCAGACCATCCGCCTCAAGGGCAAGGGCGCGCCGGGCGCCGGCACCGGTGGGCCGGGCGATGCGATGATCGAGGTGGAGGTCCTGCCCGATCGCCGGTTTACCCGCGACGGCGACGACATCACGATCGAGCTGCCCGTATCCCTGAATGAAGCCGTGCTCGGCGGGCGCGTGCGCGTTCCGACGGCGACCGGCGCTGTGTCCATGACGGTGCCGAAGGGCTCCAATACCGGCACGACGCTCCGGCTGAAGGGCAAGGGCGCTCCTCGACGCGGCGGCGGGTTCGGCGACCAGTTCGTCAAGCTGAAGGTCGTCCTGCCCGGTTCGCCCGATCCGGAGCTTGAAGCCTTCGTTTCCGGCTGGGAAAAGGGCAAGTCGTTCAATCCGCGCGAGGAGGGCTGACCATGGCAATGACGAGAGAGGAATTCCTGAAATCCTCCGGCCTCAAGCTCAAGGTGCTGGAACTGTGGATCGAGCAGGAATGGCTTGTGCCCGAACAGACGGTGTCGGGCCCGCGCTTCCGGGAGATCGACGTCGCTCGCGCTCGGCTGATCCGGGAACTGCAATCGGGGATCGGCGCGAACGAGGCGGGGATCGACGTGATCCTCCACCTCATGGATCAGCTGCATGGCATGCGCCGGGCGCTCGCCGAGCTTCGGCGGGAGATGGGCGCGCCGAAACGCTGACGGCGAATTCGACATGATCCGGACGGCTTCGATGCAAAGGAGAAAGCGATGAGCGGCAAGATCAAGGAGAATATGGAAATCATCGGCGCCGACGGCGTGCATGTGGGCACCGTCGATCGCGTGGAAGGCAATCGCATCAAGCTGAAGAAGAGCGACAGCTTCGGGCATCACGAAGGCCACCATCACTATATCGAGATGGGCTTCGTGGCGGATGTCGAGGGCGATAAGGTGCGCCTGTCGGCCAAGGCCGATATCGCCGTCACGCTGGAAGAGGAGAAATCCGGCCGGCCGGTCGATCTGTGATCCATGCCGGCGGCGACCGCGACCGGTCCTTCGGTTCACGAACGATCAGGGACTGTCTTCCCTTCCAATGTGATGTCGACGTCCCGGATGCCGTAGAAACGGGCCGCGTTTCCGGCGAACATGTCCAGCAATTCGTCGTCGCCGAGATCGGCGAAGGCCGTGCGGAAGCTTTCATAGGTCTGGCGGAGGCTCGCGAAACGCGTCACGACCGGATGATCGCTGCCGAGCATGCAGCGTCCCGGCCCGAAGGCGTCGAGGCAGGCGCGCAGGACCGCGCGCAGGCTGGCCTCGGTCCATTGCGGATCGTAGGCGACGAGGTCGGAAATCTTGAGCATGATATTGGGCGCCCGCGCCAGCGCCCGCAGGCCGGCCGCCCATTGCGCCATGCCCTCGGCGCTGCGGTCGAAGGGCGAGCCGCAATGGTTGAGCGCGAACTTCATATCGGGAAATGCGCCCAGGAGGTCGAGCGCGTCGCCGATCTGCCAGGGCGAGATCAGCATGTCGAAGGACAGGCCGAGCCGTTCCATCGCCTTCAGCCCGCGCCGCCAGGCGGGGTCGGCCATGCGATGCCGGTCGGGCACGGCCGATATGGCCGGGTCGGGATGCCAGCTCGGGATCTGCCGGATGCCGGCCACGCGGCCATGCGCCGTCATGGTTTCCAAAAGCCGCTCGACATCGGGGTCGGCGAGATTGGCATGGGCGACATAGCGGGCGGCGAGGCCCTGCGGCCTTTCCAGCCCGTCGAGCCAGACGATCTCGCCGAGCGGATCGGCCGGGTCCCAGTTGGCCTCGACATGCACGCTTGCGACGATATCGTAACCTTCCGCGTCGCGGAGGTAGTCCGCAGGCAGGCAGTTTCGCGCGAGCGCCGGCTCGGTCTGGCCGCGCAGCCAGGGATGCCGGCGCATCGACAGGTCCCAGAAATGGTGATGCGCGTCCACGATCGGGCCGGCATAGAGGCCGCGTTCGTCGCGCAGCGCCATTATCGGCCCATATGCAGGCGGCGGCCGATCTGGTCGGTCAGCGTCAGCCAGCGTTGGGCAATCCGCCCGTCATGGGCGGTGGCGGCGGCGAGCGTCTCCTTCTGCATGGCGGCGAGACGGTCGAGGGGAAGCGTCGCCGCGCCGTCCAGCTCCTCGGCCAACGCCACGAAGCGTGCGGCCGGTTCCGGACCGCCGAGGCGGGGCGCGACCTCGCGCTCCATGAACTCGTCCCAGGTCAGGGCGGGGTTCCAGGCAAACCGGGCAAAGGCGAGATAGCTGATCTCGACTGTCGCGAAATAATCGGACGGCTCGCCCCAGACCGTGAGGCCTTCCATGTTGAGCTCCTTGCCGCGCGTTGCCATGTCGGCGAAGGTCCGGGCATTGAGGGCATAGCGCTCGGTGCGCTCGTCGCCGTTCCACTGGCAGGCGAACTGGCAGCGCAACACGTTGGGCTGGGTCGGCAGGGCCGCGACATAGGCGGGGTCGAGCTCCGTGCGCAGCCGCTTCCAGTAACTGCGATTGGCGGTATGCTGGTAGATGGCGCCGCGCGGCATGGCCTTCTGCGCCTCGGACGCGACGGGTTCCAGGAGGTTGTCCCACTGCATCTCGCAATAGATCCAGAGGTCCGGGCGCCTGGCCCTTGCGGCATTGTAGAGACGCGGGAAATTCGCCGCCATGTCGGTATGCGACCAGGAATCGCCGTGGTCGTCGAGACGGCGCCGGGCCTCCTCGTCATTGGCGCGCCGGGCGCGGCAGCGGTCGCAGCCGCAGACGCCGTAGTCGCCGCTCTCGATATTGATGCCGCCGATCTCGAAAGTCTCGGCCAGCCAGGAAACGGCTTCCTCCATCCAGTCTATGACCTCTGGAGCGCTGGGGCAGGCGCTGACCGTATAGTCCGAATGGGGGAAGTTCAGCGGAAAGGCGAGGTCGGCGATCTGGAAGCCGACGCCCTTCTCCATCTTCGCGGCATGCTGCGGATTGTCCTTCAGCCATGTCGACAGGTTGTAGCGGTGATTGCCCTCCCAGTAGACGCCGCCATAGGCGCCGATGGCGATGCCGGGAATGATGCGCACGCCGCGCTCATTGGCGTAATGGCAGAGCGCCTGCGCGGCCTCGATGCCGCCATGGCTGTCGCGCAGGAAACCGTAGATCACGATCGCCGCGATGCGGTTGGCCGAGCAGAAATCCACCAGCCGCCTGTAATCGTCGAGGAACCCCCTCGGCGGCTTCTGGAACGGATTGAAGACGCCGATCTCCTGCTGACCGATCTGCGACAGCTCCCAGTTGGTGGAATGGTCCCAGGTCCAGAAGGTGCGATAGGCGAGGCCCGGTTCGCCGCCGACCGGCCCGCCGTTCAGGAAGGCGGTGTCGAAATGCGGCCCGGCGCGCTCGATCAGCTCTTCCACGCCATAGATCACGCCGGAGAAGGGGCCGCCGCGCACCTCGACCGCATCGCCGTCGCGGCGGATCACATAGGCGCCTTCCTTCAGGCGATCGTCCGGCACGAGGCGCACGCGGACGCCATCCTGCGACGCGACGGTTTCCCGCAGGCGCCTCGCCGCGTGTGGATGCCGGATATCGCCTTCGATGACCATGTCTGTCCTTCTCCCCGCCAGATTGACAGAGTAAAACATCCGGATTATCAAATATCAATATTAAATTTCGCTGGTGATAAATTCGTCTACCGGCGGTATCGCGGGGGGAGCAGTCGTGACGACCGGCGCCGAAACGCTCATGTCCAGCCTGCGGCAGACCTGGCCGATGCCCTCGAAACCGCGGCCGATCACCATTCTCGGCGCCGGCGGCATCGTCCGCGACGGCCACCTGCCGGCCTATCGGAAGATGGGGCTGCCCGTGGCCGGCGTCTACGACGTCAATGTCGGCGTCGCGCGCGGGCTTGCCGCCGATTTCGGCGTGCCGGCGGTGCACGAGACGCTGGAAGCGGCGCTTGCGGCCTGCGGCACGGCGGGCATATTCGATCTCGCCCTGCCGCCGGCGGCGATCCTGTCCACGGTGGAGAAGCTGCCTGAAAACAGCGTGGCGCTGATCCAGAAACCGCTCGGCCCGGAAGGCGCCGCCGCGCGGCGCATCGTCGATGCGCTCGATGCGCGGTCGATCACGGCGGCCACCAATTTCCAGCTTCGCTTCACGCCCTCCATGCTCGCCATCCGCGATGCGGCGCGCAGGGGTCTGCTGGGCGAGATCGTCGATGTCGAGGTGCGGCTCGCGGTCTACATGCCCTGGGAACTCTGGTCCTTTATTCCCCATCTCGACGCGGTCGAGATCCCGCTGCATTCGATCCATTATCTCGACTGGATCCGCTCGTTGATCGGCGAGCCGGCCAGCGTCCATGCCAAGTCGGTCAGGCATCCGCGCTACATGAACCAGGCGGACGCCCGCTCCAGCATCATCCTCGATTACGGTGACCGGGTGCGTTGCGCCCTCTCGCTCAATCACACCTACAATTACGGCCCCGAGCACACGGAGGCGACGATCCGCGTCGAGGGCACGAAGGGGGCGGCGCACCTGACTGTCGGCTATCTCATGGATTACACCCACCCCGCCCCGGAAAAGCTCGAATTCATCACCGAGGGCGGCCGATGGACGGATTTGCCGCTGAAGGGCGAGCGCGTGCCGGACGCCTTCGGCTTCGTGATGGCCAATCTGCAACGCTATGTCGCCGGCGAGGATGGGGTGCTCGATACCGACGTCCACGACTCCGTGCGCACCATGGCGCTTGTCGATGCGGCGCTGAAATCCAGCCGCCTCGGCGGCGTCGTGCCCGATGCGGTGTGAGCGGGGTATCGAATATTGCGGTCGAGGGAGTAGCGCGATGATATCGAAGGGACCCGGCGAGGCCGTGCTGTTCATCTACCGCCTGAAGCCGGGCAT
>JAGRLJ010000313.1:0-873 GCA_020441805.1 Rhizobiaceae bacterium
CCCGGCGGCCACACCAAGAACCTGTTCCTCAAGGACAAGAAGGACCGCTATTTCCTGCTCACCGTCGACGAGCATGCCACCGTCGATCTCAAGACGGTGCACCAGATCGTGGGCGGGGCCTCGAAATTTTCCTTCGGCAAGCCGGAGAAGCTGATGGAATATCTCGGCGTCATTCCCGGCGCGGTGACGGCTTTCGGGGTCGTCAACGATGCCGGCGGGAACGTGACCATTGTGCTCGATGCCGATCTGATGAAGAATGACGTCGTCAACTGTCATCCGCTTTCCAACGATGCCACGACATCGATCTCGAGCGGCGATCTCATCCGTTTCGTCGAGGCGACCGGGCATACCGCCCACGTCTTGAAAGTGACCGTCTGACACACAACATTGAGCGCAACCGAGGCTCACGGCGAGCCGATCATATCCCGGAGACTTTTCCCATGGCCAATTCCTTCGACGCAAGCTTTGGCGGGCTCGCGGGCGTCAAGCCCGACGGGGGTGCGGCGCCAGGCCTCGTGAAGGACACGACCACGGCCAATTTCCAGAAGGACGTGCTCGAGGAATCGCGCCGCCAGCCCGTGCTCGTCGATTTCTGGGCGCCGTGGTGCGGCCCCTGCAAGCAGCTTCAGCCAATCATCGAGCGGGTGGTCCATGAAGGCAATGGCCGCGTGAAGCTGGTCAAGCTCAATATCGACGACCATCCCGCCATTCCCGGGCAGCTCGGCATCCAGTCGATTCCGGCCGTCATCGCCTTTGTCGACGGCCGGCCGGTCGACGGGTTCATGGGCGCGGTGCCGGAAAGCCAGGTCCGCGCCTTTATCGACAAGATTGCCGGGCCGATGGTGGCCGAGGGCGAAGCCGAGATCGAGGCAG
>JAGRLJ010000313.1:946-4863 GCA_020441805.1 Rhizobiaceae bacterium
GATCCGGAGAATATCGCCGCGCTCGCGGGCATGGCGGAATGCATGATCGGCGCCGGTCAATGGGAGAGGGCGCGCGATCTTCTCGCATCGCTGCCGCCCGAACAGGCCAAGGACGGCGCGATCGTCGCGCTTCTCACACGGCTCGGCCAGATCGAGGAGGCGCGCAAGCTCGGCGATCCGCGCGCGCTCGAAGACGAGCTGACGCGCGAGCCCGACAATCACGCCGTGCGTGTGAAGCTCGCCAAGATCCTCAATGTCGAGGGGGACCGGGAGGCCGCCACCGACCACCTGATCCATATCATGAAGAAGGACCGCGCCTGGGACGATGACGGCGCGCGCAGGCAATTGCTGCAATTCCTCGACGTCTGGGGCTTCAAGGATCCCGCCAGTGTCGCGGCGCGGCGCAAGATGTCGGCGATCCTCTTCGCCTGAGTCCAGACGGGCGTCCTCGCAAGCGGAGACCGGTTTGATGCAAGTGGGTAATGCGCGATACCTGACCGAGGACGATCTGCCGGAGACGATCGCTGTGTTTCCGCTTTCGGGTGTGCTGCTGCTTTCCGGCGGCCATCTGCCGCTGAACGTCTTCGAGCCGCGCTACCTGGCGCTTATCGACGATGCGCTCAGGGGCAACCGGCTCATCGGCATCATCCAGCCCGATCTGGCCGAGACCGAGGAAAGCCCCGCCGGTCATCCCGAACTCTGCAAGGTCGGGACGATCGGGCGAATCACGACATTCGGCGAGACCGGCGACGGCCGCTATGTCGTCGATCTCGCCGGTATCTGCCGGTTCCGGCTGATTGAGGAACTGCCGGGCACGCATGCCTACCGGAAGGTCCGCATCGCACCCTTCATCTCTGATATTCACGAGCCGGAAGACGATCCGGCCGTCGATCGCCAGGCGCTGCTCCATGCCTTCCGGTCCTATCTCGACGCCAACAAGCTGGAGGTGGACTGGGAGGCGGTGGGGAAGACCAGCAACCGGACGCTGGTCAATTCGCTGTCGATGATGGCGCCGTTCGGCGCACGCGAGAAGCAAGCTCTGCTCGAGGCCGCCGACCTCAAGACACGTGCCGAGACATTGGTCGCCATGACCGAGATCGTGCTGGCCAAGGCCTTCGGCGACGTATCGAAAACCCTGCAATGAGGGTGCGATGGATCTCAATATATCGCGTCCGGACCCCAAGATGCTGGAACTCCTGGTCTGTCCCGTCACCAAGGGGCGGCTGACCTACGACCGGGATCGAAACGAGCTGATCTCGGAAAAGGCAAGGCTCGCCTATCCGATCAGAGACGGCGTGCCGATCATGCTGGAATCGGAAGCCCGGCGGATCGAGGATTGAAGACTTGTATCGCGCATCGATACGCGATGTGCCATGACATGATCGTGAGTTTTGGGCATATAGGCCTCGAGGTTTTTACAGGACGGGCTTGGCCAAAGGCATCCGGGCGGATCATGCCAGGAAACTTGCCCGAATTCTCATGGCGCGATGCCGCTGAAAGAGCTTCGGAACTCGACCTGCCTGGTTATCGACTTCATGTGCCGAAGGGAGATTTCGGTGGTTTCATATCGGTTTGGGTCAATGGAAACTGGCGTGTGACCTTCCGGTGTTTTCGAGCCGTTGGGTCTCGCCGTCGGCGAGGCCGCGGAGCGGTTGGGCCTGTCGCGTGTTGCGCTGTCGCGGGTAATCAATGGCCGAGCCGGGATCAGCCCGTCACCAACTATGCGCTCGCTTGTGCGAGTCCGGAAAATATCCCTGAAGTGAAGCCGTTGCAGCCGGTCTGATCAGCCGCCGTTCTCTTTTCTGATCTGTGTCGAGCTCAGCGACGAGCGCGGCCCGTGGATGAAGGTCCAGGCGGGAGCGGGCATGCGGGCGAGCTGCCCGGCGTCGTTCTCGTCGATCCGCGCATAATCGAATGTGCGTGCCATGCGCGACGACAGGAAGGAGAGCGTCGATCCCGGCCGATCGATCACCGCGATCGGGAAGGTCATGGCGATCTTTTCCCAGTTCTGCCAGCGGTGGAAGCTCACGAGATTGTCGGCGCCCATGATCCAGACGAAATCGACCGACGGGTAGCGCCGCTTGATCAAGGCGAGCACCTGGGCGGTATAACTCGAGCCGAGCGTCTGCTCGAAGGCGGTGACGCGGACCTTGGGATGCGGCAGGAGCCTTTCGGAGAGAGCGATGCGGTCCGCGAGCGGCGCGAGCGCGCGTTTCGATTTCAGCGGATTGCCGGGCGTGACCATCCACCAGAGCTGGTCGAGGCCGAGCGTGCGGAGCGCGATCTCGGCCACCAGCCTGTGGCCGTCATGCGGCGGATTGAACGAGCCGCCGAACAGGCCGACCGTCATGCCCGGCTCGACATGCGGCATCACCAGATGGCGGCGGTCGATTCCCTGAGCGCCCAAGTTCAGCGCCCTGATCTCACGGCCGTGTCTGGCCGTTGCCGCGGACGCGATATTTGAACGAGGTCAACTGCTCGACGCCGACCGGTCCGCGCGCATGCATCTTGCCGGTCGCGATGCCGATCTCGNNATCTCGGCGCCCATGCCGAATTCGCTGCCGTCGGCGAACTGCGTCGAGGCATTGTGCAGCAGGATCGCCGAATCGATCTCGTTGAAGAAGCGGGCGACGGCGGCGGGGTCCTCGGCGACGATCGCCTCGGTATGGTGCGACGAATATCGGTCGATATGGGCGATGGCGCCGCCGACGCCATCGACAATCGCCATCGATATGACGGCGTCGAGATATTCGGTGGACCAGTCTTCCTCGGTCGCGGGCTTGAGAGCCGGGAAAACCTTGAGCACGGCGGCGGAGGCGCGAATCTCGCAGCCGGCATCGGTCAGGGCCTCGATGAGTGGCATGAGATGCGTGCCGATCGCCGCGCTGTCGACGAGAAGGGTTTCCGCCGCGCCGCAGACGCCGGTGCGCCGCATCTTGGCGTTGACGACGATCTTCCGCGCCATGTCGAGATCGGCGGATGCATCGACATAGACATGGCAGATGCCTTCGAGATGGGCGAAGACCGGGACGCGGGCCTCGCTCTGCACGCGGCCGACGAGGCTTTTTCCGCCGCGGGGCACGATGACGTCGATCGTCCCGTCGAGGCCGGTCAGCATCTCGCCCACGGCGGCGCGATCGGAGACGGGCACCATCTGGATCGCATGTTCCGGCAGGCCGGCATCCCTGAGACCCTCGACCAGGCAGGCATGGATCGCCTGGGAGGAATGGAGCGAGTCCGAGCCGCCGCGCAGGATCACGGCATTGCCGGCCTTGAGGCAGAGAGCGCCGGCATCGGCCGTCACATTCGGCCGGCTTTCATAGATCACGCCGATCACGCCGAGCGGCGTGCGGACACGCTCGATATGCAGGCCGTTGGGACGATCCCATTCGGCGATCACCTCGCCGACCGGATCCCTGAGATCGGCGATGGCGCGGATGCCGTCCGAAATGGCGCGGATGCGGGTTTCGTCAAGCGTCAGGCGATCGATGAAGGACGCGGCCATGCCCGATGCACGCGCATTGTCGAGGTCGAGCGCATTGGCGGCAAGAATCTCGCCCTTGCCCGCATCGATCTCGCGGGCCATGGAGACCAGTGCGGCATGCTTGCGTTCGGCACTCGCGATCGACAGCGGTCCGGCGGCCTTGCGCGCATTGCGGCCGATCGCCAGCATCAAGTCGCGGATACTGTCCTTGGCCTGGTCAAGCATTGGCCTGTTCCTTGCTTTTCGACTTTCGGGTCGCGGTCATCACGAGATCATCGCGATGGACCATCGCCGCCCGTCCGGAATAGCCGAGAATACCCTCTATGTCAGCGGATTTCTTGCCGGCGATCAGGCGGGCCTCCTGGGCGTCGTAGCCTGCGAGGCCGCGCGCGATTTCGTGGCCATCCAGCGAAAGCACCGCGACCGTATCGCC
>JAGRLJ010000314.1 GCA_020441805.1 Rhizobiaceae bacterium
CTTCGCGCCGCCGCGGGTGTTCGAAACCATGCTGACCGCCATCATGGTGCGCATGGAGGACGCCGGCCGCACCAAGAAACGCATGTTCGACACCTTCATGGCGCATGCGCGCAAGGTTGGAGAGGCGATTCTCAATGGTGAAAAGGTCGGCGTGTGGGACCGAATCAGGTACCGGCTCGGCGAAGTCCTGGTCTATGGCCCGCTGAAGAACCGGATCGGTTTCATCAAGCTCAAGGTGGGTTATACGGCGGGCGAGGCGATCGGGCCGGAAATCTTCCGCTTCTATCGCTCGCTCGGGCTGAACCTGAAGCAGCTTTACGGCCAGACGGAAGCCAGCGTCTACATCACCGCCCAGCCCGACGGCGAGATCCGCGCCGACACGGTCGGGAGGCCATCGACCGGCGTCGAGATCAGGATCGCCGACAACGGCGAGGTGATGTACCGTTCGCCCGGCGTCTTCCTCGGCTATTACAAGAACGACGAAGCGACCCGCGAGACCAAGACCGCGGACGGCTGGGTCCATACAGGCGATGCCGGGTTTTTCGACCAGGAAGGCCATCTCAAGATCATCGACCGGGCCAAGGATGTCGGCCGGCTCAATGACGACAGCCTGTTCGCGCCGAAATATATCGAGAACAAGCTCAAGTTCTTCCCCGACATCAAGGAGGCCGTGGCCTTCGGCGACGGTCGCGACTATTGCGCCGTCTTCCTCAATATCGACCTGACCGCGGTGGGAAGCTGGGCGGAGCGCAACAACGTCTCCTATGCCAGCTATCAGGAACTCGCCTCGCACCCGCGCGTCTACAAGATGATGGAAGACCACGTTGCGCGGGTGAACGCCGACCTCGCCGGCGAGGAATTGATGGCGGGGTCGCAGATCCACCGTTTCCTGGTGCTGCACAAGGAACTCGACGCCGATGACGGCGAACTGACACGCACCCAGAAGGTGCGGCGCTCCTTCATCGCAGAGCGCTACGCGCCGCTGATCGAGGCGCTGTACGACGGATCGAGCGAAAAGTACGTCGAGACCGAAGTCGTGTTCGAGGACGGACGCAAAGGCAAGATCTCCGCGACCGTTCTCATTCGCGACATGGCGGTCACGCCCGCAGGCACGCCGCGCAAGGAGGCCGCAGAATGAACGTGCATGTTGCACCGGATGCGCGCCGGATGCGCGCCGATGACGGCATCGCCAAGGGCGAGCAGCTTCTCGTCGTCGACAACATCTCGCTGTCGTTCGGCGGGGTGAAGGCCATCACCGACATCTCCTTCGACATCGCCAAGGGCGAGATCAGGGCGATCATCGGGCCGAACGGCGCCGGCAAGACGTCGATGCTCAACGTCATCAACGGCTTTTACCATCCGCAGCAGGGCACGATCACCTTTCGCGGCCAGACGCGGCGGCGCATGCGCCCGCACGAGGCGGTTGAGCAGGGTATCGCCCGCACCTTCCAGAACGTCGCCCTGTTCAAGGGCATGACGACGCTCGAAAACATCATGACCGGGCGCTCGGTGTTCATGCACCAGCCGATCTGGTGGCAAGCGCTGTGGTCGGGCCCGGCGCTCAGGGAAGAGATCGAGCATCGCGAGGCGGTCGAGGAGATCATCGACTTCCTCGAGATCGAGCACATCCGGAAAACCCCGGTCGGCAGCCTGCCCTACGGCCTGCAAAAACGCGTCGAACTCGGCCGGGCGCTGGCCGCCGAACCGTCTCTGTTGCTGCTCGACGAACCGATGGCCGGCATGAACCTTGAGGAGAAGGAGGACATGAGCCGCT
>JAGRLJ010000315.1 GCA_020441805.1 Rhizobiaceae bacterium
GAGAAGGAACTGCCGGACGCCTTCCTTCGCCGCTGCTTCTTCCACTATATCCGCTTTCCCGATGCCGACACGCTCTCGGCGATCGTCGAGGTCCACTATCCCGGCATCAAGAAGCGGCTGCTGTCTGAGGCCCTGGCCCGTTTCTTCGAGATCCGCGACACGCCGGGCCTCAGGAAGAAGCCCTCGACATCCGAGGCGCTCGACTGGATCCGCCTGCTGGTCGCCGACGACGTGGAGCCGGAAACGCTGGCGGCGAGCGACAAGAACGCGCTGCCCAAGCTCCACGGCGCGCTGCTCAAGAACGAGCAGGACGTGCATCTCTTCGAACGGCTGGCCTTCATGGCGCGGCGCGAGATGCGATAGGGCGCGGGAACCGGCCGACACCGCCCCGCGTCCGCCAATTCGCGTCGAACCGTCCCGATTGAAAACCCGCGTCACCCGGTATATGAGAGATGCCGTGGTGATTTGCCGGCCGGCTTGCAGCCACGTTAAACAATTCGCTAAACAGGGCCACCGCGTTCGGGGACCGCCAGCGATTGTTTATCCGCCGGTGTTAGGAGTACCCGACATGCCGATCAAGATTCCAGACCAGCTCCCCGCCTTCCAGACGCTTCGAGACGAGGGCGTTTCCGTGATGACCGATTCCATGGCCATCCGACAGGATATCCGACCGCTCCAGATCGGCCTGCTCAACCTGATGCCCAACAAGGTCAAGACCGAAGTCCAGATCGCCCGCCTGGTCGGCGCCACGCCGCTCCAGGTCGAGCTGTCGCTCGTCCGCATCGGCAGCCACAGGGCGAAGAACACATCGGAGGACCATCTCCTCTCCTTCTACAACACCTGGGACGAGGTGAAGCACCGCAAGTTCGACGGCTTCATCATCACCGGCGCGCCGGTCGAGATGCTCGATTACGAGGAT
Source organism: Rhizobiaceae bacterium (assembly GCA_020441805.1). Taxonomy (GTDB): domain Bacteria; phylum Pseudomonadota; class Alphaproteobacteria; order Rhizobiales; family Rhizobiaceae; genus Rhizobium_E. The sequence continues at coordinate 920 of JAGRLJ010000315.1, forward strand.
GTGACCTACTGGGACGAGATGAGGGCGATCTTCGACTGGACGGAGACCAATGTCCATTCGACGCTCAATATCTGCTGGGGCGCGATGGCGGCGATCTACCATTTCCACCGCGTGCCGAAATACACGCTGTCGGAAAAGGCCTTCGGCGTCTATCGCCATCGCATTCTCAATCCGTCCTCGCCCTATCTGCTCGGTTTCTCGGACGATTTCGCCGTGCCGGTATCGCGCTGGACGGACGTGCTGGAAAAGGACATCCGTCCGGATTCGGGTCTCGAAGTGCTGATGACCTCGGACAAGACCGGTCTCTGCCTCGTGGCCGAGAAGCGCGGCAACCGGCTCTATATGTTCAACCACGTGGAATATGACTCGACCTCGCTCGCCGACGAATATTTCCGCGACCGCGCGGCGGGCGTCGAGATCGGGCTGCCGGAGAATTACTTCCCCGAGGACGATGCGACCCGGCTCCCGCTCAACCGCTGGCGGAGCCATGCCCATCTCCTGTTCGGCAACTGGATCAACCAGGTCTACCAGACGACGGAATACGATCTCGACGGGGTCGGCCTTCCGGCCAGGGTGCTGGAGGAGGCGTAGAGCCCGATGTTCATCCCCTTCTTCCTCGAACTCAAGGCGGCGAAGGTTCCGGTCACGCTCCGGGAATTCCTGATGCTGATGGAGGGGATGGACGCCCATATAGCGGATGACGATATCGAGGCCTTCTATTTCCTCGCCCGCGCGGCGCTGGTGAAGGACGAGCGCTTCATCGACCGTTTCGACCGCGTCTTCGCCCACTATTTCAAGGGTGTGGAATCGGTATCCGGCCAGGCCGCGATCGATGTCCGCGACCTGCCGGAGGAATGGCTCCGGCGACTGGCCGACAGGCATCTCACCGAGGAGGAGAGGCGCCTGGTGGAAGCGCTCGGCGGCTTCGACACGCTGATGGAAACGCTGAAGCAGCGCCTGGAAGAGCAGAAGGGCCGGCATCAAGGCGGCTCGAAATGGATCGGCACCGGTGGCACCTCGCCCTTCGGCGCCGGCGGCTACAATCCCGAGGGCGTCCGGATCGGGCAGGCGGAATCGCGCCATCGCCGCGCGGTGAAAGTGTGGGACGAGCGCGCCTTCCGCAATCTCGACGATACGGTCGAGCTTGGCACCCGCAACATCAAGGTGGCGCTGAAGCGGCTCCGCCGCTGGGTGCGCGACGGCGCGGAAGAAGAACTCGACCTCGACGACACGATCCGCTCGACGGCCGAGCACGGCTGGCTCGACGTCAAGACCCGCCCGGAGCGGAAGAACCGGGTCAAGCTCCTGATGTTCTTCGATATCGGCGGCTCGATGGACGACCATCTCAAGATCGCCGAGGAACTGTTCTCGGCGGCGAAATCCGAATTCCGCCAGCTCGAATATTTCTATTTCCACAATTGCCTCTACGAGGGCGTCTGGAAGGACAACCATCGCCGCCGCGCCTCGATGATCGACACGCTCGACGTGATCCGCACCTACGGTCCGGACTACAAGGTGATCTTCGCCGGCGACGCCTCGATGAGCCCTTACGAGATTACCATGCCGGGCGGATCGGTGGAGCACTGGAACAAGGAGGCCGGCATGGCCTGGCTCGACCGAATGACGGGGCATTTCCGCAAGTCCGTCTGGCTCAATCCGGTGCCCGAGGGCCACTGGAGCTACACGCCGTCGATCGGCCTGATCCGACAGTTGTTCGGCGGGCGCATGTATCCCTTGACGCTCGGCGGGCTGGAGGCCGCGGCAAAAGAATTGTCGCGATAGGCCCGATGGCCCTATATAGCTTGCTGGAACCAGCATCCGGGAGCAGCACCATGACCGAAGCGGCCAAGACCACCATCGACCAGGCCGAAGTGGACCGTTTCTCCGCCATGGCGGCGGAATGGTGGGACCCGGCCGGCAAGTTCAAGCCCCTGCACAAATTCAATCCGGTGCGGCTCGAATATATCCGCGACCGCGCCTGCCGCCAGTTCGGCCGCGATCCGAAGACCCATCGGCCGCTCGAGGGGCTGCGCGTGCTCGATATCGGTTGCGGCGGCGGGCTGCTGTCCGAGCCGGTGTCGCGGATGGGCGCCAATGTGCTGGGCGCCGATGCGTCGGAAAAGAATATCCGCATCGCCCAAACCCATGCCGGGCAGTCGGGCGCGGTGGTGGATTATCGCGCCGTCACCGCAGAGGCGCTCGCCGCCGATGGCGAGAAATTCGACATCGTGCTCAATATGGAAGTGGTCGAGCACGTTTCCGACGTGCCTTTCTTCATCGAGACCTGCGCCGCCATGGTCAAGCCCGGCGGCCTGATGTTCGTCGCCACGATCAACCGCACCGTCAAGGCCGCGGCGCTCGCCATCGTCGCGGCGGAGAATATCCTGCGCTGGCTGCCGCGCGGCACGCATCAATATGAAAAGCTGGTGCGGCCCGGGGAGATCGAGGCGCCGCTTACGGCGTCGGGCATGACGGTGACCGACCAGACCGGCGTGTTCTTCAATCCGATCCAGAACCGGTGGAACCTGTCGAAGGATATGGATGTAAATTACATGCTGGTGGCCGATCGGCCATGAAACAGGGCGCCTTCACGGCAGGACAGGGACCGGCGGTTCAGTCGTCGATCCGGAAACCGACCTTCATGACCACCTGATAATACTCGATCTCGCCGTCCTTGACATGTCCCCGGATCTGGTCGACCTCGAACCAGTCGAGGTTCCGCATCGTCTTCGAAGCCCGCGTGATCGCGGTTTCGATCGCGTCGGTGACCGAGGTTTGGGAACTGCCGACAAGTTCCACTTTCTTGTAGACATGATTGCTCATCGTGACCTCCCCGGCTGGTACGGCAGGATACCGCAGCCTGGCATCACGATCCGGCAAACACGGGGCTTTGTCAAACGACGATCCGGGCCGAAGCCCCGATGTGGCAGGGGTCAGAACATCGTATAGCCGTAGCGCTCGATGATGAAGCGGTCGCGTTCGGCCACCAGCCTGTAGGTCTCGTCGTCGTAATAAGTGTCGTATTTGCGGTGGCTGGAGGCGTTGGTCTTGCCGATCGCTTCGAGGTCTTCCATCGAAATCGTCTTGCCCACCGAGGTGAGGAGATCGAGCAGTTCCTCGTTCAGGCTCTCCATGCGAAGAATGCGACTGGTGACGGTGTGGGCATCGGCGAAAGCCGCGAGCTCTTCATAGGTGCCCGCCTTGCGGCCGAGACCGTTCCATTTGTCATAGGCGGTGGTCAGCGCCAGGAACCGGAAGGTCATGAAGCCGATGACATTCCTGACCGGGCTTGCGGCATAGCCTTCCTTGGCGATGTGCAGACCCTCGGCGCCGAGCACCAGCTTGAGCCAGATGCGGAAATTCGCTTCGTTCCTGGCGTCGGAATAGAGCGCCTTCCAGTCGGGACGGCGCCCGATCCGGGTGACGAGCCGGACGAGAGAACCGACGACCGCGCCAGCTTTCCGGTAGCGGATCGCATGGCGTATCTCGCTCCACGGATTGTGGATCAGGTATTTGTGGAAGCCGCCGCCGCCCGAGCAGCCGAAGGCCCAGAGCGAGACATACCAGTCCCAGGGATTGCGGACCGACGAGATGATCGGGCGATCCGCGAAGGCCGCATAGTCTTCCAGCTGCTCATGGCGCTCGCGGGTCTTGCCCTTGATATTCTGCTTCAGCACCTTGGTGACATGGGTGCTGCCGGTCTTCTGCATCTGGAGATAGACGAGCTTCTTGCCGACGAACATTCCGAGGACTTCTCCCGCATTGGGCCAAAGGAGGGTGGTCTATGCCATGTCCATCCCGCGGCTGGCAATGCGTCAAAAAGAAAAGGCTTCGCGCTGTCGCCTGGGCTCACGCCGTCTGGTAGGCGCCGTGGCAATGCTTGTATTTCTTGCCGGAACCGCAGGGGCACGGCTCGTTGCGGCCCACCTCGCCCCAGCTCGACGGATCGTCCGGATCGCGGTCGGCGCCGGTCGCGGCGAAGATACTGCCACCGATCGGCGTTCCTTCCAGGAAATCGTCTTCGCCGGTGGAGGCGTCGATGTGATGACCTTCCATCTCGGGAAGTTCTTCCATCGCCGGCGCGTTCTGCACCAGCTCGACCCGCGTGAGCTGGCTCACCACCGTGTTGCGCAGATTGGCGAGCAGCGCCTGGAAGAGCTCGAAGGCCTCCTGCTTGTATTCCTGCAACGGATCGCGCTGGCCGTAGCCGCGGAAGCCGACGACCGAGCGGAGATGATCGAGGTTGACGATATGGTCGCGCCAGAGATGGTCGAGTGTCTGCATCAGCACGGAGCGCTCGACATAGTTCATCAGCTCGTCGCCGAAGCGCGCGCGCTTGGCCTTCATCTCCGCGTCCACGGCATCGCGGATGCGGTTGGTGATGTCGTCTTCGGCAATGCCTTCCTCGGCGGCCCATTCCTCGATCGGAAGGTCGAGATTGAGCGTCTTCAGGACCTCCTCGCTCAGGCCCTTGACGTCCCACTGCTCGGCATAGGCGCGCTCGGGCATGAAGCGCGGCGTGATCGACTGGATCACCTCCTCGCGCATGTCCTCGACCATGTCGGCGATGCTCTCGGCATCCATGAGCTCGAGGCGCTGCTCGTAGATGACCTTGCGCTGGTCGTTGAGCACGTCGTCGAACTTCAGGAGGTTCTTGCGGACGTCGAAATTGCGGGCCTCGACCTTCTTCTGGGCGCGCTCCAGCGCCTTGTTGATCCAGGGATGGAAGATCGCCTCGCCGTCCTTGAGGACGAGCTTCTGCAGCATAGAATCCATGCGTTCCGAACCGAAGATGCGCATCAGATC
>JAGRLJ010000316.1 GCA_020441805.1 Rhizobiaceae bacterium
CGATCTCGCCGCGATTGGCGATGAGTATTTTCTTGAACATTCTTTTCCTACCCGAATGCGATGCGGCGGCCTTGCCGGCGATTATTCGGCCGCTTCTACCTTGTCCTGCGTCCTCGTCTCGAAATCGGAGGCATCGTGGCGTTCGCGCAATTGCTCGGAGAGTTCGCCGAAGGCCTTGTTGACCATCTTGCCGCGTTTCACCGGCGCACGCGCGTCGATCTCGTCGGTCCAGCGGCCGACGTTCCTGTATTCATGGACCTGCAGGAACTCGCCCGATTCATAGGCGCCGCCGGCGGCGAGACGGCCGTACCAGGGCCAGATCGCCATGTCGGCGATGGTGTAGTCGTCGCCGGCCATATAGCGGTTGTCCGCCAGATGCCGGTCGAGCACGTCAAGCTGGCGCTTGACCTCCATGGCGTAGCGGTTGATGGCGTATTCGATCTTCATCGGGGCATAGGCGTAGAAGTGGCCGAAGCCGCCGCCGAGAAAGGGAGCAGAACCCATCTGCCAGAACAGCCAGTTCATGGTCTCGGCACGCTTGCGAACGTCAGTCGGCAGGAAGGCGCCGAATTTCTCCGCGAGATAGAACAGGATCGACGCGCTCTCGAACAGGCGGATGGGTTTGCCGCCGCCCTTCGGCGCATGATCCATCATCGCCGGAATCTTCGAGTTGGGATTGATGTCGACGAAGCCGGAACCGAACTGGTTGCCGTCACCGATATTGATGAGCCAGGCGTCGTATTCCGCGTCCTTGTGGCCGGCGGCGAGCAGTTCCTCCAGCATGATCGTCACCTTCACGCCGTTCGGCGTGGCGAGCGAATAGAGCTGCAGCGGATGCTTGCCGACGGGCAGTTCCTTGTCATGCGTCGGGCCGGCGATTGGCCGGTTGATGTTGGCGAAGTTACCGCCATTCTCCTTGTCCCATTTCCACACTTTCGGCGGCACATAGCCGGCGGGCAGGTTCTTTTCAGGCGGGAACTTGTTTTCGTCGGTCATCTGGTTTCCTTGTCACACTTGTGTTCTTGTCGGCGGGCATCAGCGCCCGAATTTCTTCTTGTAAGGCATCATCATGATGGCGGAAGCGGCTGCCGCTGCGCCGAAGGTGAGCGCCAGCGGCGCAGTGATCAGCAGCACTGGCAGGAAAGGGTTGGAAGCGTGCGCGATGCGCTGCCCGAGCCCGCCGACATCGAGCCACATGAGCGAAGCCGCGACGCCGATGCCGGCAAGGACGCCGATCGCGGCATTGAGCGCGAGGAAGCCCATCATCTGCCAATGGTCGCGGCGAAGCTCGGCGGGTGTGGGTTCGTGGTCAGGGAAGGATACGCGCATGGCTTGCCTCACAACGGAATGTTGTCGTGTTTCTTCCAGGGGTTCTGCAAATCCTTGTTCTTCAATGACGCGAAGGCGCGGGCGACGCGCTTGCGGGTTGCGTGCGGCGTGATCACGTCATCGATGAAGCCCATCTCGGCGGCGACGAAGGGGTTGGCGAAGCGCTTTTCGTAATCGGCGGTACGCGTCGCGATCTTCTCCTTGTCGTTCAACTCGGCGCGGTAGAGGATTTCCACGGCGCCCTTGGCGCCCATTACCGCGATCTCGGCGGTCGGCCAGGCATAGTTGACGTCGCCGCGAAGGTGTTTCGACGCCATGACGTCGTAGGCGCCGCC
>JAGRLJ010000317.1 GCA_020441805.1 Rhizobiaceae bacterium
CTGCAACAGAAGCGTTGCCATGGATATGTCTCCGTGGGGAGGTGGGGAGGAAGCGCCTGGGCGCGAAAATCCCGGGGATTTACGACGTCGGGTCCGAGATGATCGAAATCACGGACATTGCGCGTGGCGAGCGGGGCGCCCCCGGAATGCGAACCACATTCACCGCGATTTACCGGAGAGGATTACCATATCAGCACCGCGCCGGCCAGCGGAACACCCAGGCCACGCGCCGCCGCCAGCTCGGCACCAGCGCGCTCTCGATCACGCCCGCCGGCTCATAGGCATGGATGAAATGCCCGGCATCGGACAGGATGCCGAGATGCTTGGCCGCGATCCCCTCCTGCCACCGGAACAGCATGAGGTCGCCCGGCGCCATCGAGGCCGTCGCCACCGGTCGGCCGAAATGGCGCAGCGCCGCCGCATGCAGCCGCTCCTCGCCGCTCCGCTCGGCCCAGTCCATGCCGTAGGGCGGCGGCGCTTCCGGCTCCTCGCCGTGGATCTCGCGCCAGATGCCGCGCACGAGGCCGAGGCAGTCGCAGCCCACGCCCTTGCGCGCGCCCTGGTGGCGGTAAGGCGTGCCGATCCAGCTCCGGGCGATGCGCACGACCTCATTCATAGAGCGGCCCGCCGTCATGCTCGGTTTCGCCATCGGCATAGGCATAGGCGAAGTCTGCGCCGGGCATATGCGGGAAGCCCCGGAAATTGCGCTGGTTCTCGAATTTCACCTTGCAGGTCTCGAATGTCTTGTCGCAACCGGCGGTGATGTCGAAAGTGTCGCCCGGCGCGGGTGGGACGGCCAACGGCATCCAGAAGCTGATCGCAACCTCGCCGCCGCTTTTGCGGTGGCTTTCGACATCCATCTTGATCCCTGCATTCGCGCCGCTCGTGAAGCGGAGCCAGCCATAGCGGAAGAAACCGGGCACAAAGGCATCGATACCGAGCGCGGTCATGCGATCGACATCCGCCGACACCACCGTCCCGGTGCCGCGCCAGGTATCGCTTCCGGCATTCTTGCCGCATCTGGCATCGCCGAACCGGGCATCGCAGCGCCGCGAATAGATCCGGCCGCGGCTTTCGTCGAGCCTGTGGGAGAGCCCGCGCAATTCGGCGCGGAAGATGCCGTTCGAACGGGTCACCTCGCCGATCTCGGCGATCCGCAGCCTGATATTCTGATCGGGATCGGCCCAGTTGACGAGAAATGCCTCGACTTTCGCGCCGTCATATTTTCCGGCCGCCACATCGGCCTCGGTGATCGCCTCGGATGTCAGCGCCCCGGCCACTTCGCCGGTCGATGCCGCAAGCCCGCCCGCCGTCTCCCAGTCGCTGGCCTCCAAGCCGCTCGCCGCGCGAAAGGTCGTGCCGTCGAAGGCAAGGTCGTGGTCGTGATCGGTGAAACCGAGCACGGCGCCGGTCCGCCGCGTCACGCGCCAGGCATGGCAGAGCGTCGTCGCCTCTTCCTCGAGATGCGCCTGCAAGGGTGCGGACAGGGTCCTCATGGCTTCACCTCGATCAGGGGAATCGATGGAATGCGTCCGGCCTGGAACGCCTGGAGGTCGACCTCGATCCGGTCGGTGTCGAACCGCACCGGCACGTCGAAACGGTAGCCGGCGCGGACCGCGAGACCGTTGTCCGGCGGCGCGGAGAGCGTCGCGACGCCGGTCGCGTGGTCCACGGCATAATCGCCGGGATCGAGCGCCGCGCCGGCGACGGAGACCAGCACCGTCCCCGCCTGCGGCTTGGCGATCGTCCGCTCCGTCGCGCCGCCCGCATCCGCATAGTGCTTGACGAGCTGGAAATCCCGCCGCGCGCCATCTCCGAAGCCCAGGAACTGGTCCGCCGGCGACAGCGTTTCCTCCGGCCCGCAGGACTGGAAATCGACCGGGTCGGTGAAGCGGAAGCCGTAGAGCTGGCCCGCACGCGCCTCGAAAAAGGCGACGACCGCGTAAAGGTCGCTCACCGAACGGATACCCGATCCGGCGTCGTAGCGGCGGCGTGCATCCTTCCAGCGACTATTGCGGCTCTCCCGCCCGTTCGAAAGCGCGACGATGTCGGTCCGACGCCAGGGCCCGCCCGAGGTGCCGAGCGCCAGCCGGAGCGGAAAGCGGACTTCGTGGAATGACGGCATGGTTCAAACTCCCCTGCGCCCGCGCCCGACGGCCCGCGTCAGCATCGCATTGATCTGGCCTTCGGACTTGCGGAAACTGCCGGCATCCGTCGCATGGACGTTGAAGACGATCTGCACCGGCGTCCCGCCGTCGCCCGCCGCCACGCCCAGCCGGCCGTCGGGGCCCCGCCGGAGCGGCATGATCGCCTCGGCCCCGGCCTCGCCCATCAGCCCGGTGCCGCCGGGCATCGGGAAATAGGTCGGCTGGGAAACGATGCCGCCGGTTGCGAAGGCCTGCACCCGGCCGGGCACGCCGCCGTGGGAGAAGCCGAGCGCGCCGGAAAGCGCGTTGCTCGCACCCGAGACGAGCGAGGAGACCGAGGTCTCGAGCGGCTTGAGGCCGACATCGAGCGAGATCGACGAGAAGCGGTATGCGATGTTCTGGAGTACTTCGACCAGGCTGTCGCTGTCGAGCACGGCGCCCTTGAGCGCCGAGGTCAGCGCCGTGCCGAAGGAGCGCGATCGCGCCTCCAGGTCGTCCAGCACCTTGGCCAGTTCCTCGGCGCCCGTAAGCGCCTCCTCGATATCGTCGGGTTCCATGCGCCCTCCACGAGCCAGCCGGCAGGGGACGATGCCCCGCCGGACGTTGATGGAAAAAAGCTAGCGCCGGTCCGGCCAGCGCCGCATCAGGGCCGCAAGCGCCGTCCGGTCCATCGGCGCCGCCGCCCGCGAGCCGCCGCCCATCGCCATCAGTTCACGCAGGCTCAGCGCCCAGAATGCGTCCGGAGCAAGCCGCAGCAGCCCGAGGCCGAAATGCAGGGCCGCGTCCCAGGGAAAGGGCGGCGGACGGGCATCGGCCGGACGGGCCGCTGCGGCTCTCAAGGGTTTTCGGGCGGTTCCTCCGGCGCGAAGGCGCTTTCGAGCAGCCGCGCGGCAAGCCGCATCGCCCCGGCGATCCCCCCCTCGACCCGCATGTCGTCGAGATCGGCGTCGGCAACGACATTGCCGCCGCCGCGCAGTCCGGCCGCGACGATCGCCAGGACGTCCCGGGCGCCGATCTTCCCGCCCGAGAAACGGCCGGCCAGATCGGCGACATTATCGACGCCGAACGCCGTTTCCAGCTCGGCCAGCGCGCCGAGCGTCATGCAGAGGATGCGCCGCTCGCCGTCGATCACCGCCTCGATCTCGCCGCGCTGGCGGTTCGCCCTGCCCGGCCGCATCAGAGCGCTCCGAAGACGAGCGCGCCCGCGCTTTCCAGCGCAAGGTCGAACATCACCTCGCCATTGTGCTGGCCGAAATATTCGAGCGCGGTCACCTGCATCAGGCCCGTCACCGTGCCAAAATCCGGGATCAGCACCTGCCAGTCGAGGATCGCGCCGTCGAAAAAGGCCGCCCGCACGGTGGCGTCCGACGCCTGGTCCTTGAAGATCCCCGATCCCGACAGCGCCGCCCGCTTGACCCCGGCGCCCGCGAGCAGTTCCCGCCAGCGGCCGGCGCTCTCGGCATCGGTGATGTCCACCGCCTCCGCATTGAAGGCGATGCGCCGCGATCTCAGCCCCGCCACGGTCTCGTAGGACGAGCCGTTATGGACCTTCAACAGCAGGTCCTTGCCTTTCTGCGCCGTCATCGGAAATCCTTTCCTGAAATTGAGAATGGCGCCCGCGAGAGCGCCTTGCCGATCGGGGGAAATCAGCCTTCCGTCACGGCCCGGAAGCGCATTTCGACCATTTGCGCCCTGGTCCCGGGCTCGCGGCGCGCGCGCATGGTCCGGAACAGAAGTCCGACCAGCGAGACGCCGGAAAGCGCGAGCGGCGCGTCGTCGAGCAATTGCTTCACCCGCGCCGCGATCGCCTGCACCTGCCTGCGGCCCTCGGCGTCCGACCAGGCCTCGATCGTAACCAGATGTTCCTCGGCATCCGGCCCGAAATCCGATGTCACGATGCCGCCCAGCACAAGATAGGGCATCGGCCTGCCGGTCATCCGCCGGTCGAAGACCGAGCCCGGGCCGATCATCGCCAAAAGGTCGGGGTCCTCCGCAAGCCGTTGATAGATGGCTGCCTGAAGCGCGTTTGCCGATCCGGTCATCCTAACCCTCCCTGGCGCGGCAGACGAGATAGCGCCGGGTCTCGTCGGGATCGTGCACGGTGAGGATCTCGAAAATCCGCGCGCCCCGCCGGAAGCGCTTGCCGGCCACGACGCCGGCGGCGTGCCGGATCCATATGCGGTGAGTGACCGACTGGCGCTCGGCATGGCCGAGTTCGGCCCGCTCCGCCGAAACCGGCTCGATCCGCGCCCAGTGGCTCGATTCGGCCGCATGGCCGAGCGTCGCCCCGCCCTGTCCGTCCGGCAGTTCCACGGGCGCTTCGAGGTCGAGCCGCGTGGTCAGCCGGCCCGCATCGAGAAAGGTGACATTCATCAGAGCCTCCTCATCCGGAAGGGCGCGACGAGCCGGTCGTAGCCCTCGGGGATCGAGGCCGGCTGTAATTCCACCGGCACCGCGCCCCGGAACTCGTACATATGGGCGGCATGCAGCAGCAGCGCGCGCCTGAGCGTATCGGGCACATCCGCGCCGCTCTCGCCGAAGCCCGCGGTGAAATCCACCTCGATGCCGTTGATCGCCCGGCGCGGGTCCGGCCGGCCGCGTATCCAGAGCCGCGCCGGCCGGCGCGCGCCGTCGAGCACATGGCCGGCAAGCGGCATTTCCACCGCCTCGCCCGCCTCGTCGTAGAACCGCACGGCATCGATGGCCGTCACCGGGCCTCGGACCAGGTCGATCGTGCCCGATTCCGGCCAGTCGTCGAGGAACAGCCGCCAGCCCTGGTTGATCAGGGCCAGTCCCGTCATGCGTTCGAGATGGTCCCGCGCCGCGCGGGCAAGATCGGCGAGCAGCGCGTCCTCGTCGCCGTCGTCGATCCGGAGATGGGCCTTGAATTCGCCGAGGGTGATCGGCTCCGCTTCAGGCGGGGTGATGAGGGCATGGGTCACGTCGCGATATCCTGGAAAATGGGCGGATCGTCGCCCGCAAGACGGTGCGTTGCCGGGGGGGTCCACCGTCTTGCGGCCGACCGGATTTGCTGGCTTACTGCTGTGGCGAGTCTGCGGAAGGGATGGTCCTTCCGGACCCGTCCGGGCGAGGTCGCGCTCGCCCTCTGGGGGAAATCCGTGAACAAGATTCGGATTGTTTTCACCGCTGCGGCGTTCGCCGCGGCCGCCTTCGGCTCGACCGGAAACGCCTATGCCTGGGGCTGTATCGCAGTCTCCGAGAACGGCACCTACGGCTATAGCTACAATTACGACGACCAGGACGATGCGGTCGATCGCGCGCTATCGGAATGCGCCACGCGCGCGACGACCGATCAGACCTGCGAGATCACCGAATGCGATCCGGATTCCTGATCACGGGACGGGCNNCCGGACATATATGTCCGGCGGCCCGCGCGTTCAGCTCACGCCGAACTTCACGAGCTTGATCGCCTCGAAATTCTGCACGCCGCCGCCGACGCGTTTCGTCGTGTAGAACAGCACGTAGGGCTTGGCCGAATAGGGATCGCGCAGCACGCGCACGCCCATGCGGTCGACCACGAGATAGCCGGCGCGGAAATCGCCCACCGCGATCGGGAAGGCGTTGGTCGCGATGTCCGGCATGTCCTCGGCTTCCGCCACCGGAAAGCCCATCAGCGTCGCCGGCTGGCCGACCGCCGACGGCGGCTGCCAGAGATAGTTGCCATTGTCGTCCTTGAATTTGCGGATCGCCGCCTGCGTCGTGCGGTTCATCACATAATGCGCATTCTGGCGATGGCCCGCCTTCAGCGCATAGGCGGCATCGATCAGGATGTCGCCCGGCCCGCTCGCGGCGAAGCCGCCGGCGACCCCCGTCGCCAGATAGCCGATATTGCCCCAGCTCCAGCTGCCATTCTCGACATTCGTATAGCCGAGGAAGCCTTTCGGCCGGTTGGTGCCATTGCCCGAGACGAAGGCGGCGCCTTCCTGCTCGGCGAAGACGATGTCGACTTCCGAGGCGATCCAGCTTTCGATGTCCACCGCCGCATCGTCGAGCAGGCCCTGCGTCGCCGCCGGCATGGCATAGAGTTCCATCGTCTCGAAGGTGAGCTCGGCGAGCGCGGGCGTCGTCGTCTCGGTCCGCGCGCCGGTCTCCGACACCCAGCCGGTCGAGAGCCCGGCCAGCGCGAAGGGCTTCTTCAGCACGTGGCCCGACACCTGCCGCACCGTGGCGAGCGCCCGGACCGGCGAGACGGCGGAGAGGCGACGGCCGATCTCGGTATCGGTCTCGTTCGGCACCAGGTAGCCGCCGTCCGAGGCCGTGCCGGTCGAGAACGCCTTTTCCTCCAGCGCGCGCAGCCCGCTGTCGTCGCCGCGCCTGATATAGGTCTCGAAGGCCGCCTTGTGCTCCATCTGCTCGACGCTTCCCGCATCGCCCCCGAGCGCCGGCCGCGCCTTCTTCAGCACGAACTGGTCGATCGTCTTCTTCTGCTCGTCCATCGCCTTGTTGATGCGATCGACCTTGTCGCGGGCATGGCTCATCAACTACCCTTGAACCTGCAGGTCAAGAAAATCAGATACTTGCATGCTCCGTCATCACAAGCGATTTTCGGTTTCCTCACATACCCTTAGCTGGAATGGGGTCCATCTTCACATACCAGTGAACCGGGTGAGAATACGGGCAATCTGCTGGCGCGTTAATTCCTTGCGGGGAACAGACGGGAGCTTCGCGTCCGGCAGTGCATCTAGGGTCACCGCTACGCGATTCACGGAACGTTATGAAGTTGGCAGTACCGACGTCCAACCTCAGCACGTTGGAGAGCGCAACGGCCCTGGATGTCAAATACGAAAGCACAAACGACCGCGAGGGCGAATACACCGTCCTGGTTGACGGTGTG
>JAGRLJ010000318.1 GCA_020441805.1 Rhizobiaceae bacterium
ATCGCCTCGTCCTGATCGTGATGTTCGTCCCATGCCTCATGCAGTTCGTGGCCGGAAAGGCCGGACCTGTGAGGCTTCCGGATATCGCCGTCATTCTCTATGATCCGAGAGTATGATCCGCTCGTCGATAGGAGCGCGGCGATATACTCCGTTCGTATTAGGATTTGAAGATCTTAGCCGTCATCGGCCGCGCGAGGCGACGATTTCTACCTGCCGTGCGTGCATCCGGATGCGAGATGTCCTCGCCGAAATGATGAAGCGGTCATCGACGCCACGGACGCAAGATTTCCGTGACGCGCCGACCGGGGCGCGCGGAGCGGCCGCAAACCGGTATCGGTCAGTCGAAAATTACCCTGTCATGTAAGCCCACGACGGATTTACCGCTAAGGGATGACTTAACGAACTGCGTGGTCCCATGCGATCATGCCTATCTCCGGGCGGGGCAACCTCATCTTTTCTTGTCACGCGGCAGATCGGGATTTGCCGCCCTTCGCCCAGCGCGACCGCCCGGAACCAGACGCTTCATGAATTGGTGTGTGTTGCCGTTCTCCGGACGTCCTTTCGGGAAGAGGAGCCATTCATGCATTATCTGGTGAACTTCCTCCATTTAAAAAAAGGCCACGTATCGGTGGCCGGCCCGCCGAACATCGCTCATTTCGAAACCAATGGCGGCGGGATGATCCCCAATATCGGCGATGTGGTCCATATCGGGTTGTCTTCGGTGCCGGGCAGATCCAGCTACCAGGGAACGGTCACGGATCGACTGTTCAGATATGTCAATGCCGGCAATTGCGAGGTCAGCGTCATTCTCGACGATCATTTCGGCGGCGGGAATAGCGAATAGGCGAGCGAGCCCGCGGCGCGACCGCGTAGCCGGCGAAACGTCCGGCCTCCATCCATGCATCGGAAGGTGAATCGATCCGCCTTTCGGCGTAGCCTCCCTATCCGAAAGGCGCATCGCCGTTGCCGGGGATCAGGCGGACCTCATCCGGCGCCCGAGTCAATGCAACTTTTTTGCCACGTAGATCGGCGTGGAAATTGTGTGTCTATTGCCTCCAGCATTGGAGGCTCGCATGGACCTCGAATATTTTCCCCTCGCCGGTATCGTCAGGATCGTGCCCGTTCGCTTCGGTGACCGGCGTGGCTATTTCTCGGAGGTGTTCCGGGATCTCTGGTTCCGCGAGAACGTCGCCGACGTGACTTTCGTTCAGGAGAACCAGTCCTTCTCGGCGGCGAGCGGCACCGTGCGGGGCCTCCATTTCCAGCTCGACCCATTCGCGCAGGGCAAGCTCGTGCGTTGCGTCGCCGGCGCGATCTTCGATGTCGCCGTCGATATTCGCCGGGGGTCGCCGAGCTACGGCCGATGGGTCGGCGCCGAACTTTCCGCCGCGAACGGCGCGCAGATCTGGCTTCCCGCCGGTTTCGCCCACGGTTTCGTCACGCTCGAACCCGGCACGGTCGTCCAATACAAGGTCACGGCGCCCTATAGCGCCAGGGACGAGCGGGGTGTGTCGTGGAACGATCCCGATATCGGTATCGCCTGGCCGGTGGCGGAAAGCGACGCGGTCCTTTCGGACAGGGACAGGGCGCTGCCTCGCCTCGCCGATCTCGCACCCGTCTCCTCCCTCTCCCCCAATCTGGAGCTTGCCGGATAATGCGCTTTCTGGTCACCGGCGGCGCCGGCTTCATCGGTTCGGCCCTCGTGCGGCATCTGATACGCGATGTCGGCGCCGAAGTGCTCAATGTCGACAAGCTCACCTATGCCGGCAATCTCGCCTCGCTCAGGACCATCGAGAACNNNCGCCGGGATACCGGTTCCGGAAGGCCGATATCCGCGACGGACGCGCCATGGCGGAGATTTTCGAGGACTTTCGGCCCGACCGCGTGATGCATCTCGCCGCCGAAAGCCATGTCGACCGTTCGATCACCGGCGCGGCCGCCTTCATGGAGACTAACGTGATGGGAACGTTCTCGCTGCTCGAGGCGGCCCGCCGCTACTGGAGCGGTCTTGCGGGGGAGACGCGGGACGGCTTCCGCTTCCTGCATGTCTCGACCGACGAGGTCTATGGTTCCCTCGGCGATCGCGGCCTGTTCGATGAAGATACCCCTTATGATCCGTCCTCGCCCTATTCGGCGTCGAAAGCCGCCAGCGACCATCTGGCGGTCGCATGGCATCGAACCTATGGCCTGCCGGTGGTGGTGTCGAACTGCTCCAACAATTACGGCCCCTATCACTTCCCGGAAAAGCTGGTCCCGCTCGTCATCCTGAACGCGCTCGAAGGCAAGCCGATCCCCGTCTATGGCCGGGGCGCGAATATCCGCGATTGGCTCTATGTCGAGGATCATGCCCGCGCGCTCCATCTCATCGTCTCGAAGGGCCGGCCCGGGAGGAAATACAATGTCGGAGGCCGCAACCAGCGGCGGAACATCGATGTCGTGACCTGGATCTGCGCTGTGCTGGACAGGCTCAGGCCGAAGGCTTATCCGCACGCGGCGCTTATCCGGTACGTTCCCGACCGGCCGGGACATGACGCGCGTTATGCGATCGACGCCACGCGGCTCGAAACCGATCTCGGTTGGCGCGCCCGGGAGAATTTCGAGCGCGGCATCGAAAAGACGGTCGCCTGGTATCTCGACAACGAATGGTGGTGGCGGCCGCTGCGCGACACGGTCTATGCCGGCGAACGCCTCGGTGTCCTGGAGGGGCAGTCGTGACCAGGATCCGCATCGCGATAACCGGCGGGCATGGGCAGGTGGCGCGCGCGATGGCGGCGCTCGGTCCGGCCATGGGCGTGGATGTCATTCCCGTCGGGCGACCGGAGCTCGACCTCGCCGATCCCGCTTCGGTGTTCCCTGCACTGGCTTCGGCGCGTCCCCATGCAATCGTCTCGGCGGCGGCCTATACCATGGTCGACAAGGCGGAGACCGAGAAGGACCTCGCATTCTCGATCAATGCCGCCGGCGCCGGCGCCGTATCGACGGCGGCGGCGAGACTGGGCGCGCCGGTGCTCCATCTTTCGACCGATTATGTCTTCGACGGCACCAAGGCGGGTCGCTATGTCGAGGCCGATCCGACTGGCCCGACCTCCGTTTACGGCGCTTCCAAGCTCGCGGGCGAGCAACTGGTCGCCGCGGCAACCGGCAACCATGCCATTTTCAGGACCGCCTGGATCTATTCGCCTTACGGAGAGAACTTTCTCAAGACCATGCTCAGGCTCGGCGAAACCCGCGAGACGCTTTCGGTGGTCGACGACCAGCGAGGCTGCCCGACCTCCGCCGAGGACATCGCCCGGGCCATGATCCTGGCCGCACGCCGGATGGTGGAGGATCGCAACGCGAGATATCGCGGCGTCTTCCATCTGGCGGGCTCGGGCGAGGCGAGCTGGGCGGATTTCGCGTGCGCGATATTCCGAGCCGCCGAAATGTATGGTCGCAAACCCGTCACGGTGCTCCCGATTTCCTCGGACCGCTATCCGTCGCCTGTCAGGCGGCCGGGAAATTCCAGGCTTTCGGGCGAAAAACTCGGACGGATCTACGGTATCGCGCTGCCGCATTGGCGACAATCGACGGAGAAAGTGGTGGATGGGCTTCTTGGGCGCGCGGGATGCGAGGCGCTTGTTTGCGAGGAACGGTCATGAAGGGCATCATTCTCGCCGGAGGCAGCGGCACGCGGCTGCATCCGATGACCTTGGCGATCAGCAAGCAGATCCTGCCGGTCTATGACAAGCCGATGATCTACTATCCGCTGACGACGCTTATGCTCGCGGGCATCCGCCAGATCCTCGTCATTTCCACGCCGCATGACATGCCGTTGTTCCAGCATCTGCTGGGCGATGGCTCGCAATGGGGGCTCGCGCTCTCCTACGCCGTTCAACCGAAGCCCGAAGGCCTGGCCCAGGCCTTCGTCATCGGCGCCGGCTTCATTGGAAATTCGCCCTCCTGTCTCATTCTCGGCGACAATATCTTCTTCGGCCACGGCCTGCCGAAGCTGATGGCGGATGCACGCGCCTACAAGGAGGGCGGCACCGTCTTCGCCTATCACGTCGTCGATCCGGAGCGCTACGGCGTCGTGGAGTTCGACGAAACGATGCGCGCCGTCTCGATCGAGGAAAAGCCGAGGCAGCCGAAGTCCAACTGGGCGGTCGCGGGCCTCTATTTCTATGACGCGTCCGTCGTCGATATCGCGGCGAAGCTCAAGCCCTCGGCGCGGGGCGAATATGAGATCACCGACGTCAATCGCGCCTATCTCGAGCAAGGCCGCCTCCAGGTGTCGATCATGGGGCGCGGCTACGCCTGGCTCGATACCGGCACGCCGGACAGCCTGCTGGAGGCGGCCGAATTCGTCCGTACGCTCGAAAAGCGGCAGGGCTTCAAAATTGCCTGCCCGGAAGAGATCGCCCTGTCGCAGGGCTTTATTTCCATCCAGGATTACGAGAGGCAGGCCGCGCGTTATGAAAAATGCGACTATGGACGATATCTCGGCGGCTGGTGGGGCTAGAATGGGTCGTCCGTCCTGGATGGGACGGCGCGTCTGATCCCGGCGCGGAGACCGCCGTATGGAGATCGGGATTTTCGAGACAAAGCCTATCTTTGCGTGTAAAGGCCTCTGAAAATCGCAGGGGCTTCAATGAACAGTGTATCGGCGACGAATTTCGGCCGCGTCATGATCTTTCTCGCCGTGCTTCTCCTGGCCATCGGAAAGGTCATGTTCGGAACGTGGCTGGCGGACTTTCCATCGCCTTTCTTCGTCTTCGTCAGCTTTGCGATCACCGCGGCTTTCTTCCTCGCTCTGTCTCGGCGGGGCGCGGGGGAAAAGGCATGGGGGCCGCTGCTGCTGCTGAATGCCAGCACCGCGCTTACCTTCCTGAGCTTCTTCCATGCCCTGAAGCTCATTGAACCGGCGATTGTCGGGGCCGTCGAGATCGGCATAGGGCCTATCCTCGCGGTCGGGCTGTCCGCGATGCTGACCGGCGAGCGCCCTTCCGCCCTGCGCCTGGTGATCTGCGCGGGCGTTCTGGCCGGCTGCGCCATTCTCGGTCTTGCCGCATTGCGGGGCAGCGGATTCGCCTCTTTCGGCCGCGACGCCTGGCTGGGCCTTGCCGCGAGCGTGGCGGCTGGCGTCGGTGCGGTGCTGATCACCGTCGCTTCCAAAACATTGCTCGATCGCGGCTGGAAATTCGGCGCGGTGCTCGCCCACCGCTTCTACCTCATCCTGCCGATTTCGCTTGTCATGACGTGGGGAACGGATCTCGGCGGCATCGAATGGTCGGGCCATCTCATCGCGATGCTGGCGATCGTGTCGGTCCTCGGCGTCCTGGCGCCGCTCTATCTTTTGCAGATCGGCATCGGGCGTTGCGA
>JAGRLJ010000319.1 GCA_020441805.1 Rhizobiaceae bacterium
CGATACGGGTGTCGAAATAGCCCTTTTCGCCGGTCAGTTTCTCATAGACCGCGTCGGCGATGATATGCGCCACACGGCGCCAGTTCTCCGGCCGCGTATAGAATTGCTGTCCGATCAGCTGGGTGCCGCCATAGGTGTCCCAGAGGCGGAATTCCGCGCGCAGCCGCCCGTCGGCCTCCTTGGTGACGCGGCCGGAGACGAGCGCCTGGGCATTGATCGACTTCCAGTCCTCGAAGCGCGGCGCGGCGTCCGGATTGGTGATCTTCTGGATGAAGGCGGCCTTGTCGATCGGCGTGAAGAAACCCGAACGCTTCAGGTCGGCGGCGATCACGGCGCTGATCTGCGCCCCGAGACCGTCGCTCGAGACCATGTCCGAGATCGCGATCGGCATCGGTTCGACGCTGCCCTTGCGAATGTCGAGCTTCACTTCGGCCCGCGCCGGCGCGGCGACGGCCGCCAGCAGCGCCACGACGGCGAAGAGTGCCTTGATAAACTGGTGTTTCATCATCCTGAGAAAGCCTTTCAGCCAATTTTCGTCTGGGTCGCGGCTCCGGACCGCGGGTCTGCGTCGGATCGGTCGGTCACATCATCTCGCTCGGATAGAAGCTGAGCTCGACGACCTTCCAGGTTTCGTATTTGTCTTTCGGCAGCTGGTCGAACGGCGCGGACTTCATGACCGCGCGGCGGGCGCCGCCCTCGAGCGCGCGGAGCGACGAACCGTCGCCGCCGGTGCTCGTCACTTCCGGGCTGCCGACGACCTCGCCGTTCTGGTCGAGTTCGAAGCGCACGACGATCTTGATATCGTTCGAGGTCACCTGGCCGGGCATGACCGTCCAGTTCCGCTCGACAAGGCCCTTGAGCGCATCGAGCTCGGTCTGGCTGAGCTTCTCGCCGCCGGTCGCCTTCTTGGCGCCCAGCGCCTTCTCCTGCTTGTTGCGCCTGGCGCCGCCCGGCTTTTCGTTGGTCTTGTTGAGAAGCTGGGCGATCTCGTCGGTGTTGAAATCGGTTTCCTTCTTGGTCGTCGACTTCGCCGATTTACGGTCCTTGTCGGATTTCTTGCGATCCGGTTGCTTCTCGGGCTTGGCCTCGGCGACCTTTTCTTCCTTTTTCTCTTCCTTCTTTTCCTCGACCTTCTTCGGCTCGACCTTGGGCCGGCTCACCGGCACCGGCACCGTGTCGGGCACGAAGGATTCGGCGGTATCCTCGACCGGCTGCGCATCCGTGACTTCGGGTTCGGGCCGTGGCTCGGGCTTCACCTCGGCCTTGGGCTGTTCGAGCGCGGCGACCTCCTTGGACGGTTCGGCGGCGGTATCTTCCTTGATCACATCCTCGACATTCTCGGCCTGGGTCAGCTTCTGGTCGGGTATGACCTCCTCGGACGGCTTTTCGGCGCCCGCTTCCTGCACGTTGGTCGGCTTTTCGGTGGGCGTCGGCACGGAGTCGAGGTCGAAATTGTTGTCGCCGGTATTCTGGGCGTCGGGAACGGGATCCTCCCGCTTGGTGACTTCCGTCGCCGACCGCTCCTTCTTGGGCGCTTCCTTGTCGCCCTGCTGAAGCTGGGTCAGGTCCTCGATCGGCACGAGTTCGACCGGCATCGCTTCGGACATCGAGACCTCGAAAGGTTCCGGCGATCCGAAGGACACGAGCAGCCACACCGCGGCCAGCACGTGCAGCAACAGGGATGTGAAGAGGCTGCCCTTCATCGTCCTACCGTCAGTTCGGCTCCTGCAAGGTCACGAGACCGATATTCTTGTAGCCGGCGCTGTTGAGCAGCCCCATGACCTTCATGATCGTGCCATAGTCGGCCGCCGCGTCGCCGCGCACGAAGATCCGCTCCTCGGCGCCGGCCTTGGCGATCGCCTGCAATTTGGGCACGAGTTCGTCGAGCGACACCGGCGCCTCGGTCTCCTCGCCGAGATAGACCAGGCCTTCCTTCTTGATGGAGACGGTGATCGGTTTGGTGTCCGAATTCATCTCCTTGGCCTTGGTCTCGGGCAGGTCGATCGGCACGCCGACCGTCATCAGCGGCGCCGCGACCATGAAGATGATGAGCAGCACGAGCATGACGTCGACCATGGGGGTGACGTTGATCTCGCTCATCGGCGCCTTGCGTCCGCCGCCGCGCCGGCGGCCGCGTCCGCCGGATGATCCTGCCTGGGGCGCTGCACCCATACCCATCGGACCGCCCGCCCTTACTGCGCCGCCGCGCGCGGCTGAAGCCGCTCGTCGATCTGGCGCGAGAGAATGGCCGAGAACTCGTCGGCGAAGCCTTCCATGCGGGCGACGAGCTTGTTGGCGTCGCCGGAGAACTTGTTGTAGGCGATAACCGCCGGGATCGCGGCGACAAGGCCGATCGCGGTGGCGAGCAGCGCCTCGGCGATACCCGGCGCCACGACGGCCAGGTTGGTCGATTTCGAGGCCGCGATGCCCTGGAACGACGTCATGATGCCGACGACGGTGCCGAAAAGCCCGACGAAGGGCGCGGCCGAGCCGATGGTGGCGAGCGAGGAAAGACGCGCCTCGAGCGTCTCGGTCTCCCGCGCGAGCGTGACGTCCATCGCCCGGTCGATGCGCATCTGCAATCCGATCGGCGAGCGGGCGCCGCGCTCGAAGCTTTTCTTCCATTCGCGCATGGCGGAGACGAATATCGCGGCCATACCGGACGTCTGACGTTCCGAGAGAGTGAGATAAAGCTCTTCCAGGGACTGGCCCGACCAGAACACCTGCTCGAAGCTGTCGAGCTGGCGCCGCGCCCGCGCATAATTGACGAACTTGTCCACGACCATGGCCCAGGTCCAGACGGAAGCACCGAGCAGCCCGATCATGACGAGCTTGACGATCGGGCTCGCCTGCATGAAGAGGCCCCACATGCTGACGTCGGCATGCACGGCGGCGGCCAGTGCTTCGGTTTCCATTGGCTTTCGTATCCCCGAATCCAGACGCCCGGCCACGAGACGATTCCCAGCCAGGCGGCCATTCCATCAATCCATCGCTAATCGGCTGATATGCAGCCTTTGGCATCGCCCTATCTGCATCCAAGCCTTCTTTACGCCAAATTTGGTCAAAGGAAGGCGTGCGGTGCACAAAATCCTACGGAATTGAGTAAGACTCCATTATAGTTAAAAGATGGTTATCGGCTGGCGCGCCGCGCGGTGGCTTTTCCTATTTCGTTTCCCAGGCCTTGAGGTCCTCGACGACCTCTTCGAGCTGGTCGTGGCCCGACCGCATGCCTTCGGCCATGCCGAGGCCGAGATAGTCCTCCTTCATCGCCACCGTGTCGAAAACGGTGCTGACCGTCATGGTGGTCCGGCCCTCGAATTCGTCGAACAGGACGGTGACGAGCATGCGGCCGCTGCCGGGCGCCTCGAAGCCGTTGTCGTAGACGATCTTGCTGTTCGGCACGATCGCGCGATAGGTGCCGCCGAAGGGCGGGCCGACCTCGCCCTCGTCGCTCGTCATCTGGAAATGGAACGCGCCGCCCTCCCGGAAATCCATCTCGCATTTGCTGATCGGCCATCCCTTCGGCCCGAACCAGCGGCGAACATGCTCGGGTTTCGAATGGGCGAGGAACAGCAGCCGCGCCGGCGCGTCGAAGACGCGGGTGATGACGAATTCGCGATCCGCCACGGTCTCGGCGGGGTCTTTCCTGGCGTCCATGATCATTCTCCCTTTTCAATGAGTTCCTTGACGTAAGCGTCGAGCTGCCCGAGGCTGTCGTCCCAGAAGCGCTCGTAGCCGCCGATCCACATCGACGCCTCCCGGAGCGGCGCGGCGTTCAGCCTGACGGGACGAAACTGGGCGGCGCGGCCGCGCGACACGAGCCCCGCGCCTTCCAGGACCTTGATATGCTTCGTCACCGTCGGCTGGGCGAGATCGAACGGCGCGACGAGCTCGCTGACCGTCGCCTCCCCCTTCGCAAGCCTGGCAAGGATGGCCCGCCGCGTGGGATCGGCGAGCGCTCCGAAAACGAGATCGAGTTGATGTACGGGCTGCATCTTATATTTCCATATAGCTATATTTCTACCTATCTATATATCTTCGAATCTCCAGGTCAAGACCCTCCCTTCGCGCAGCCGCGCCTTGATTTCGGAAGCGAATTTGTCGAGCATGCCGATCTCATGGGCTCGGCGGGGTCGCCCGCGCCCTTCCCCGAAACAGCGCCCGCCCCGGGCAGAGGAACGCCTGATGCCGGCACCCGATCCCATGCCCGGTCCGCAACGCGCCAGAGGCATGGCCCGGCTCGCCACGAAATCCCTCGACGGCCGAAGCCGCATCGACGTCCTCTATCAAGAGGGCGCGGGCAAGATCCGGCTTCCGAGGAGCTTCGACGGCGGCATGGAAGCCGTGCTGATCAACACCGCCGGCGGCCTGACCGGCGGCGACAGGATCGAATGGAACATCGCGGCCGGAGCCGATACCCGACTCACCGTCACCACCCAGGCCTGCGAACGGATCTACAAGTCTTCCGGCGGCGTCGCGCATGTCGGGACGCGGCTCGCGGCGGACGCCGGTTCGGTGCTTCACTGGTTGCCGCAGGAGACCATTCTTTTCGATCGCAGCGCGCTCCACCGGGCGCTGGACGCCGATCTTTCCGGGAATGCTGAACTGGTCGTCCTCGAAGCCGTGCTGCTTGGCCGCGCCGCCATGGGCGAGACCGTCGGACAGGGCAGCCTGCGCGACCGATGGCGCATCCGCCGGAACGGCAGGCTGGTTCATGCCGAGGAACTGAATCTCGCCGGCGCGGTGGACCGCATCGCCGCGCGGCGGGCGACGCTCGCGGGCAATCGCGCCTTCGCGACCCTGCTCTATGTCGGCGATCGTGGCGACAGCCTCATGCGCCGGCTCCGCGCCCTCTTGGATGACAGGCTCGCAGCCTCGAGCCAATGGAACGGCAAGCTGACGATCCGCATCGTCGCCGAGGACGGCTTCACGCTGCGGAAAATGCTGATGCCCGTCATTTCGCTCTTGCGAAACGGCGAGCCCCCGCCGAAAGTATGGACGATCTGACCGGCCGGCGAGACGGCCTTTCCGCTTCCGGTCTTGCATGGTGCCGATCACCGCCGACGAAATGCGGAGCATTCGATGAACCTGACGCCCCGGGAAAAAGACAAGCTCCTGATCGCCATGGCCGCGACGGTGGCGCGGCGCCGGCTTGAACGCGGTGTGAAGCTCAACCATCCCGAGGCGGTGGCGCTGATCTCCGACTTCGTGGTCGAAGGCGCCCGCGACGGCCGCTCGGTGGCCGACCTCATGGAGGCGGGCGCCCATGTCATCACCCGCGACCAGGTGATGGACGGGATTGCCGAGATGATCCACGACGTCCAGGTCGAGGCCACCTTTCCCGACGGCACGAAGCTCGTGACCGTGCACGAACCGATCCGCTGAGACATGGGCGGGCCGGACAAATATCCGGCCGCGCCGAAACGTATCCCGAGGGCCGGAGCCCTGCCGAAACAGCCGAGGAGGACGATCATGATACCAGGCGAGATCATCGCCGCGCCGGGAGATATCGAACTCAATGCCGGCGCGCCGGTCGTGGCGGTCGATGTCGCCAATACCGGCGACCGGCCGATCCAGGTCGGCTCGCA
>JAGRLJ010000320.1 GCA_020441805.1 Rhizobiaceae bacterium
CGATCCCGGTGATCCATTGCGAGGCCTGCGGCGTCGTGCCGGTGCCCAAGAACGACCTGCCGGTGAAGCTGCCCGACGACGTGACCTTCGACACGCCCGGCAATCCGCTCGACCGCCATCCGACCTGGCGCCATGTCGCCTGCCCGCAATGCGGCGGAGACGCGCGGCGCGAGACCGACACGATGGACACTTTCGTCGATTCCTCGTGGTATTACACGCGCTTCACCGCGCCTTGGGAAAATGCGCCGACCGACCCCGCCGTGGCCGATGCCTGGCTGCCGGTCGATCAGTATATCGGCGGCATCGAGCACGCCATCCTGCACCTGCTCTACTCGCGTTTCTTCACCCGCGCCATGCGCGCCACCGGCCATGTCGGTCTCGACGAGCCGTTCAAGGGCCTGTTCACCCAGGGCATGGTGGTGCACGAGACCTATAGCCGGGGCGACGGCGCCGCCCGCGAATGGATCGAGCCGGCCCAGATCCGTATCGAGGAGATCGACGGCAAGCGCCGCGCCGTGATGCTCGATTCCGGCGACGCCGTCACCATCGGCTCGATCGAGAAAATGTCGAAATCGAAGAAGAATGTCGTCGACCCGGACGATATCATCGCCTCCTACGGCGCCGACACCGCCCGATTCTTCGTCTTGTCCGATTCGCCGCCCGACCGCGACGTGATCTGGACCGAGGCCGGCGTCGAGGGCTCGCATCGCTTCGTCCAGCGCGTCTGGCGTCTCGTGTCGGAAGCAGCGGATAGCCTGCGCAACGCCGAAAGCAAGCCGGCTAAGGATGGCGCGGCTCTGCCGATTTCCCAGGCCGCGCACAAGACCCTGAAGGCCGTCGCCGGCGATTACGACCGCCTGGCCTTCAACAAGGCCGTCGCCCGTATCTACGAACTGGTCAATGCGCTGGCAGCGCCGCTCGGACAGGTCGCGGGCGGCGCGGCCGATGCCGTCACCGTGTCCGCCGTCCGCGATGCGGTCGAGATCCTCATCCGGCTGATCGCGCCGATGACACCGCATCTCGCCGAGGAATGCTGGAAGCTGCTCGGCTGCCAGGGCCTTGTCGCCGAAGCCGCCTGGCCGGTCTTCGATGAAACCCTGGTCGCCGAGAACGAGATCACCATTCCGGTGCAGATCAACGGCAAGAAGCGCGCCGATTTGACAATCGCCCGCGACGCGGATCAAAGTCAGGTCGAGCGCGCGGTCCTCGAGCTCGAAGGGGTTCGCGCCGCGCTGGGCGGCAAGCCGCCGCGAAAGGTCATCGTGGTTCCGCAAAGGATCGTCAATGTCGTCGTCTGATGCGAGAAATTTGAGGCTCGCGGGTCTCACGGCCGGCCTCTGCGCGCTGCTGGCGCTGGCCGGCTGCCAGGTCAAGCCGCTCTATGCCACCGACGCCCGCACGCAACAGGCAATGGCCTCGATCGATTTCTCCGAAGCCAATGACAGGATCGAACAGGAGGTCCGCAACAATCTCGTCTTCTTCGTCGGCGGTGGCGCCGGCGAGCCGGTCAATCCGGAATATGACGTCGATTTCAAGGTGACCACCCGTTACATCGGCGTCCTGCTCGATCTCAAGACGGACCTGCCGCGCGCCGGCCGTATCGAGCTTCGCGCCGATTTTACCCTGAAACGCCACGGCACCGGCGAAATCCTGCGCACCGGCAAGCGGCGCGCGGTGGCCCTGGTCGATTACCCGTCCCAGGAATTCGCCAAGATCCGCGCGACACGCGACGCGGAAAACCGCGCTGCCCGCGAACTGGCGGAACTGATGCGCGCCGACATAGCGGGCTGGCTCGGCCGCTGAGGATTTTCAGGAAGAAGCAGGGGCGGCTCTGGGCGTCATCGTCGCCCGTCCTTCGGTCGCAACAGGGCAGGGCGCGATGGCTGAGATCAAGGCACATGAATTCGACGCGTTCCTGAAGCGGCGCGCGCGCGAATTCCGGATTTTCCTCGTTTACGGTCCCGATCGCGGCCTGGTTTCGGAGCGGGCGACCGAACTTGTGAAAATGACGGGCGTCGATACCGCCGATGCCTTCTCCTTCATGCGGCTCGACGCATCCGACATCAATGCCGATCCCGGCCGGCTTTTCGACGAGGCCAATTCGACCGGCCTGTTCGGCGGGGAAAAGCTGATCTGGATAAAGGGCGCCAGTGCCGACAGGGGTCTGGCCGAAGCCGTATCCGGGCTCGCCGAGAATCCACCGCCGCGGGCATGGGTCGTCATCGAGGCCGGCGATCTCAAGAAAGGCGCCAACCTGCGCAAGGCCGCCGAGAGCGCGGCCGGCGCCATGGCGATCCCCTGCTATGCCGACGATGCCAGGACGCTGAACCAGCTGATCGACGAGGAACTGGCCTCGGCCGGGCTCCGCATCACCGCCGACGCGCGCCGGATGCTACAGGAGTGCCTCGGCGGCGACCGCCTCGCCTCCCGCAACGAAATCCGAAAGCTGGCGCTTTACGCCAGGGACGACGGCCTGATCGAGGAGAGCCATGTGGCGGCCATTGTCGGCGATGCCTCGGCCACATCCGCCGACGACGCGGTCGATGCCGTGCTAAAGGGAAATTTAGCCGGCTTCCAACATGCCATGCTGAAGGTCATGGAGTCCAAGACCCCGATTTTCCTGGTTCTTCAGGGATGTCTTCGGCAGCTTCAATTGCTCGACCTGATGCGCGCCGAGATCGACGGCCGGCGCGCCAGCGTACAGGACGCGATCAACGCCCATGGCCGCCATCTCCATTTTCGCCGCAAGCCTGTCATGGAACAGGCGCTCCGGAACCTCCCGGCCCAGGCGCTCGCGGCCGAGATGAACCGGTTGCAGCATGCCGTGCTGCAAAGCCGCCAGCGCGCCAGCCTGGAGGATACGATCGCCATGCAGGCTCTGCTGGCGACAACGCTCGTCGCTGGCCGCGGCCAGGGCCGGCGCTGAGACTTCCGACGACCGGACCGTTGGGGATTTCTGCAATAGCCTCGCATTTCACCGTGGAATGGAGCGAACTCGCGAAACCTCACCGCCGCTCAAGCAGGCGGCATATTTCTTCCAGTTGTTCCAAGGATTTATAGGCGATCGTCAGGCGTCCGCCATTGCCCTTGTGCTGGACGGTTACATCGAGACCAAGGCTGTCCGAAAGGCCACGTTCAAGCGCGAGCGTATCGGCATCCTTCCGGACCGATTTCGTTTCCGGCGCCGGCTCAGTCTGCGCCCGGATATT
>JAGRLJ010000321.1 GCA_020441805.1 Rhizobiaceae bacterium
CGGTCTGCGCGATGATGTAGTTCTCATGCACCTGCGTGCGGGCCGCGCCGAGCGGGAAGGCAAGCGCTTCCTCGGCCTGGGCTTCCCGCGCGGCTTGCGCGGGCGGGGCTGTCGCCGGCCGGGCCGAGGGCTCGGCGATCTCACCGAAGGCCGCTTGCGCCGCCTCCCCGAAAGCCGGCGCGCGGGAAGGGGCGGGGGCGAAGGGACGCGACGGTGAGGCGGCGGCCGTCCAGTCCCGGCGCGGCGCCGGCCGATAGCCCGGAGAAAAGGCGGCCATCATCGACCGTGCCGCCGTGGTCGAGGAACGATCGCCATCGGCGGAGAGCGCCTGCCGGATCGCTCCGACGATCAGCCCGCGCACCAGGCCCGGATCGCGGAAGCGCACATCGGATTTCGCCGGATGGACATTGACGTCGACCAGCGCCGGATCGAGCGCGATATCCAGCACCGCGACGGGATGGCGCCCGGCGGGAACGGTTTCGGCATAGGCGCCGCGCAGCGCCGAATTGATCAGCTTGTCGGAGACCGGCCGGCCGTTGACATAGGCGAACTGGTGTTGGGCATTGCCGCGATTGAAGACGGGCAGGCCGGCAAATCCGATGAGCCGGACGCCCTCACGCTCGGCGTCGATCGCAATCGAGTTCTCCTCGAAATCCTTGCCGATCACCTGGGCGATGCGCGCCAGGCGATCGTCGCCGGTGGCGGGCAGTTCGAGCGTCGTCCGATCCGCGCCGGACATGACGAAGCGGATATGGGGGAAGGCGATGGCCATCCGCCGGACGATCTCGGTGATTGCGCCGGCCTCCGCCTTCTCGGACTTGAGGAATTTGAGGCGCGCGGGCGTGGCGAAGAAGAGGTCGCGCACCTCGACGATCGTGCCGGGATTGGCCGCCTTCGGGCGGATCGCGGCGGCGCGGCCGCCGGTGACCTGGACCTCCGATCCGTTTTCGGCATCCCGGACGCGGCTGGTGATCGAGAGCTTTGCCACCGACCCGATCGAGGGCAGCGCCTCGCCGCGAAAGCCCAGCGTGCGGATATCGTCGAGGCCGCGATCGAGCTTGGACGTGCAGTGCCGCCGCACGGCGAGTTCGAGATCGCCGGGCGTCATGCCGCCGCCATTGTCGATGACCCGGATCAGGCTCTTGCCGCCGCCGGCCGTGGCGATCTCGATACGCGTCGCGCCGGCGTCGATCGCATTCTCGACCAGTTCCTTGACCGCGCTCGCCGGCCGCTCGATCACCTCGCCGGCGGCGATCTGGTTGATGAGCGTTTCTGGCAGGAGCTTGATCGTCATGCCGCCATTGTTTCGGATTCGGCGGGAGGAGGGAAGGGGTGACAAGCGGACGCGCTACTCCGCCGCCTGGCGCGCAGTGCCGGCGAGCCGGCTGAGCGTCGCTCTCAGGGCCGCCGGCTTTACCGGCTTGTTGAGCTGGGCGATGCCGTCCCGGTCTGCCTGGGCGCGGACCTCGGGCGTGCGGTCGGCGGTGACGAGGATCGCGGGCATCGGGCCGAAGGTTTCGCGCAGCCGGGCGATCGCCGCGATGCCGTTGCCGTCGCCGAGATGATAGTCGGCGATGACGATGTCGGGCCGCCGGCCGCGCTGGGCCAGGCGGCGGCAGGCCTCCAGGCTGTCCGCGGTTTCCACCGCGCAGCCCCAGCCGCCGAGCAGGATGCGCATGCCGTCGATGATGGCGGGCTCGTTGTCGATGCAAAGCACGCGCAACCCGTCGAGCCTTTGTCCGGGGCCGACGGCCGTGCTCGCGGCCTCGGGCGCGAGCGGTACGGCGCTCGTCTGTTCGAGCGGTAGCCGGACCCGGAATTCCGTGCCCTTGCCGGGGATCGATTGGAGCGTGACGGGATGATTGAGCACGCGCGAGATTCGATCGACGATGGACAGGCCCAGGCCGAGGCCGGAGGCGGTGCGCGCGCCTTCCTCCAGCCGTGCGAATTCCTTGAACACCGTCCGGAACTTGGCGGAGGGTATGCCGATGCCGGTGTCGTAGACCTGGATCCAGGCCTCGTTTCCGCGCCGCCGAACACCGACGAGGACCCTGCCTTTCGCGGTATATTTGATGGCGTTGGAAACGAGGTTCTGCACCAGCCGGCGAAGCAGCGTCGGATCGGTCCGGACCTTGAGCCGCGTGGGCATGACCTTGAGCGTCAGTCCCTTGGCGCTGGCGATCGGCTGGTAGTCGGTGTCGATGCGCTTGAGGAAATCGTCGAGCGCCACCGTTGCGAGACGCGGCTTCATCGCGCCGGTATCGAGACGGGAAATATCGAGGACGGCGCCGAGGATGGTTTCGACCGATTCCAGCGCCGAATCGATATTGACGACGAGATCGCTGTTCTCGGAATGGCCAAGGCGTTCCACCAGCGAGGAGGAATAGAGCCGGGCCGCGTTCAGCGGCTGGAGGATATCGTGGCCCGCCGCGGCGAAGAAGCGCGTCTTGCCGATATTGGCCTCCTCGGCGGCGGCGCGCGCCTCGGCGAGCTCGGTATTGACCCGGGTCAGCTCCCGTGTCCGTTCGGCCACGCGCTGCTCCAGGGTCTCGTTGGCCTCCTCGAGCGCGCGGCTGGCGCGGACGCGCTCGGTAATGTCGGTGCAGGTGGCGACGATGCCGAGATCCGGCATCGGGTTCGAGCGCATTTCGACGATGCGCGCACCGCCGTCGAGCACCATCGCGAACGGCGTGTCCGGCGTCAGGATCTTTTCGATCACGGCATCCTCGTCCCCAGGCGGGATATCGCCTCGGTGGGCGAGCATCCCGACGACCGACGATAGCGGAAATCCGACCTGGCCGGCCTGCTCGGGCAGGTCGAGCAATGTGCGGAAGCGCCGGTTCCAGATCGTCAGCCGCCGGTCGGAGTCGAAGACCGCGATGCCCTGGTCCATCTGGGACAGCGCGGTCTGCAACATGCCCTGGTTATATTGCAGCGCCTCGCTCGCCTGGTCGAGCAGCATGGCGGTCTCGGTGGTCTGGTCGTCCATCCGGCGCATGCTGAGCGAGAGCACGAGGCGGGCCGAGGAAGAGCCGATCGCCGATCCGAGCAGCTGTTCGGCGAAATTGAGGAAGTCCGCGTCGGCATGGTCGCGGTCGCCGAGCCTGCGGCCGATTTCCTGCTCGTAGCTCGCGAAGGAACGCTGCGTGCGCTCCTCGCCGAGATAGCGGCCGATCGCCGTCCTCAGATCGCCGATCGTGAGATTGGTGCGCCAGTTGCGGCGATGGGGCCGCCTGTTCGGCCGGATGAAGACGTCGGCCTGCTGGCGCTCGAGCCCCTTGGCGCCGCGCGACAGCGAGCCGAGCACGAAGGCGACCGCATTGACGGCGAGGCTCAGGATCACGGCGGAGACGAAGGGGTCGCCGCGGGCGCCTGTTCCGCGCGGGAAGAAGGCATCGACGATGATCGCCGCGTCCGGCGGCGCGTCGGTCCAGCCCAGGCTCGGGATGAACAGCATCCACACCCAGACGGCGATGCCCGTCGTCAGTCCGGCGATCGCGCCGCGCGCATTCGCCCGCCGCCAGAACAGGCCCCCCAGCATGGCCGGCGCCATCTGACCGATCGCGGCGAAGGCGATCAGCCCGATCGAGGCGAGTCCGCCCGCCGAGTCCGAGGCGCGGTAATAGGCATAGCCGAGCATCAGCACGGCGAAGATGGCGCCGCGCCGGATCATCAGCACCAGCTTGGAAATATCCTCGAATTCGGGCTTGGATTCGAGGAGGTTGCGGCGAAGCAGGACCGGCATCACGATGTCGTTCGAAATCATGATGGCGAGCGCCACCGAGGCGACGATGACCATGGCCGTGGCGGCCGAGAAGCCGCCGAGGAAGGCGACCAGCGTCACCCATGGCATGTCGGCCGTCATCGGCAGGGCGAGCACGTAGAGATCGGCGTCGCCGGTGCCCTGGAAGCGGATCAGCCCGCCCATGGCGATCGGCAGCACGAAGAGATTGATCAGCGCGAGATAGAGCGGGAAGAAAAAGGCCGCGAGCCTGAGCTCGCCGAAGGTCCGGTTCTCGACGACCATGACGTGAAACTGGCGCGGCAGCATCATGATCGCGAATGCCGAGAGAACGATCAGCGTCAGCCAGCGGCTGACCGGCGTTTCATAGGCTGTCGCCGCCCGGCTCGCCTCGTTGCTCCGGATCAGTTCGAGAAGATGCGCCGGCCCGTCGAAAATGCCGTAGAGCACCGTCAGCCCGACCGTGAGGATGGCCACGAGCTTGACGAGCGACTCGGTGGCGATGGCGAGGATCAGCCCGTCCTGGTGCTCGGTGGCGTCGGCATGGCGGGTGCCGAACACCACCGCGAAGAAGGCTAGCGAGAGCGTGACCAGCAGCGGCAGGTCGATGAGCTGGTGGCGGTCGAGCCCGATCGCATATTGCGACGTGTCGACCAGCGAGCTCACCGAGCTGGAGATCGCCTTGAGCTGAAGCGCGATATAGGGAATGGTGCCGACCAGCGCGATGAGCGCCACGATCATCGCCACGACCGGATTCTTGCCGTAGCGGGCGGCGATGAAGTCGGCGATCGAGGTCAGGCGCTCGGCCTTGGCGATTTCGGTAATGCGGCGCAGGAGCGGCAGGCCGAGCGTGAAGACCAGGATCGGGCCGATATAGATCGCGAGGAATTCCCACCCGCGTTGCGCGGCCAGGCCCACCCCGCCGAAATAGGTCCAGGACGTGCAGTAGATTGCGAGGCTGAGCGCATAGACCAGAGGCCGCCCGGCGCCGGCGCGGATGACGCCATGCGGCCGGCTGTCGCCGAAGCTCGCCACGCCGAACAGCAGGACGAGATAGGCGACGGCCGAGCCGAAGATAATCCAGCCGGGCAGCATGGCACCTCCCTGACCGCCAAGGACCGAACATGCCGGATGATAGAGTGCCGGAGGACGGATTCAAATAGGTCTTTGGTCGTTCCCGAAGATGAAGCATAGCCGTGAAATTCCGTCCGGATTCCCGATGGGTCTCCGCCAACAGGGCACTTCCGTTTGGCGATGAAAGGCTCTAACGTCCGGTTACGGCCGGGACGGGCCGGGAACGAGAGTCGACGAGGAGAGTACAATGCTCAATGAGTTCAAGGCCTTTATCGCACGCGGCAATGTGCTGGATCTGGCCGTGGCGGTGATCATCGGCGCCGCATTCGGCAAGATCGTGTCGTCGCTGACCGACGACCTGATCATGCCGATTATCGGCGCGATCGTCGGGGGCTTCGATTTCTCGAACTACTTCCTGCCTCTTTCGAGCAAGGTCACGGCGACGTCGCTTGCCGCCGCGCG
>JAGRLJ010000322.1 GCA_020441805.1 Rhizobiaceae bacterium
ATCGTCGACCCGCTCGACGGGACGACCAATTTCCTCCATGGCATTCCGATGTTCGGCACGTCGATCGCGCTCCAGCGCTCGGGCGAGATCGTCGCGGGTGTCGTCTACAATCCGGCGACGGACGAACTCTTCACCGCGGAGAAGGGCGGCGGCGCCTTCGTCAACGACCGCCGCCTCAGGGTCTCGGCCCGCAAGAACCTCTCCGACAGCGTCATCGGCTGCGGCGTGCCCCATCTCGGGCGCTCCCAGCACGGCCGTTTCCTTGTGCAGCTTCGCCATGTGATGGGCGAAGTGGCCGGCATCCGCCGGATGGGCGCGGCGGCACTCGACCTTGCCTATGTCGCGGCCGGCCGCTTCGACGGATTCTGGGAAGAATATCTGTCGCCCTGGGACGTCGCCGCGGGCGTCATCCTCATCCGCGAGGCAGGCGGCTTCGTCTCGGACATGAAGGGCGGCAACGACTTCATCGAGGGCGGCACGATCGTGGCGGGCAACGAGCATGTTCACAAGGCGCTGCTCGAAACCGCCAACCGGCCGGTCCCCAAGGCCTGATATCGAGTCCGGTGCGGGCCTGACGCGCCCGCGTCACATCATCAGCGCGGATTTCCGTTTCATGCAGCCGGAATAATCCTTCCGGGCGGCGGCCTTCTCCATGTCGCCCTGGCCGATCGCGCTGGTCGCCGCCGGGTCGATGCGGCTGATATTGGCGCCGTCGTCGGTCTTGACAGCATCTTCGGCAAAGGCGGGCATGGCGAAAACGGCGAGAAACGCCGCGGCAAGCACTGTCGTCTTCATCGGTCTTCTCCTCTCGATCCATCCGGCGAACCCGGAAAGTGTGCCTCGATCCTGCGAAAAGACCATTCACCTTTGCGTGAGCGGGAAGACCGCCCCAATCCCGGCCGCCAAGCTGAACGGCGGGTGAACGGGGAATTCAGCGCCGGTTCGGATGGATCGTGGCTTTCTGGTGTCGCGATCGGCGCAGAAACGTGGAGCCGGTCGTCCGGAGCGGGCGATGCAGCACTATTTCTACGATATCCACTGGGACGGCGAGACGCTTACCGACGAGGAGGGCGCCTCGCATTTCGACGACGGATCCGCGATCTATTACGCGCGCAATGTCGCGACGCGGATCGCCCGCTGCGGCAAGGGTGAAAGGGTCCGTGTCCATGTGCGGGACGCCGACGGTCGCCTGCTGTCGATCGTCAGCCCCGGCCCGCTCCGCGTTCTTTCGACGCGCCAGGCGCGGATTTTCGAGATCGTCGAGCGTGATCTCGCCCGCCACCAAGCGGCCATTGCGGGCTGACGGCCTATTTGGCGACGCGCAGGTGCCTGCCGGTATCGATGCCGAATTGCAGGCCCGCCAGCCGGGCATAGATCCCGCCCGTCTCGATCAGGCTCTGATGCGTTCCTTCCTCGACGATGGCGCCGGCATCGAGCACCAGGATCCGGTCCGCCTTCAGCACGGTCGCCAGACGATGGGCGATGACGATGGTGGTTCGGCCCTGCATCAGCCCGTCCAGTGCGGTCTGCACCAGCGTTTCGCTCTCGGCGTCCAGCGCCGAGGTCGCTTCGTCGAGCAGCAGGACCGGCGCGTTCCGCAGAATGGCGCGGGCGATGGCGATGCGCTGGCGCTGGCCGCCGGACAGCATGACGCCGCGCTCGCCGACCTCGGTGTCGTAGCCCCGCTCGAGGCGGCGGATGAATTCGTCGGCATGGGCGGCGCGCGCGGCCGCCTCCACCTCGGCGCGCGCGGCCTGCGGCGCGCCGAAGGCGATATTGTCGTGGACCGATGCGGCGAAGATCGTGACATCCTGGGGAACGATCGCGATGCGGGCGCGCAGCGCCTCCGGATCGGCCTGCCTTATATCGTCGCCATCGACCAGGATCCGGCCGGAATCGGGATCGTAATAGCGCAGCAGCAGCGAGAAGATCGTGGTCTTGCCCGCGCCCGAGGCGCCCACGATGGCGATCCGCTCGCCGGGGCTGACCGTCAGGTTCAGGCCGTTGAGCGCCGACATGCCCGGACGGGTCGGATAGGCGAAGCGGACATCGTCGAATTCGACCTTGCCCCTGGCGGGCGACGGCAGCGAGATCGGATGTTCCGGTGCGGCGATGGCCGGCTTCTCGTCGAGCAGCTCGATCAGGCGCGACGCGGCGCCCGAAGCCTGGCTGAGCTCGCTCCACACTTCCGACAGCGAGCCGAGCGAGCCCGCGGCGAGAACCGAATAGATCAGGAACTGGCTGAGCGTTCCGGGCGTGATCGTGCCTTCCAGCACACCCCGCGCGCCGAACCAGAGCACCGCGACCACGCTGCCGAAGACCATGGTGATGGCGAAGCCGGTGAGCCAGGCGCGCTGACGGGAAGAGGCGCGCGCCGCCTCATAGGCGTTCTCGGCGGCCTCGGCGAAACGGCGGTTCGCCTCGCCCACGCTGTTGAAGGCCTGCACGGTGCGGATCGCGCCGATCGCCTCGGAGGCATAGGCGGAGGCCCGGGCGAGCTTGTCCTGCGCCTCGCGCGAACGCTTGCGGACCGAGCGCCCGAAGCCCACCAGCGGGAACACGATGAGCGGGATGGCGATCAGCACCAGCGAGGAGAGCTTCGGGCTCGTATAGACCATCATCCCGATGGCGCCGAGACAGAGGATCAGGTTGCGCAGCGCAAGCGACGCCGTCGCGCCGACGGCGGACTTGATCTGCACCGTGTCGGCGGTCAGCCGCGAGACGATCTCCCCGGTCTGGTTGACGTCGAAGAATGCGGGCGACAGGCGCGTGATCTGGGTGAAGACGTCGCGGCGGAGATCGGCGACGATGCGTTCGCCGAGCGTGATGACGAAATAATAGCGCAGCGCGGAGGCCGCGGCGAGGATGACGGCGAGCGCCAGCAGCATCAGGAAGTAGCTGTTGACGAAAGCGGCGTCGGCTTCCACGAAACCATTGTCGATCATGCGCCGCACCGCCGTCGGCAGGATAAGCGTCGCCGTGGCGGCGAGCAGCAGGAAGACGAGCGCGCCGGCGGCGTGCCTGCGGTAGCGCAGGATATAGGGAACGAGACGGGCCAGCGGCCTCAACGTTTTTTGCGATTTGGTATCTGTTTCTGCCGCCACGGCCGGAGGCTCCATTTTGCCGGGTCGGAGCTTCGGGAATCTGCCGCTCCGGCCCTTGTTATCTCGCAAGGCTTCATGTATAGGCCTCGCCATCAAACGAAGCCGTGGTCCCCCGCGCGGACTGCGGCTTCATTTATTCGTTTGGCTCCGGCGCCGCAAGCCAATGCGGCAAAAGACCACTGTGACGGCAGGACATTGGCATGAGAGAGAACATTCATCCCGACTATCACATGATCAAGGTGGTCATGACGGACGGCACCGAATACGAAACCCGCTCGACCTGGGGTTCCGAGGGCGCGGTCATGAACCTCGACATCGACCCGAGGTCGCATCCGGCCTGGACGGGCGGCAACCAGCAGCTCCTCGACCGCGGCGGCCGCGTTTCCAAGTTCAACAAGCGCTTCTCCGGCCTCGGCATCTGATCGGACGTTGCATTCGCTTTCAAGAACCCGGCTCCGCCTGGAGCCGGGTTTTTTGTTGCGCGGTTTCCGGCAAGCGGTGGGACCGGAACACGGGGCCGTTATCGGCGCCGTCCGGATGACGGGTCCGCAGGGACCAATCAGCCCTTGCCGCGGCTCGCGTCGATGCTCCAGGGTCCGGGGCCGGCGAAGACGAGATACAGGAAGAAGAAACAATAGAGGATGGCCGCGTCGCCGCCATTCAGCGCCGGGAAAAAGCCCTGCGGCGCATGCGAATGGAAATAGGCGACGGCCATCGTGCCCGAGGCGATGAATGCGGCGGGCCGGGTGAAGAGGCCGAGCGCGATCAGCACGCCGGCGACGATCTCGATCACCCCGGCGAACCAGTAGATCGAGAATGCCGGCGGATTCATCTGGCTTGCGGGAAAGCCGACGATTTTCTGCGTGCCATGCGCCAGGAAAATCAGTCCGGCCATGACGCGCGCCACGGAAAGCACGCGGGGTGCATAGGGGGTGAGGGTATTTTCGATCGCCATGGATGCTCCTTCGGAAACTGGCCTTCTGTCCTCCACGATGCTCTCTTAGAAGGACCGATTCGGCCTGTCATCGGGGCTGGCGATCACATTCCGTAAGATCTGCGTGAGCCGGGATGTGACACATCGTTCACC
>JAGRLJ010000323.1:0-2768 GCA_020441805.1 Rhizobiaceae bacterium
CAGCCGGAAGACGAAGGGATCGATCACCCCGCCCGACAGCGCATGCGCCGCATCGGCGATCGAGGGCTGGGTGGCCACCGCGTCATGGACGGCGGCGACAGCCTTGTCGAGATTTTCAAGGGCCTTGGTGACGGTTTCGGTAGCCATTCTCAGCCCTCCCCAACGGTGCCGGTATCCGGCTTCTGCACGAAATTCGGGTGCACGACCTGGCCGCCATGGGTCAGCATGGTCGCCTTGACCAGTTCGTCCTCCGGATTGATCGCCACATCCTTGCTTTCCTTGGAAATCAGCGTCTCCAGGAAGGTGAGCAGGTTCTTGGCGTAGAGCAGCGAGGCCGACGCCGCCACCCGGCCCGGCACGTTGGCCCAGGCGATGACACGCACGCCCTCGACATCCGTGACCTGATCGGCGACCGCACCCTCGACATTGCCGCCGCGCTCAATGGCGAGATCGACGGCGACCGAGCCCGGCTTCATCGATTTCAGCATGTCGCGGGAGACGAGGCGCGGAGCCGGGCGGCCGGGGATCAGCGCCGTGGTGATGACGATATCCTGCTTGGCGATATGCTCGGCGACGAGCGCCGCCTGCTTGGCCTGATACTCGGCCGACATCGGCTTGGCATAGCCGGCTGCGGTTTCGGCGGCCTTGAATTCCTCATCCTCGACCGCGATGAACTTGGCGCCGAGCGAGGCGACCTGCTCCTTGGCGGCAGGGCGGACATCGGTCGCCGAGACGACCGCGCCGAGGCGGCGCGCGGTGGCGATGGCCTGGAGCCCGGCGACGCCCGCGCCCATGACGAAGACCTTCGCGGCGGGCACGGTGCCAGCCGCCGTCATCATCATCGGCATGGCGCGGTCATAGACCGCGGCCGCGTCGATCACCGCCTGGTAGCCGGCGAGATTGGCCTGGGACGAGAGGATATCCATCGATTGCGCGCGCGTGATGCGCGGCATCAGCTCCATGGCGAAGGCGCTGAGCCCGGCGCGCGCCATCCCCGCGATCGCCTCGTCATGGCCGTAGGGATCCATGGCGGCGATGACGACCGCGCCCGGCTTGCACGCGGCGATCTCGGCCGAGGTCGGACGGCGGACCTTCAGCACCACATCGGCGGAACCGGCATCCGCCGATGCGCCGATCCGGGCGCCCACCTTCTCGAATTCGGCATCCGGGATGCGCGACAATTCGCCGGCGCCCGTCTCGACGACCACATCGAGGCCGAGCGCCTTCATCTTCTTCACCGTTTCCGGAGAACCCGCTACTCGCGGCTCCCCATCCACCGATTCACGCCCAATAAAAACAGTTGCCGCCACCAAGCCCTCCCCGGCGTTTCAAGACATCCCGTCCGCCGCCGACAGGGCGGCGGGTACGATTACAGGCATTCGGACCGTTGCTACAGAAGATAGAAGCCGAGCGCCGTCAGGACGATGAAGAGAAGGGTGGAGAAAACGAAGCCGGCGGCTGTGAAGAAACCGACCGCCATGCAGATCATCAGGATCGCGATGATCATGGCGCCGTATTTCGCCGCGAACAGGAAACCGGAATAGGTCTTGTCGTGCTCGGCATAGTCCATGGAAGCGCCCACTTCCACCGGTCCGGAATGATGTTCAGCCATCGAAGTCTCCCCGCTCGCCGCGGCTGGCGCGCCTGGACGAGTCATTAGTCGCAATCGGAACAAGTCGAGGATCGCTCCCCGTCTCTCCTTAGGCCTTACACAATGAAAAAACGAAGTGCAATGCAGCGCAAAGCCGCATGGGTACGGTCAAATCGATTTTAGCAATTAATAAAAAGCCCGGGCGTCGCCGCCCGGGCCTCGAATCCGCGAATGGACACCCAAGAGCCTACAGCTTGCCCTGCCGCTGCTGGATCATCATGAACGTGTCGAAGGTATATTCGCCGATCTGCGCCCAGAGATAGGACTCCTTCTTGAAGGCCAGCTGGTCGTCATAAATCTTCTTCCAGGCCGGATTGGAGGCGTTGAGCTCCGCATAGGTGGCCAGCGACGCCTCGTAGGCCGCCTGAAGGATCTCCTGGCTATAGGGCTTGAGCACGGCGCCGGCGGCCACGACTTCCTTGAGCGCGGTGGCGTTGCGGGCGTCGTATTTGGCCAGCATGTTGGAATTGGCCGAGGCGCAGGCCGCCTGAAGGATGGCCTGGTAATTCTTCGGCAGGCTGTTCCATTTCTCGAGGTTGATCATGGCGTGGACGACGGGGCCGCCTTCCCAGAAGCCGGGATAGTAATAATATTTCGCGACCTTTGCGAAACCGAGCTTGTTGTCGTCATAGGGGCCGACCCATTCGGCGGCGTCGATCGTGCCCTTCTCGAGCGCCGGATAGATGTCGCCGCCGGCGATCTGCTGCGGCACGACGCCAAGCTTCTCCATGACCTTGCCGGCCAGGCCGCCGATGCGCATCTTGAGGCCCTTCATGTCGGCGAGGGTATTGATTTCCCGCCGGAACCAGCCGCCCATCTGCACGCCGGTATTTCCGGCCGGGAAGGCGATGAGGTTCTGCGTCGCCATGAATTCGTTGACCAGCTGCATGCCGTTTCCGGCATAGTACCAGGCATTCTGCATGCGGGCATTGAGGCCGAAGGGAATGGCCGCCGCAAGCGCGTAGGCGGCATCCTTGCCGTAATAGTAGTAGGAGACCGTATGCGACATCTCGACGGTGCCGGCACCGGTGGCATTGGCGGCCTCGAGACCCGGCACCAGCTCGCCCGCCGCGAAGACCTGGATGTCGAACGCCCCGTCCGTCATGGCGCGAACCTG
>JAGRLJ010000323.1:2876-16205 GCA_020441805.1 Rhizobiaceae bacterium
GCCGCCGCGCCAACGACGCCCGTGCCTGCCTTCTTGAAGAATGAACGACGATCCATGAAATACCTCCCGTTGATATGGATATCGGGGAAGCTGTCTGTTCTTCGCTTCGCCTCCCCCGTGCACGGCGAGAGCTAAACACTTAAAAAGGCACCTTTCAAGCGCGGCCCGCGATTTTGTTGCGATCCGGATTAGTCTTTTGGTCGAATGGGTTGACAGCTTCCTTCGTCTGCACAAAGAAGAGGCAGGAACTGAAACCGGAGTCCATGATGTCCACGCCGATCATCGCCATTCCCGCCGATACGCGCGAGATCGAGGGCTATTACTGGCATGCGACGCCCAACCAGTATGTCAATGCCGTCGTCAAGGGCGCGGGCGCCACGGCGATCGTGATTCCCGCACTGGCGGAAGGCAACGATATCGACACGATTCTCGATCGCGTGGACGGCGTGATGCTGTCCGGCTCCCGCACCAATGTCCATCCCTCGCTCTACGGCAAGCCGGCGACGGAAGCCGACGGACCTTACGATCCGGCACGCGACGCCACCGCGATGGAGCTGATCCGCAAGACGATCGATCGCGGCATTCCGCTGCTGGCGATCTGCCGCGGCATTCAGGAACTCAACGTGGCGCTCGGCGGCACGCTCGAGACCGAGATCCAGGACAAGCCCGGCATGTGGGACCACCGCAGGCCCGACGCTCCGACGCGCGACGAAATGTATGTCATCCGCCAGGCGGTGAAGATCAGGGAAGGCACCTGCATCGCCGGGTTCCTCGGCGCGGGCGAGGTGCAGGTGAATTCGCTGCACCGCCAGGCGATCGGCGACAAGGCGCCGAACCTCACCGTCGAGGCGGTGGCCGAGGATGGAACGGTGGAGGCGGTGTCGGTCATCGGCGCGAAGAACTTCGCCGTCGGCGTCCAGTGGCATCCCGAATACTGGGTCGAAAGCGACGTCGCATCGGCCAAGCTCTTCAAGGCCTTCGGCGAGGCCGTGCGGGCCTATGCCGAGGCGCGGCGCTGATCGCGAATCGATCGCACCAGCCTGTAGCCCAGCAAGAGCGCGAGGAGCCCGGCATAGACGAAAGGCCGCGGTGGCCAGCTTTTCACCGACATGAAGAAATGGACCGGGCCGAGAATCGCAACCAGGTAGACCAGCCTGTGCAGCCATCCCCAGAGACGGCCCATCGCCCGGATCGCCCGATTGCTGGAGGTCGCCGCGAGCGCGACCAGGCAGAGAAAGGCGACCATGCCGACGATGATATAAGGCCGTTTGGCTATGTCCACGACGATGACCGGCAGATTCATCCCGCGATCGAGGATGAAATAGGTCAGGAAGTGGAACAGCACATACCAGAAGGTCAACAGGCCGAGCGCGCGCCGGAATCGGAAAAGGTTGATCCGGGTCAGCTCCCTGAGCGGCGTAACGCAGAGCGTGGCGACCAGGAACCTGAGCGCCCATTCGCCCAGGAGGTGCTCGAAGGTCTGGATCGGGTTCGCACCGAGATCGTTCACCGCGCCGAGATAGAAATACCAGCCGGCGGGGATAAGTCCCAGGCCGTAGATCCACCAGGGAGAGATCCTGGCGGCGAGCCTGTTCACGCGTCGCGGGAAATCGGCCGGCCGCGACGCCGCGGCGGAAGCTGCTTCGGCCATGCGCTCCATCCTCAATAGTTTTCGATCAGATCCATGCCGGCATAGAGTGACGCGACCTCGGCGCCATAACCGTTGAACTTCTCCGTGTCGCGCCGTTCGACGCCGCCGAAGAAGCCGCCGCCGGTGCCGAGCACACGCTCGCTGGCCTGGCTCCAGCGCGGATGGTCGCGCTCCGGATTGACGTTGGAATAGAAGCCGTATTCGTTGGCGGCCGCCATGTTCCACGACGTCTCGGGCTGGCTGTCGGTGAAGGTGATCGTCTCGATCGACTTGATGCTCTTGAAGCCGTATTTCCACGGAACGACGAGGCGGATCGGCGCGCCGTTCTGGTTCGGCAGCCTGTCGCCATAGATGCCGACCGCCATGATGGCCAGCGGATGCATCGCCTCGTCGAGCCGCAGGCCCTCGCGATAGGGCCATTCGAGGATCGGATAGTTGACGCCGGGCATTTCCTCCGGCCGCGCGGCGCTGCGGAAGGCGACGAATTTCGCGCTGCCCAGCGGCTCGACCTTCCTGAGGAGGTCCGACAGCATGAAGCCGGTCCAGGGCAACACCATCGACCAGGCCTCGACACAACGGAAACGATAGACCCGCTCCTCGAGCGGCATGCCGGCGATCAGTTCCTCGACATCGAACTCCATGGGCTTGGCGACCAGGCCATCGATCCTGATTTTCCACGGCAGGGGCTTGAAATCGCCGGAATAGGCGGCCGGGTCGCCCTTGCCGGTGCCGAATTCGTAGAAATTGTTGTAGGTGGTGGCGTCCTTCCTGGGGGTGAGCGTATCGGCCACCGTGTAGCTCGATTTCTTCGCGTCGAGCGCCGCCAGCACGGGACTGCCGATGGCCGCAAGTCCCAGCGCGCCGGCGCCGGCCATGAAACGCCGCCGATCCAGGAAGACCGTTCGCGGGGTGATCTCCGACATCGGAATAAAAGGTGTCTTGAAAGCAGGCATGACAGGCTCCCTGAAGCTCTTTCCTCGACATCTATACGCTGATTGTCACGCCATTGTTTCCGAGGCCCGGTCACGGTCGCGTGAAAATTGGCGAAAAGTCGTCCGGAAGCTCACTTTCTGTAGCGGCTGCGGAGCCAGAAGATCAGGAAGAAGGCGAGGATCATGGCCGCCCCGGCCAGGAAACCCAGAACCGGCGAGAACTGGCCGACCCATAGCACGACATTCGGCATGAAATAGAGGCCGGCTCCCACCACGAGCAGGATGATGGCCGCGGCAATGGCGTCGCGGCGCGTCTGGTTTCCATTTTCCGTCATCGCGGAAGGGTGTTCCTTATCTCTTCGAGGCGCATTTTCTGGCTGCCGTCGGCATTGAAGTTCGACGGTTCGAGCCAGGCCTCGAAAGCCGTCCTGAGACGCGGCCATTCGTCATCGATCATCGAGAACCACGCCGTGTCACGATTCTTGCCGCGCGACAGCATATGTTTGCGGAACACGCCTTCGAAGGAAAAGCCGAGCCGGCCGGCCGTGACCTTGCTCGCATCGTTGCCGTTGTCGCATTTCCATTCGTAACGCCGGTAGCCGAGATCGTCGAAGACGTGTCGGGCCATGAGGTAGTGCACCTCGGTCGAAA
This sequence comes from Rhizobiaceae bacterium, assembly GCA_020441805.1. Classification (GTDB taxonomy): domain Bacteria; phylum Pseudomonadota; class Alphaproteobacteria; order Rhizobiales; family Rhizobiaceae; genus Rhizobium_E. The sequence continues at coordinate 6,111 of JAGRLJ010000323.1, forward strand.
GCGGCGAGCGCGCCATGGAACGCCCATGCGCGACGCCCCCGACCTCGACCACGCCATTGGCCGGATCGGCCCGCATGTAATTGGCCATGCCGACGATCTCGCCGGTGGCGTTGTCGCGAAAGACCTCCGTCAGCCAGCCGCTCTGCCCGACCTTGTCGAGCCAGTCGGCGAATTCGGCCGTATCGGCGAAATCCGGCGCCGCAAAATATCTCAGCCGTTCATTGGTGCCCCGCTCTCCCAGCGCCTTCCAGAGGGCCTCGGCGTGCTCGGCGCGGATATAGGGCTCGACGGTGACATAGCGGCCCTTGAGGGTCACCTGCGCCGGTGCCGGACGGGCCTTCCAGTTGCTGAGATCTTCCATGGCTTCTCGCATGAACGGTTTGAATGCGGCGATATCACCGCCGCACCGGCCGTTAGGCAAATGAAATCTCGTGAAGTGTCTTCACGCGACCTTGGCGCTCGCCACCGTCGCCTCGATATGCGCGACGAGCTCGTCGGCAAGACCGAGCCGGCCGGCGAGAAGATCGAGATAGCCGCGTTCAGCCCGGCTATCCGGTTCGATCGCGATGCGCGAGGCCGTGTAGAGCTCGATTTTCTGACTCTCCGTCGATGCCGCCGCCACGATCGCGTCGAGGTCGACGGGATTGGAGAGTTCCTGCTGAAGGAACCGCTCCGCATCCCCGCCGAGGCCGGCAAGCTGTACCTTGCCGAGGATCGCCTCGCGCTCGGCCGCGTCGATATGACCGTCGGCTCGCGCCGCCGCGATCATGGCGCGAACGAGAATGACGGCGAAATCGGCGCTGTTGGCCTGATCGTCGAGATGAAAGCCGGTGCCGGACGGCGGCGGCAGGAGTTCCGGTTCCGCCGTCATGGCCGTCGAGGTCTCCGCGGCCTGCGGCGGCTGGCCGGCCTGCCAGTTCTTATAGGCCTGGTAGCCAAGGCCCGCGATGGCCGCGAGCCCGCCGAGCTTCAGGGCCGAACCCGTGAGCTGGCGTCCCGTGCCGGTGCCGAGCAGGACCGCCGCGATCGCGCCCGTCGCGAGTGGATTGTCTTTCGCGAGCTGGCCCAACTGGCCCGCGCGATCCTTGACCGTACCGCCGGCGCCCGGCACCTGACTGCCGAGAAACTGATCCAGCAACTTCTTCGCGTCGAACATGAAGTCCTCCTGTTGGCCTCTTTGGGTCGAAGGACAAGATAGGAGCGCCACGGGCGTTTTACAAAGGGTAAGCGGCGGAGACCGGAAATCGATGCGGCCCGATACCGATCCCTTATCTCCGGAGCGCCGCGGCCTCCGCTGCGAGTCTGGTGATTCCGTCCCAGTCGCCGGCGGCGACCATGGCCTTGGGCGCGACCCAGGAACCGCCGACGCAGACGACGTTCGGCAGCGAGAGATAGTCCATCGCGTTCCCGAGCGATATGCTTCCGGTTGGGCAGAACCGGATGCCGGCGAGCGGCGAGGCGAGCGCACCGAGATAGGACGCACCACCGGCCTGCTCGGCGGGGAAGAACTTCATGACAGTATAGCCCCGGTCGCGAACCTGCATGACTTCCGTCGCCGTCGCCGTGCCCGGCAGCAGCGGAATGTCGGATCGATCGGCGGCATCGAGCACCGACGTGCCGGCGCCCGGCGAGACGATGAATTTCGAACCGGCCGCGACCGCCTGGTCCCACTGCCGGGCGTCGAGCACGGTGCCGGCGCCGGCGACGGCGCCCTCGACCTCGTCGGCGACCGCCCGGATCGCATCGAGCGCGGCAGGCGTGCGCATGGTGATCTCGATCGCCTTGAGGCCGCCCTTGACTAATGCGCGCGCAAGCGGCACCGCCGATTTCGCATCCTCTATGACGATGACGGGCACGACCGGCTGCAACCGCAGCGTCGAAAGCAGGGTCTCGGTCTTGGCGTTCATCGGAGCCACCTTTCAAACGATTGAAATCATCGCCTAGATACTGCGCCGCCGCCGGCCTGTCGAGAACAAACTATCTGGCCGATACTGCCAGAATATGACAGCATGAGCGGTTAGGCTGCTGCCACAATCAGGTGGAAATCCATGTCACGCTCCGAACGTCTGCTCGAACTGATCCAGACCCTTCGCCGCTATCGCCGGCCCGTCAGCGGCCAGAGGCTGGCCGAGGAGACGGGAGTGAGCCTGCGCACGCTCTATCGCGATATAGCGACATTGCAGGCGCAGGGCGCGGATATCGAAGGCGAGCCCGGCATGGGCTACATTCTGAAACCGGGGTTCCTCTTGCCGCCGTTGATGTTTTCAGAGGATGAGATCGAAGCCCTGGTGCTGGGTTCGCGCTGGGTCGCGAACCGCACCGACAGCGACCTGTCGCGCGCGGCGGCCAATGTCCTGGCCAAGATCGCCGCCGTGCTGCCCGACGATCTCAAGCCCAAGCTCGAAGGCTCCAACCTGCTGGTGCCGCGCGCGTTCAGCGAGCTTGAGGAAGTCGTGGACCTCTCGCTGATCCGCAAGGCGATCCGCAACGAACATATTGTCGAGATCGGTTATATCGACGCCGCCGGCGTCGAAACGGAGCGGCGGATCTGGCCATTCGCGCTGGGCTTCTACGACCGCGTCCGCGTTGTCGCCGCCTGGTGCGAGATGCGTAGCGACTTCCGCAATTTCCGCACCGACCGCATCCAGCGCATGGAGCCGCAGGGCAAGCGCTATCCGCGCCGGAAAGCCGAGCTCCTGAAATCCTGGCGGATCGCAGAAGGCAGGGACGGCTCGTCAGATACTGCCAATATTTGACAGTATCTGACGATATCTTCCTTTCATCCGCTTCGAACCGCAAGCGGGCATCCCGAAAGGAAAAAACAATGACTCCCGATTTCATGCTTCTCTATGTCAACGACCCCGCCGCGAGCGCCCGCTTCTATGGCGATATCCTCGGCAGACAACCGGTCAATGCGTCGGATGGCTTCGTGATGTTCGAGGCCCGGCCGGGCCTCATGCTCGGCCTCTGGAGAAAGGAAACCGTGACGCCCGCCGCCAACCTGCCGGGCGGCTTCGAGATGGGCCTGCCGGTCGAGAGCGACGCCGATGTCGATCGGGTCGCGTCCGACTGGGCCGCCCGCGGCGTGCCGATCGTCCAGCCGCCCGAGGACATTGGTTTCGGCCGCACCTTCACGGCGCTCGACCCCGACGGTCATCGGCTGAGGGTCTACAAGCCGGCGCTCCGGCAATGACCGCCTGGATCGGCGTGGCCTCCGCTAGCCATGTCGCCCGGGGCCGGGCCGGCGGCTTCATGCAAGTCTGCCATGGCAAGTCGGGTCCGCTTTCGCGGATCCGGCCCGGCGACGACATCATCTACTACTCACCCGCGACCGAGATGCGGGGCGGCGAGAAGGTGCGGAGCTTCACCGCCGCCGGGCGGGTCATCGCCCGCGACCCCTACCGCTCCGACATGGGCAACGGCCTCAAGCCGATGCGCCGCAACGTGGAATGGCTCCCCGCCGAACCCGCACCGATCCAGCCGCTTCTCGACCGGCTGGAATTCACGCGCGGGCGACGGAACTGGGGCTATGTCTTCCGGTTCGGCGTGTTGAAAATCTCGGAGGCCGACAGGGATGTGATCCTGAAGGCGATGGGGGCCGCCTGACCGGCACTTGCGCGTTGCGCTTTGCGGCTGTAGGCGCTATGTCGCCCGTCATGACGAACGAGACGGCAGATCCCTCTCCCTGGCGCGTGGCCGCCCTCTATCACTTTACCAGAGTGGTCGATCACGCGCGGCTGCGCGAACCGCTTCAGACGCTCTGCGAGGAGCACGGCGTCTGCGGCACGCTGCTCCTCGCCCATGAAGGCATCAACGGCACGATCGCCGGCCCCGACGCGGGCATTGAAAACGTGCTCGACTATCTCCGCGCCCAGCCGGAATTCGCCACGCTCGAGCACAAGGAAAGCCGGGCCTCGAAGAAGCCGTTCATCCGCATGAAGGTGAAGCTCAAGAAAGAGATCGTCACAATGGGCGTGGAGGCGATCGACCCGACCCGTGTCGTCGGCACCTATGTCGACCCCGCCGACTGGAACACGCTGATTGGCGATCCCGACACCATCGTCATCGACACCCGCAACGACTACGAGACGGCGATCGGCACATTCCGGGGCGCCGTCGATCCCGATATCAGGACGTTCCGTGAATTCCCCGACTGGGTGCGGGCCAATGCCGGCCTGCGCGACAGACCGAAGATCGCCATGTTCTGCACCGNNACCGGCGGCATCCGCTGCGAGAAGGCCACCGCCTTCATGAAGCAGGAAGGCTTCGCGGAAGTCTATCATCTCAAGGGCGGCATCCTGAAATATCTCGAGGAAGTCCCCGCGGAGGAAAGCCTCTGGGACGGCGCCTGCTTCGTGTTCGACGAGCGGGTTTCGGTGGTGCACGGTCTCAAGGAAGGCGACCACAAGCTCTGCCGCGCCTGCCGCAATCCGCTGACCGCCGAGGCCATGGCCTCGCCGCTCTACGAGCCGGGCGTTTCCTGTCCGGCCTGCCGCGAGGTCCGCACCGAGGAGGATCGCCGGCGTTTCCGCGAACGCGAGAAGCAGGCGCGGCTCACCCGGGAGCGCGGCCAGCAGCCCACGGATTCATGAAATCACCATTGAGGAAACGTCCATGTTCGAAACGCTGACTGCCGCTCCGCCCGACAAGATCCTGAACCTCTCGGTTCTCTTCCGCAACGATCCCCGGCCTGAGAAGATGGATCTCGGCGTCGGCGTCTACAAGGATTCCTCCGGCGCCACCGTGATCATGAAGGCGGTGCGCGAGGCGGAAAAGCGCCTCTATGACAGCCAGACCACCAAGACTTATCTCGGCATGGGCGGCGACGAGGGCTTCAACAAGGCGATGCTGAAGCTGGTCTTCGGCGCCGATGCCGATTTCTCGCGGCTGTTTTCCGCCCAGACCGCCGGCGGCACGGGCGCGCTCCGCACGCTTGCCGAACTGCTCAGCAAGGCCCGCCCCGGCGTGACGGTCTGGCTCTCCGACCCGACCTGGGCGAACCATGCGCCGATCCTCAAGGCCGCCGGGCTCAGGACCGCCAGCTATCCCTATTTCGACGTCGCCACCGGCAAGGTGAAATTCGACGAGATGATCGAGGGCCTCAAGGCCGCCGCGCAAGGCGACGTGATCCTGCTGCATGGCTGCTGCCACAACCCGACTGGCGCCAACCTGACGCTCGACCAGTGGGAGAAAGTCGCCCGCCTCCTGGTCGAGCGCGACCTCTTCCCCTTCGTCGATCTCGCCTATCAGGGCTTCGGCGACGGGCTCGATACCGATGCCGCACCCGTGCGGCTGTTGGCGAAGACAGTGTCGGAAATGGCGATCGCCACCTCCTGCTCCAAGAATTTCTCGGTCTATCGCGACCGCGTCGGCGCGATGATGCTGCTCTGCAAGGACGCGGACAGCGTCAAGATCGCCGGCAGCCAGGCGCTGATGGCGACCCGCGTCATGTATTCCATGCCGCCCGACCATGCCGCCGCCGCCGTGCGCATCATCCTCGAGGACGAAGCGCTGACGGCGAACTGGAGGATGGAGCTCGAAGAGATGCGGCTCCGGATGCTGAACCTGCGCAAGGGCTTCGCCGATGCGCTGCGCCGGCATTCCAATTCCGATCGCTTCGATTTCATCGCCGAGCATCGCGGCATGTTCTCGCGTCTCGGCATCACCGAAGCGCAGGTCGATCGCCTGCGCGAGGAATTCGGCATCTACATGGTGGGCGACAGCCGCTTCAATGTCGCCGGCCTCAAGGAAGACCGGCTCGAAGACCTGGCGAAGGCCGTGGTTTCCGTTCTCTGACAGGAGACGCGGCGTGTCCTGCCGGCCCGCTGATGGCTGGGCCGGCGGAACGTCGTCGATGCGATCGTCTCACTCGACGTCGAACTTCACGCCCTGCGCCAGCGGCAGCGTCCGGCCGTAATTGATCGTGTTGGTGGCGCGGCGCATATAACCCTTCCAGGCGTCAGAGCCGGATTCGCGGCCGCCGCCGGTTTCCTTCTCACCGCCGAAAGCGCCGCCGATCTCGGCGCCCGAGGGACCGATATTGACATTGGCGATGCCGCAGTCGGAACCGCGCGCGGAAAGGAACGTCTCGGCTTCGCGCATGTCGTTGGTGAAGATCGATGACGACAGGCCCTGCGGCACGTCGTTGTGCTCCGCGAGCGCCGCGTCGAAATCCGAATAGCGCGCCACATAGAGGATCGGCGCGAAGGTTTCGTCCAGCATGGGGCCGGCCTGTTTCGGCATTTCCACCAACGCCGGGCGGACATAGACGCTGTCGCCGGGGGCCGCGACCTCGACCTTCCCGCCGCCATGCACCGTACCGCCGGCCGCCCTGGCGGCATCGAGGGCGGACTGCATGCGGTCGAAGGCGCCCTTGTCGATCAGCGGGCCGACCAGCGTGCCCTGTTCGAGCGGGTTGCCGACCTTGACCGAGCCATAGGCCTTGATCAGGCGCGGCACCAGTGCATCATAGACGCTTTCATGCACGAAGAGGCGGCGAAGCGTGGTGCAGCGCTGGCCGGCGGTGCCCATCGCCGCGAAGGCGACGCCGCGCAGCGTGAGATCGAGATCGGCGGACGGCGCGACGATGGCGGCATTGTTGCCGCCGAGTTCGAGGATCGAGCGGCCGAAGCGCGCGGCGACGCGCGGGCCGACCTCGCGGCCCATGCGCGTCGAGCCCGTGGCCGACACCAGCGCGACATCCGGATGGTCGACAAGCACTTCGCCGATCCGGCGGTCACCCGTGACGACCTGCGACAGACCCCTGGGCGCCGCGCCGCCATCCGCCTCGAAACGGGCAATGGCGCGCTCCAGCAGCGCCTGGGTGGCGAGCGCGGTCAATGGCGCCTTTTCCGACGGCTTCCAGATGATCGCATTGCCGGCGATCAGGGCGAGCGCCGCATTCCACGACCAGACGGCCACGGGGAAGTTGAAGGCCGAGATGATGAGCACCGTTCCGAGCGGATGCCAGGTTTCCATCATCCTATGCTCGGGGCGCTCGGTGGCGATGGTGAGCCCCGTCAGCTGCCGCGACAGGCCAACGGCGAAATCGCAGATATCGATCATCTCCTGCACCTCGCCCAGGCCTTCCGAGACGATCTTGCCCACCTCGATCGAGACCAGCCGTCCGAGTTCGGCCTTGTGCGCGCGCAGTTCCTCGCCGAGCAGGCGGATCAGTTCGCCGCGCTTGGGCGCGGGCACGTTGCGCCAGGCCCTGAAGGCGGCCTGCGACACCGCGACAGCGTCGGTCGCATCCCGCTCGGTCTGTTCCGGCACCTGGGACAGGATTTCGCCCGAAATCGCCGAGCGCGCCGGCAGCGTGCCGCCCGACCAGGTCTTCTCCCCGACGCCGAGGGCCGTCATCAGGTCCGCGGTCTCCTTGATCAGGCTGGAAATAGCGCCGCTCATTTTTTCCTCGCTTTTTTCGGATTTGGCGCACCTTTCGCCGAGACCGGAAGCCAAATCAAGCAATTTCGCTCTGTTTCCATGGGAACAGCCGCGAAATCGGGAAAATTCTAGAAACGTCGGAAGGCGGCAAGCACAACAGGCCTCGAGAGGACAATGGGAAAGCTGGCATTCATCCTGTTCATCACGTCACTGGCGATCGGCGCCGCGACATCCCATGCCGAAGCCGGCTGGAAAAAGCGCGGCTGGTACCAGAAGCGCCCCGGCGCCAATTGCGTGATGCGCCGGGTGGTCGTCACCGGCGCCGACGGCCGGGTCGTGGTCCGCACGGTCAGGGTCTGCCGCTGACACCGCCGGCGCCGGCCCGCGCATCGTCCTGTTAAAGCTTCCGAAACCCGCATCCGGATATAGTTAACCCTAACGATCGGTTCCGATCATTGTCCGATGGGGTATTGCGTTGAAAATCGGCCTTCCCAAGCTCCGGTTCTCCCGGAAGCTCGCTATCGTGACTCTCGGCATCACCGTATTGCTCGGCGGCACCGGCGTCACCGCGCTCTATTTCGGGGGCAAGGACCTCATCATGGAGAGTGGCGAAAGCGCGATCGGCGGCGCCTGCACCGATATCCAGACGATGGTGGTCAAGACGCCTTCGAACCATCTCTGGCTTCGCAAATATATCCGCATGGAGAAGACGAGCGGCCATGACCGCGTTCGCACGGCGCTGCGCATCGCCGGCTTGCTCGCCCAGAAACACGCTGTCGATCTCATCCATGTCAGCGTGCTCGATGCGCATGGCCCGGACAAGCGCGCCCAGATGCGCGCCCGCGCGATCGGCGCCGAGGTGCTGATCGCCCTGAAGCCCGAAAACCTGCCCGAGATGAAATCGCCGGCCATGGCCAGCTACTATGAGGGGCCGGTCAGCGACGAAGGCCGTTACTATGGCGATCGGGTGGTTCTCGATATCGGCGAGATCGGCGCCATGATGACGGCGATGCGCACCGTCGCGGAGAAGCCCGATTGCGTCAATCCCAATGCCGCGGCCCAGGAAGAGGCCGCCCGCAAGGCCGCCGAGCACAAGAAGAAAGACCACAAGCCGCCGGCGAACGCGGCGAAGAACGACGGCCACGACCCGCAACCCGACGCCGCCGACTCCTCGCATGCCGGACAGGAGACGGAGGATGCCGAGGCAAAGAGCGCCCCGTCCATGCTCGACAGCCTGCTCGCCATGATCGGCCTCGGCGGCGACACCGCGGAAAGCCCGAAGACGGTGGAAGTGGCGGACGAGCCGGTGGCAGACGCGCCGCCCGCCGGACATTGACGGAGACGGAATGGCTGGCTGTGGCCATTCTGCCACGCGCGATGCGCCTCGGCTGATCTACACGCCTTCGTGACTTGGGCAGCCCTATCTTTGCCCGTTACGCCCCTTCCGGATTCGACGAACGAATCGAAGGGACTTTTCAATTGCATCTTGATCGCAGACAATTTCTCACGGCGGCGGGCCTGACCGCGCTTTCCGGCCTCGCGGGCTGCGCCACGACAACCACCGGAGCAACCGTCGCACCGGCGGAAACGCAATCCTCTCCCCAGCTCGCGGCCTATGATGCCATGTACGCCGCCCAGCCCGACGAACAGTTTCCCCTGCCCGCCATCCCGCACAAGCGGATCAAGCCGCAATTCCTCCGGCAATGGGTCGACAATCCGACCGGAGAGCGGCCGGGAACGCTGGTGGTCGATGTCGGCAACCACTTCCTGTACCTCACCCAGCCCGGCGGCAAGGCGATGCGGTATGGCGTGGGTCTCGGCCGGGCCGGCTTCGAATGGTCGGGAGCCGGCGTGATCCAGTACAAGCGGCAATGGCCGCGCTGGACGCCGCCCGACGAGATGGTCGCCCGGCAACCGGAGCTGCAACGCTACAGCATCGCCAATGGCGGCATGGATGCCGGCCTGAGCAACCCGCTCGGCGCCCGCGCGCTCTATATCTTCCAGAACGGCGAGGACACGCTCTACCGCATCCACGGATCGCCGGAATGGTGGACCATCGGCAAATCCGTCTCGTCGGGCTGCGTGCGCATGCTCAACCAGGACATCATCGATCTCTACGGCCGGGTTCCCGGCAAGACCCGGATCGTCGTCACCAATCTCTCGGGCGTCGCCTGAACCGGGTGACGGGCGGCCAGGCCGCCCGTGTCCCGGCGCTCAGTCGGCCTTGCTGCGGCGCGCCGGGAAGAGGATCACGTCGCGGATCGACGGCGCGTTGGTCAAGAGCATGATCAGGCGGTCGACGCCGATTCCGAGACCGCCCGCCGGCGGCATGCCCTGGTCGATCGCATCGAGGAATTCCTCGTCGAGCTGCTTTTCCTTCTCACCGCGCGCATGGGCCTGTTCGAGCTGCTCGACCATGCGGGCGCGCTGCTCGACCGGGTCGTTGAGCTCGGAAAAGGCATTGCCGACTTCCCAGGCATTGCAATAGGTCTCGAAACGCTCGACGAGCCGGGGCTCGCCGGGCACTTCCTTGGCGAAGGGCGAGATATCCTTGGGGAAATGCGTGACATGGGCCGGCTGGATCAGCGTGCCCTCGACCTTCTCCTCGAAGATGAAGGCCAGGCACTCGCCCCAGGTCCAGTCCTTCTCGACGTCGAAGCCGGCGGCGCGGGCGGCGGCGCGCGCCTCCTCGTCGGTCTTGATGGCGAG
>JAGRLJ010000324.1:0-4229 GCA_020441805.1 Rhizobiaceae bacterium
CGCCGTTGCAGCGAGCAGTCGCGTTCGCCGAGATGGATGGCGTTGCCCGCGCCGTCGCCGAAGACCTGGATCTCGATATGGCGCGGCTTGCCGAGATATTTCTCCATATAGACCGAGTCGTTGCCGAAGGCGTTGGCGGCCTCGGAACGGGCGGTATTATAGGCCTCCAGCAGGTCGGATTCCGACCTGGCGACCTTCATGCCGCGCCCGCCGCCGCCGGCGGTGGCCTTGATCAGGACCGGATAGCCGATCTCCTTGGCGGCGCGCAGGGCCTCCGCCTCGCTCGCGACTTCGCCGTCCGAACCGGGAACCACGGGAATGCCGAGATCCATCGCCGTCTGCTTGGCGGTGATCTTGTCGCCCATGATGCGGATATGGTCGGCGGTCGGGCCGATGAAGGTGATGCCATGGGCATCGAGAATATCGGCGAATTTGGCATTCTCGGACAGAAAGCCATAGCCCGGATGCACGGCGTCGGCGCCGGTGATCTCGCAGGCGGCGACGATCTGGTGGATATTGAGATAGCTTTCGCGGGAGGGCGGCGGCCCAATGCAGACGCTCTCGTCGGCGAGGCGCACATGCATGGCGTCGGAATCGGCCGTCGAATGGACCGCGACCGTGGCGATGCCGAGTTCCTTGCAGGCGCGGAGCACCCGGAGCGCGATTTCGCCGCGATTGGCTATGAGGATTTTCTGGAGCATCGTCATCCGCCTATTCGATGACCAGCAGCGGCTCGCCGAATTCGACCGGCGTCGCGTCCGAAACCATGATCCTGGTCACCTTGCCGGAGCGCGGCGCGGGGATCTGGTTCATCGTCTTCATAGCCTCGATGATGAGGACCGTCTGTCCTTCCTTGACCGTCTGGCCGACCTCGACGAAGGCCGGGCTGCCCGGCGCCGGGGAATGATAGCAGGTGCCGACCATGGGCGAGGTCAGCGTGAAACCGCTGGCGACCGGCGCGGCCTCGGCGGCGACGGGCTGGGCCGCCGCGGCCGGCTGCGCGGCGGGCGCCATGGCCTGGACGATCGGCGGCGCATAGGTGGCGGCCTGGGGTGGTCCCATCCGGGATACGCGGATCCTCAGATCGTCCTGCTCCACCTCGATCTCGGTCAGATCCGTGTCCTTCAGGATATTGGCGAGGTCTCTGATCAACGCCTGATCGATGCCCGTCTTCTTGTCAGCCATTTCCGAAATGTCCTGGTGTTTCCTGTTACTGGATAAGTTCCCCGGCGGCGCGCAACGCCAAGATATAGGAATGCGCTCCAAATCCGCAGATGATGCCCTTCGCGGCCGGCGCCGTCCACGTCCTGTGCCGGAACTCCTCGCGTGCGTGAATGTTGGACAGGTGCAGTTCGATCACCGGCGGAGAGATCGCCCGGATCGCGTCGTGCAGCGCGATCGACGTATGCCCATAGGCGCCCGGATTGATGCAGACGGCTTGCGCGCCGTCATCGGCCTCGTGCAGCCAGTCGACGAGCACCCCTTCATGGTTGGTCTGGCGGAAATCGACGGTCAGTCCGAGCTCCGCTCCCGCCGCCCTGCAATCCGCTTCGATATCCGCGAGTGTCTTGCCCCCGTAGATGCCCGGCTCCCGTTTCCCCAGCATGTTGAGGTTGGGGCCGTTCAGAACGAAAACTGTTCGAGTCATCAACTCATTCCGGATTCACGCAATCCCTTCCTATAGACCGGGCAGCCGGTCAGGGAAAGAGGGCAGGCCGCCGATGAAAAGCCTGCCGCGCCGGGGATCGGCCTTGTCCACAGGCAATGGCCGGATATATCAGCAGGTGGTCTTGCCACACTGCCGGACGCTGGCGATCTTCTGGTTGAGCTCCGACTCGCCGATCGCGCCGAATACGGCTTCGTTGCCGAGAACATAGGACGGTGTGCCGGTAATGCCGAGCTTGCTGGCGAGGCGGTAGGCGTCGCGTACGCTGTCGTCGTGCGGCGCCTGCTCCATCTTGGCGCGGAGCGCCTCCTCGCTGACGCCGAGCGACTTGGCGACCTCGATCGCCCGGGCCTCGTCGGCATGTTCGCCGCTCAGCAAGGCGCGATGGAAATCGCCGTATTTCTCCGGCGCGATCTGCTTGAAGGCATAGGATACCTTATGCGCATCGAGCGAATCCTGGCCGAGAATCGGGAATTCCTTGAGCACGAAACGGACATCCGGATTGGACTTGATGATCGCATCCATGTCCGAGAGCGCGCGTTTGCAATAGCCGCAATTGTAATCGAAGAACTCGACGATCGTCGTCTTGCCCTTCGGGTTGCCCAATGCGATGTCGGCCGAGGCGTTGAAGATCGCATCCGCGTTTTCCGAGACGGCGACCTTGGCCTGGGCGGCGCGTTCGTCGGCCTGCTTCTTCTCCAGCGCCTGCTGCACCTCGATCATGATCTCGGGATGGGCGATCAGATATTCACGGACGATCTTGCCGATTTCTTCCTTCTGGCCATCGTCGAAGGCCTGGGCGCCGCCGGCCACCGACACGAGCGAAAGGGCGGTTGCTGCGAACAGCGAGCTGAATTTCATGATGGATTCCTTGAGCGACGGGGACGGGTTCCGTTTGTAATCCCTCTATCATGGCAGAAGGAAGGTGACGAAACGGAAAATGCGCGGAACGCGCCGCCTCGCGGCTTTGTGAAAGAGGCGGCGCGATGGAAAAAGGGCCCGCCATGCGGACCCTTGATCTGTCATTTGAGGCCGATCAATCCCTTGAGGGCATCAAAGAAACCCCCGTTTTTGCCACCAGCCGGCCTTTTTCGGCTTGGCCGGCTCTTCCTCGGCGGCAGCGGCCGTCGAGGACACCACAACGGGTTTCGACGAGGACATGGCGGCTTCACCGCGATTGGCACGCCGGCGCGCCGGCTGTCCGGCTTCCGTCGCGGGCTCGGTTTCCTCCGCCTCGGCGGCGGGCTCGGCTTGCGCCGGAGCGACGGGTTCGGCTTCCACCGTGGCGGCGGGTTTGGCTTCGACCGTCGCGGCTTCGGTGACGGCGACCTGTGCCGCGTCCTCCTTGGCCTGGCCCTTTCTCGACCGGCGCTTGCGCGGCGTTTCCTCGACGGCAACCGGTTCGGGCGCGACCGGGCCTTCATCGCCGGCCTCGCTGTCGGGCGTTAGTTCGACCGCGGCCGAGGATTCGGTATCGGCCGGCACGACCTCTCCGGCGGTGTCATCGGTTTCGGACGGAGAGACGCCATCCTCGCGGTTGCGGCGACCGCCGCGCTTGCCGCGCCGGCGACGCTTGCGCGCGTCCCCGTCGGCCGCTGCCTGTTGCGCGTCGCCATCGTCATCGACTTCATTCTCGGCGTCCTCGACGGAATCGTCCGTTTCGGCATCCTCGTCCTCGTCATCGCCCGGGGCGTCATCCTGCGACGCCTGCTCGCCGTGACCGGGTGCGCCGTCGCCGGCACCGCGATTGCCGCCGCGCCGCCGCCGCCGGCGCTTCTTCTTGCGGTTGCCGTTTTCGTCGCGCGCGGCGGTCTGCTCGGATGACGTGGACCTAGTGTCTTCTTCGTCGTCCTCGTCCTCGATGACGGGTATGTCGTCCTCATCCTCTTCCTCGACGGGGAAGTGGACGAGCTGCTCGACCTTGACGGGATTCTCGACTGCCTCGCCACGGGCAATGGTGAAATGCTGGCCGCCGACACCCGCATCCGCCGCGATGGTGATCGAAACGCCGAAACGACCTTCGTAGTCCACGATCGAGCCGCGCTTCTGGTTCAGCAGATAGAGCGCGGTGTCCGGCTGGGTATGGACGACGATGTCATGGGTCGTGCTCTTGAGCAGGAATTCCTCGATGCCGCGCAGCACATGCAGCGCGACCGAGGACTGCGAGCGGACATGGCCGGTGCCGCCGCAATGCGAACAGACCTGCATCGTCGATTCGAGGACGGAGGCGCGGATGCGCTGGCGCGACATTTCGAGCAGTCCGAAATGCGAGATGCGGCCGACCTGGATGCGTGCGCGGTCGTTCTTGAGGTGGTCCTTGAGGCGTTTCTCGACGAGGCGGTTGTTCCGCTTCTCCTCCATGTCGATGAAGTNNTGAAGTCGATGACGATCAGGCCCGCTAGGTCGCGAAGACGAAGCTGGCGGGCCACTTCCTCGGCGGCTTCCAGGTTGGTCTGGAGCGCGGTTTCCTCGATCGAATGCTCGCGCGTCGAGCGGCCCGAATTGACGTCGACGGCGACCAGCGCCTCGGTCTGGTTGATGATGATGTAGCCGCCCGATTTCA
>JAGRLJ010000324.1:4308-4574 GCA_020441805.1 Rhizobiaceae bacterium
CTGCACCGCCTTGGCGTGGCTCGGCATCAGCATCTTCATGAAGTCCTTGGCTTCACGATAGCCTTCCTCGCCGGAGACGAGGACTTCGCCGATATCCTTGTTATAGAGATCCCGGATCGAGCGCTTGATCAGCGAGCCTTCCTCGTAGACGAGGCAAGGGGCGGTCGAAGCGAGCGTCTTCGTGCGGACATTCTCCCAGAGGCGCATCAGATACTCGAAATCGCGCTTGACCTCGGCCTTGGTGCGATTGGCGCCGGCGGTGCGCA
>JAGRLJ010000325.1:0-1481 GCA_020441805.1 Rhizobiaceae bacterium
CCGTGATGGCCCTGATGCATCTTCTCGGTCCTGCCGCCGAGCGCCAGCCCCAGCATCTGGTGGCCAAGGCAGATGCCGAAGAGCGGGATGCCGGTTCCGAGCAGGTCGCGGATCACCGGCACGGCATATTCGCCGGTCGCGGCCGGGTCGCCCGGACCGTTCGAGAGGAAGATCCCGTCGGGCTTCTGCGCCAGCACCTCTTCGGTGGAGGTCTCGGCCGGCATGACGGTGACCTTGCAGTCGAGTCCGGCGAAGAGGCGCAGGATATTGCGCTTGACGCCGTAATCGAGGCAGACGACGTGGTATCTCGCATCCGCCTCGACGAGGTCGGAATAGCCTTCGTTCCAGATCCAGGGTTTCTCGGTCCAGCGCGAGGATTGGCCGGAGGTCGCTTCCCGGGCAAGGTCGAGGCCGACCAGGCCGCTCCAGGCCTTCGCTTCCTGCCTGAGGGCCTCGATGTCGAAGACGCCGTTCGGATCATGCGCGATCACGGCGTTCGGCATGCCGTTCTCACGGATCCAGGCGGTGAGCGCGCGCGTGTCGATGCCGCAAAGGCCGACAATGCCGCGCGCTTTGAGCCAGGCGTCGAGATGCTTCGCCGCGCGGTAGCTCGACGGATCGGTGATGTCGGCCTTGAAGATCACGCCGACCGCGCCGCGCCGGGCGGCGGGCGTCAGGTCCTCGATATCCTCGTCGTTCGTGCCGATATTGCCGATATGCGGGAAGGTGAAGGTGACGATCTGGCCAAGATAGGAGGGGTCGGTGAGGATCTCCTGGTAGCCGGTCAGCGCGGTGTTGAAACAGACCTCCGCCTGGACCCGGCCCGTGGCGCCGATGCCCTTGCCTTCGATGACGGTGCCGTCGGCCAGTACGAGGAGCGCGGTGGGCTTTTCGAGGGTCCAGCCTTGGGTCATGGTTCTCCGTTCCGGCGACGCCTGCATGGGGACGCCTTTGCTCGCGAAAAATGGCGCACGGACATTCGCCCGGCGTTGCCAAGTTTCCCCTTCTTTGTGGTTGAGCCGGGAAAATAGTCATGGCGGTTGCGCGGGTCAATGCGCGCGGCGCTTTTCTTTTGAATAAAAGAGAAAGCGATTCCAGAAGCTTAGGGAAATCGCGTTGCATTTTATGCTGTCCTTCGCCATAAGCGCCTCGATAGATCAGGAGAATCCGGCCATGCGCGAGAAGTTGATGGATGCCCTCAAGGTGGCGATGAAGGCGAGGGACAGCGCCCGGATTTCGACGATCCGCATGGTGCAGGCCGCCATCAAGGATCTCGAGATCGCCAATCGCACCAAGCCCAATGCCGAGACGACTGACGGCGACATCGCCCAGCTTCTCGCCAAGCTCGTCAAGCAGCGCGAGGAATCGGCGAAGATCTACGGTGAAGGCGGCCGTCCCGAACTGGCGGAGAAGGAGCGCGCGGAGATCGCCATCATCTCCGAATTCATGCCCAGGCAGCTTTCGGAGGCGGAGGCCGCGGA
>JAGRLJ010000325.1:1529-1823 GCA_020441805.1 Rhizobiaceae bacterium
TCATGGCCGTTCTCCGCGAACGCCATCCCGGCCAGATGGATTTCGGCAAGGCATCGGGCCAGATCAAGGCGCTGCTCGGCTGATCGTCCGGCGCCGCGCCGCGCGCGCCGTCTATGCACGCGCCCGTCCTGATGCTTATATCGGGGCAACAGGACCGATAGTTCATGCGCTTTTCCCAGCAGTTCCTCGACGAGTTGCGCGACCGGGTGACCATTTCCGAGGTCATCGGCCGCCGCGTGACCTGGGACAGGCGCAAGACCAATGCCGGCCGCGGCGACTACTGGGCCTGCTGCC
>JAGRLJ010000325.1:1858-7057 GCA_020441805.1 Rhizobiaceae bacterium
AGGACCGCAAGGGCCGCTACCATTGCTTCGGATGCGGCGTGTCCGGCGATCATTTCCGGTTCCTGATGGAACTGGACGGCATGGCGTTCAACGAGGCGGTGCAGCAGGTCGCCGATATCGCGGGCGTGCCACTGCCGGCGCCTGACCCGGTAGCGGAGCGGCGGGAGCGGGAGCGCCACGATCTCTACGACGTCATGGAGCTTGCGACCCGCTTTTTCCAGGACGGGCTTCAATCCGCCGGCGGCGCGCGGGCGCGCGCCTATCTTCGCGAACGGGGACTGAGCGGCCGGACCATCGAGACCTTCCGGCTGGGCTTCGCGGCGGACAGCCGCAATGCGCTCAAGGAGTTCCTGGCCTCGAAGGGCGTGGCCAGGGAACAGATCGAGGCCTGCGGGCTCGTGGTGCATGGGCCGGATATTCCCGTTTCCTATGACCGGTTCCGCGACCGGATCATGTTTCCCATCCTGTCCTCGCGCGAGAAGGTGATCGCTTTCGGCGGGCGCGCCATGTCGCCGGATGCGCCGGCCAAATATCTCAACTCCAACGAAACCGAGCTCTTTTCCAAGGGCCAGGTCCTGTTCAATTTCGCCCGCGCCCGGCGTTCCGTCCAGGGCGCCGATGGCGCTGGAACGGTGATCGTCGTCGAAGGTTACATGGATGTGATCGCGCTGGCGCAGGCCGGTGCCGACAATGCGGTCGCGCCGCTCGGCACGGCGCTGACCGAAAACCAGCTTCAACTGCTCTGGAAGATGGCGCCCGTGCCGGTGCTTTGCTTCGATGGCGACGGGGCCGGCATGCGCGCGGCCTCCCGCGCGGTCGATCTCGCGCTGCCGATGCTCCAGCCCGGCCGTTCCCTGCGGATCGCGCTCCTGCCGGAGGGCAAGGACCCGGACGACCTCGTCAGGGTCGAGGGCCGGGCGCCTTTCGACAAGGTGATCGCCGAAGCGCGGCCGCTTGCCGACATGGTATGGCTGCGCGAGACCTCCGGCACCGTTTTCGAAACGCCGGAAAAGCGCGCCGAACTGGAAGCGCGGCTGAAACAGATCACCCAGCTGATCGGTGACGAGAGCGTCCGCCGGCACTATCAGCAGGATATGCGCGACCGGCTCTACGCCTTTTTCCGTCCGTCCGGTCAATCGGCCGGCGACGGTCGACGGCCCTTCAGCCAGCGCGGGCCGCAGCCCGGCCGCGCGCCGCAACCGTCGGGACCGGGCCGGGCGGCGCCGGTCTCCGACCGGCTTGCGCGATCCGGTCTCGTGGCGGGCTACAGCGTGCTGCCCTCGCTGCGGGAAAGCGCGCTCGCGCTCACGGTGGTCAACCACCCCGCGCTGTTCTTCGAGGATTACGACGTGCTCCGGCAGGTCGAATTCGAGAGCCGCGACATGCGGCGGTTCTGGCAGGCGGTGATGTCGGTCGCCGCGGCGAGTGGTCCCGCGCTCACCCGCGAGGAACTGATGACCGCGCTCGAAAGCCAGGATTTCGACGCGATGCTCGCCAGCCTGGACCGGCAGGTGCGCTTCGCCCGGCTCTGGACCGCGACCGAGGAGGCGGCCATCGAGGACGCCCGCGAGGGCTACCAGCAGGCGCTGGCGCTGCATATGCGGGCGCGAGCACTGGTTCGCCAGCGCCACGAGATCGAGCGGGAGCTGGGCGAAGCCGTGGAACATGGCGCGGAAGCCGATGCCGAACGCCTGATGCTGGCGCTCAGGGAAGTCCAGATCGAAACCGCCCGCCTGGAGAACCAGGAAGCGCTGGTCGATGGTTTCGGCGTGATGTCCGGCCGGGTGAAGGGACCGGCGGGCGGCGGGCATTGATGCTTTGTAGCTTATAGGTCCGCAAGGGAGACGTTTATGTTGTGCTCTTGTGCGGCGGGGATAAAAGCAGCCAGCACGCGGACATCGTCCTGGCATCACGACTTGCGGCGGAATGGATGGATCAGAGACATGCCCCTCGAAACCCGTAAATGGGACGTCACGGAATATCTCGATACGGAGGAGCGGATAGCGCTTTTTCTGGAAGCGGTTTTCGAGGATGGTGACCCTGCTTCGATCGCGGCCGCAATCGGTGAGGTTGCCAGGGCGCGCGGGATGACCAATGTGGCTCGCGATTCCGGCCTGTCGCGCGAGAATCTCTACAAAACCCTAAGCGAGAACGGAAACCCGGAATTTTCCACGGTCCTCAAGGTGATAAAGGCCTTGGGATTTGGCCTGACGATTACCCCGCACAAGACCGAGGCGGCGTGAAGCCATCGTGTCCTCTGGACATCCAATTTCTTCCTCCGCCGTCGCGGATGGGGCTTCCCCCGACGTGGCAAGCCGCTAGGTTGCGCCTGTGTCGAACGCCGCCAGAGGAGATCGCCCGTCCATGCCGCAGCAGCCTGCCTTCATCACCGAGCCCGCCCAGAGGATCGAGGTGATCCGCCATGCCGACGTGCTGGTGGTCGGTTCGGGGCCGGGCGGTCTGGCCGCCGCATTGGCTGCCGCACGCGCCGGGGTCGAGGTGGTGCTGGTCGAACGCTTCGGCTGCTTCGGCGGCAATATCACGGTGGTGGGTGTCGAGGGCTTCGCCTGGTACCGTCATGAGAAGACCGTCGAGGCGAACGGCATCGGCCGCGAATTCGAGGAGCGGGCCAAGGCGATGGGCGCGGCCGTTCCCGAGAGCCAGTCGCTGTCCTACGAAATCGATTCCGAGGGCTTCAAGCTGGTCGCTGATGCGCTGGTCGAAGAGGCCGGAATCCATGCGATGCTGCACCGGCAGTTCGTGTCGCCGGTGATGGATGGCGATGCCGTCGTCGGCATCATCGTCGAATCCAAGGCGGGGCGGGAGGCGATCCTGGCGAGGCGCGTGATCGATGCGACCGGCGACGCCGATATCGCGACCCGCGCCGGCGCGCCGGTCTTCAAGACGCCGGTCGAGGAGATGCAGGCGGCATCCGTGATGTTCCACCTCGCCGGCATCGACAAGAAGGCGTTCATGGAGGGGATCAAGGCCGATCCGCAGACCTATGGCAACTGGTCGACCGGCGAATGGCGGATCGAGACCTCGGGCAAGGAAGACGCGATGTTCTCGCCTTTCCTCGCCAAGCCCTTCGCCCAGGCGATCAAGGAGGGGATCATCCCGAAGCACCTCAATACGATCGCCGGAACCTGGGGCGCGATGCACGATTCCGGCGAGCTGACCTATATGAACCTCGTCCATCTCGCCGGCTGCGACGGGACCGATCCGGATTCGATGACGCGGTTCGAGATCGAGGGCCGCAGGCAGGCGATGCTGGCGATCGAGGCGCTGCGCCGCTACACGCCGGGTTGCATGGGGGCGCGGCTGAGGAATTTCGGCATGACGATCGGCATCCGCGATACCCGCAAGATCGACGCCGCCTACAATATGACGGAAGGCGACGCCCGCAACGAGGGCCGCTTCGAGGATACCGTCGGCATCTATCCCGAATTCATCGACGGCTACGGCGTGCTGATCCTGCCGACCACGGGCCGCTACATGCAGATACCCTATCGGTCCATGCTGCCCAAGGGGGTGAGGAACCTGCTGGTCGCCGGCCGCGCCATCGGCGGCGACCGGATCGCCCATGCAGCGACCCGCAACATGGCGTGCTGCGCGGTGGCGGGGCAGGGCGCGGGCGTGGCGGCGGCGCTGTCGGTGAAATCCGGGCGCGATTTCGATGAGATCGATATCGCGCCCGTCCAGAGAGAGCTTGAACGGCAGGGCGTCCGTATCTACTAGAACGTCACGGACCTATCAGGGAATATCCAGCATGAAGAGCGCAATCGTTCTCGGCGCCGGCATGGCCGGGGTGTCCTCCGCATTGGCGCTTCTCGACCGGGGCTGGTCGGTGGTGCTGGTCGACCGCAAGGCGCCGGGGCAGGAAACGAGCTACGGCAATGCCGGCATCATCCAGGCCGAGGCCGTCGAGCCCTATGCCATGCCGCGTGCGATCGGCGATCTCTTCAGCATCGCCTCGGGCCGGACCAACGATGTCCTCTACTCCTTCCGGGAGCTGCCGTTCCATGTCTCCTCGCTGATGCGCTACTGGTGGCATTCGGCGCCGGTGCGGCATCGCGCGGCGGGCGCGGCCTGGGCGACGCTGATCGCGCGCGCCACCGGGACGCATGCGCCGCTGATCGAACGGGCGGGCGCCGGCAATCTCGTCCGCAAGGGCGGCTTTCACATGCTTCTGCGCAGCGAGGCATCCCTGGCGGAAGCCATCGGCGATGCCGAGCGGAAGAAATCCATCTACGGCACGAATTTCCGGACGGTGACGGCGGCCGGGATGCGGCAGGCCGAGCCGGCGCTGAAACAGGGCGGCGTCGGCGGCATCCAGTGGCTCGATTCCTGGACGGTGAGCGATCCGGGCGGGCTGGTCGCGGCCTATGCGGCCCTGTTCGAGCGCCACGGCGGGCGTTTCCTCCATGGCAATGCCGGAACCTTGCGACGCGCGGGCGCCGGCTGGGCGGCCGATACCGGGGACGGCGCCGTCGAGGCGGCGCATGCCGTGGTGACGCTGGGACCGTGGTCGACATCGACGTTGCGGCGTTTCGGGCATCGTTTTCCCATGGTCCACAAGCGCGGCTATCATGCGCATTACAGGGCGCCGCAATCGCTGAACGCGCCCGTCATGGACAGCGACAACGGTTATCTCCTGCTGCCGATGCTGGCCGGCACGCGGATCACCACCGGCGCGCATATCGCGCGGATCGGGGTGCCGCCGGCCTATCTCCAGCTCGCGCGGGCGGAGCGCGCCGCAGCCGATCTTTTCGACATCGGGTCGCGTATCGAGGATACGCCCTGGCAGGGCACGCGGCCCTGCATGCCCGACATGCTGCCCGTGATCGGGCCATCGTCGCGGGAAAAAGGCCTGTGGCTGAATTTCGGCCATGGCCATCAGGGTTTCACGCTGGGGCCGGCGAGCGCCGAAGCGCTGGTCGCGATGATGAGCGGCGAGACGCCGCCGGTCGACACGCGGCCCTTCCGTCCCGACCGCTATTGACCTGTCCTTGCAACGTCAGGATTTCGGCGTCGGAATTGCAGCATCGGGCGTCCGCTTCTGCTATATCGATGGCAGGGCAGTTGACCGGGGGAATGCATGACGGCCAGATTTCTCGACCACCTTCGACAGGAGCTCGCCGGCCTCGGATCCGCGGGCCTCTACAAGACCGAGCGCGTCATCACCTCCAAGCAGGCGGG
>JAGRLJ010000325.1:7189-7367 GCA_020441805.1 Rhizobiaceae bacterium
ATCTGCGGCACGCAGGAGGAACACAAACAGCTCGAGGCGCGTATCTCGGACTTCCTCGGAATGGAGGACACGATCCTCTATTCGTCCTGTTTCGACGCCAATGGCGGCCTGTTCGAGACGCTGATGGGCGAGGAGGATGCGATCATTTCCGATGCGCTCAACCACGCCTCGATCATCG
>JAGRLJ010000040.1 GCA_020441805.1 Rhizobiaceae bacterium
CGCCGGACGGATGGTTGTGGACCATGATGATCGCGGTCGCCGACAATTCCAGCGCGCGCTTGACCACCTCGCGCGGATAGACCGGCGTGTGGTCCACCGTGCCGCGCTGCTGGACCTCGTCGGCGATCAGCTGGTTGCGCTTGTCGAGGAAAAGGATACGGAACTGCTCCTTGGTCTCGTAGGCCATGGCGGCGTGGCAATATTCGATCACGGCCGACCAGGAGCCCAGCACCTGCCGTCCCGTCAAGCCGCTCTTGAGGGAGCGATGGCCGACGGCGGCGATCAGCTTGAGGTCGGTGGCGACCGATTCGCCGACGCCCTTGACCTCCCGCAGGAGCCCCGTCGGGGCGCCGAGCACGCCGGCCAGCGAGCCGAAGCGTTCGATGAGCGCCTTGGCGACCGGCTTGGTGTCGCGGCGCGGAATCAGCCGGAAGAGCAGCAGTTCGAGCAGTTCGTAGTCGGCGAGCGCGGTATCGCCCATATCCCTGAACTTGCTGCGGAGCCGGTCGCGATGGCCGTGATAATGCGCTTCCGGGGCAGGCGCGGCCCCGGCCTTGCGGCTGGCCGCGAGACCCTTGCCGGACAGGGTCTCGGAGAAGAAGCCGCGTTCGTCGGCCGGTTCATCCTCCGCGCGGTGGGGTGGGTCCGTCTCGTTCGGGGAATCGTGCGACGGACCGTCCATGCTGGACTTACCTTGCGAGGCCCGGCGTATCGAGGCCGGCCGGGGAGAGGGTGAAGATCTCGCAGCCATTGGCGGTCACGCCGACCGTGTGCTCATATTGCGCGGAGAGCGACCGGTCGCGGGTCACGGCGGTCCATCCGTCCGAAAGCACCTTCACATGCGGCCGGCCGAGATTGATCATCGGTTCGATGGTGAAGATCATGCCTTCCTTGAGCTCGGGCCCTTCATTGACCTGGCCGTAATGCAGGATGTTCGGCGCGTCGTGAAACAGCCGGCCGACGCCATGGCCGCAGAAATCGCGCACCACCGAGCAGCGCTCGCCCTCGGCATAGGTCTGGATGGCATGGCCGATCGCGCCGGTCCGCGCGCCGGGCCGGACCGCGTGCACCCCGCGCATCAGGCATTCATAGGTGACTTCGAGCAGGCGTTCGGCGGCGCGCTTGATCGCGCCCACCGGATACATCCGGCTCGAATCGCCGTGCCAGCCGTCGAGGATATAGGTCACGTCGATATTGACGATTTCGCCCTCGCGCAGCGGCTTGTCGTCGGGAATGCCATGGCAGACGACATGGTTGATCGAGGTGCAGCTGCTCTTGCGATAGCCGCGATAGTTGAGCGTCGCCGGCAGTGCATCGTGTTTCTCGCCGAATTCGAAGACGAAACGGTCGATCTCGTTGGTGGTGACGCCAGGCTTGACCACCTCGGCAAGCGCATCCAGGCAGCGCGCCGTGAGTTGGCAGGCTTTCCGCATGCCCTCGAAGGCACCGGCGTCATAGAGGCGGATGGCGCCCGTGTTCTTCAGCGGCGCGGAAAGGGCTTCGATATAGGTGACCATCTGTGGGGAAATGCTTTCGTGCTGCGGCAGAGATATTCAGCCGGACTCTATGCCGGGAAGGTCGGCGCGATCAAGCGCCAACGTCATACGCGGACCCTGACATAGCTGCCCGGCGCTTCCTCGATCGGATTGAGCTTGTCGCCGCCGGGAATGCGCGGCGGGACCTTCCGGTCGTTCTGCGCTTCGATCCAGGCGTGCCAGTGCGGCCACCACGAGCCGTCGGTCATGTCGGCCGAGGAGACCCAGTCGTCGAAGTCGCCTTCCGCCGACCCGTCGTGCCAGTACTGGTATTTCTTCTTGTCGGGCGGATTGACGACGCCGGCTATATGGCCGGAGCCCGACATGACATAGGTCACCGGACCGCCGAAGAGCTTGGAGCCGACAAAGACCGATTTGGCCGGGGCGATGTGATCTTCCCGGGTCGCGAGATTGTAGACGGGGACCTTGATATCTGCGAGCTTCAGGGTCTTTTCCGCCAGCACCATCGTGCCCTTGGAAAGATTGTTCTCGAGATAGCAGTTGCGCAAATAATAGGAATGGTTGGCTGCGGCCATGCGGGTGGAATCGGCGTTCCAGTAAAGCAGGTCGAAGGGCGTCGGGTCCTGTCCCTTGAGGTAGGCATTGACGAAATAGGGCCAGATGAGCTCCTGGGCGCGCAGCATGTTGAACGCCATCGCCATTTTCGAGCCTTCGAGATAGCCGTCCTCGGTCATGCTCTTTTCGATCGTCCGGATCTGGCTTTCGTCGGCGAACACCTTGAGGTCGCCGGCATAGGTGAAATCGACCTGGGTCGTGAAGAGCGTGCAGGAGCGGATGCGCTTGTCGCCTTCCTGGGCGTGGAGCGCCAGCGTCGCGGCCAGGAGCGTGCCGCCCACGCAGTAACCGATCGCGTTGACATCCTTCTCGCCGGTCGCCTTGGTGATCGTATCGAGCGCGAAGCCGATGCCGTCGCGCGCATAATCCTCCCAATCCTTGCCGGCATGACGCTCGTCGGGATTGACCCAGGAGATCACGAACACCGTATGGCCCCGGTCGACACACCATTTGATGAAGGATTTCTGCGGGTTGAGATCGAGAACGTAGAATTTGTTGATCCAGGGCGGCACGATGAGGAGCGGGCGCTTGAGCACGGTCCCGGTCGTCGCCTCATATTGCAGGATCTGGCAGACGTCGTTCTCGGCGATCACCTTGCCGGGTGTGACCGCAAGATTCTCCCCGACCTTGAACTTGGACATGTCGGTCTGGCGGATGCGGAGATCGCCGTGCCCGGCCTTGATGTCCTCGGCGAGCTTCTTCATGCCTTCGACGAGGTTGGCCCCGTTGCGGGCGACGGTTTCCTTGTAGAGTTCCGGATTGGTCAGCACGAAATTCGACGGCGAGAGGGCGGCGGTCACCTGCCGGAGGTAGAATTGCGCCTTGTGCTGGGTATGAGGATCGAGGCCCTGCGCGTGATCAACCAGCTTCTCGGCCCAGTCGGAGGTCACGAGATAGATCTGGCGCAGGAAGTCGAAGAAAGGCGTATCGACCCAGTCGGCCCCCGCGAATCGCCTGTCCTGTCGCACATCCGGCGCCACCGGGGGTTTTCCGGCGAATTTGTTCAGGGAATTCATCCAGATGCCGAAATAGGAACTCATCAGATAGGTCTGGGCTTCGAGCGTGCGCGCCGGATCCGAGATCCAGTATTCGACCACCTTCGACAGTGTCGTGATGATGTCGGTGAGCGGCTCGATTTCAGCATTCTTCTTCTCGCCGCGTTCCCTCGGCTCAAGCCATTCCGCGGCCGCCTTGCCGAGATTTTCGAGCGAGCGCGCGACATTGAGCGACATCGCTTCGGGATTCTTCACGAGGAAGGGTTCGAGCTTGGATGCATCGAAAGCGGGGATCGAATGGCCGGTCCCGCTTTCCTTGGTATCGGTGTCGGCCATGTCGTCTCACTCCCCGCATGCGCTCTATATTGTTTCAGACAGATTGCATGAAACGGATTGCAAATTCCACCATTTGGGTGTCAGAAAAAGATCGAGTGGCCGGGAGCCGGTCGAATTTCGAATCTGGGACAGTCATGCGCTCCGCCCGTCGTCTTTCTTTTCCCTTCCTCGCAGTGCTTCTTCTCGCCGGTGGATGCAGCTCGTCGACCATGAGCAGCGATGTCGCAACCACCGATCGGGTCCGCCCCGCGCCGGCGGACGAGTATCCCGATTTCTCCCGGCCGCTCGAATCGGCCATGCCGCAGATGAGCGATCAGGAAGCCGCGCAGCAGGAGCGGCAGCTTTCGGCGCTGGCGCGGCAGCGGCGTTCGGGAGCGATCTCGGAAGCGGAATACCGGCGGCGCGTCCGGGAGCTCAGGCTGCTCGGTCAGCAGGCGAGCCAATAGCGTCTTGCCGTGCCGCCGCGGCGGCCCCCGGCTTTTTAAGCTTGCGTTTCGGGCCATTTGGTCGCAAAGCGTGATTTGCGGCACATCCATGCCGCTTTTCCGGTTTCCACGAGGCCCATGATGGAAGAGTTTCACAAGGTCCGGCGGCTTCCGCCCTATGTTTTCGAACAGGTCAACCGTTTGAAGGCACAGGCCCGCGCAGCCGGCGCCGATATCATCGACCTCGGCATGGGCAATCCCGATGGCGCCACGCCGGCGCATATCGTCGAGAAGCTGGTCGAGACCGTGCGCGACGGCAAGACCCACCGCTATTCGACCTCGCGCGGCATCCCCGGACTGCGCCGCGCGCTGCAGGGATATTACGACCGGCGTTTCGGGGTGAAACTGGATCCCGAGCGCGAGATCTGCGTCACGCTCGGCTCGAAGGAGGGGCTGGCCAATCTGGCGCAGGCGATCACCGCACCGGGCGATACGATCCTCGTTCCCAATCCGAGCTATCCGATCCATCCCTACGGCTTCATCATCGCCGGCGCCGGCATACGCCACATCCCGTTCGGTCCGGGCATCGACCTGATGGCCGAGATCGCGCGCGCGGCGGAGCATTCGGTGCCGGCACCCTCGGCCATGATCCTCAANNATCGACCTCGGCATGGGCAATCCGGATCTGCCCACCAACAAGTTCATCGTCGACAAGCTGATCGAGACAGTGCAGCGGCCCGACACCCACGGCTATTCCTCCTCGAAGGGTATTCCCGGCCTGCGGCGCGCCCAGGCCGCCTATTATGCCCGCCGTTTCGGCGTCAAGCTCGATCCCGACAGCCAGGTCGTCGCCACGCTCGGCTCGAAGGAGGGCTTCGCCAACATGGCGCAGGCGATCACCGCGCCCGGCGACGTGGTGCTGTGCCCCAACCCGTCCTATCCGATCCACGCCTTCGGCTTCCTGATGGTCGGCGGCGTCATCCGCTCGATCCCGGTCGAGCCGGACGCGGAATTCTTCCGCGCGCTCGAGCGCGCCGTGGTCCATTCGATCCCCAAGCCGATCGCGATGGTTCTGTGCTACCCGTCGAACCCGACGGCCACGGTGGTCGATCTCGATTTCTATAAGGACGTCGTCGCCTTCGCCAAGCGGCACGACATTTTCGTCCTGTCCGATCTCGCCTATTCCGAGATCTATTTCGACGGCAATCCGCCGCCTTCCGTGCTTCAGGTGCCGGGCGCGATGGATGTGGCCGTCGAGTTCACCTCCATGTCCAAGACCTTCTCCATGGCCGGCTGGCGCATGGGCTTCGCCGTCGGCAACGAGCGGCTGATCTCGGCGCTGACGCGGGTGAAGTCCTATCTCGATTACGGCGCCTTCACTCCGATCCAGGTGGCGGCGAGCGCCGCGCTCAACGATCCGGATGCCGACCGGCATATCGAGGAGGTGCGGCAGGTCTACAAGCGTCGCCGTGACGTGATGGTCGAGAGCTTCGGCCGCGCCGGCTGGGATATCCCCGCGCCGAAGGCGTCGATGTTCGCCTGGGTGCCGGTGCCGGAGAAGTTCCGCCATCTCGGCAGCCTGGAATTCTCCAAGCTGCTCATCGAGAAGGCCGATGTGGCGGTGGCGCCGGGCATCGGCTTCGGCGAGCACGGCGACGATTATGTCCGCATCGCGCTGGTCGAGAACGAGCATCGGCTGCGCCAGGCGGCGCGCAGCATCCGGAAGTTCTTCGGGACGGCCGACGAGACGCTGCACAATGTCGTGGCCCTGAAATCCGCTAGCTGAACAACAAAGACATAGGAATTGATGATGGCTGATGCCCTTAAGATCGGCATTGCAGGTCTGGGAACCGTTGGTGCCTCGCTGGTGAAGATCCTGACGACCCGTAGCCACCTGCTGACCGTCGCGTGCGGTCGGCCGATCGAGGTGGTCGCGGTCAGCGCGCGCCAGCGCAATCGCGACCGCGGCTTCGATGCAAGCCGCATGCAATGGTTCGACGATGCCGTGGAACTGGCCCGTTCGGCCGATATCGACGTCTTCGTCGAATTGATGGGCGGGGCGGGCGAGCCGGCCCATGCAGCCGTCACGGCGGCGCTGTCGCGCGGCCTGCATGTCGTGACCGCCAACAAGGCATTGCTCGCCCGGCACGGCGTGGAACTCGCCGCGCTCGCGGAAGAGAAAGGCGCCATCCTCAATTTCGAGGCGGCCGTCGCGGGGGGCATCCCCGTCATCAAGGCGCTGCGGGAATCCCTGACCGGCAACACCGTTTCGCGCGTCTACGGCATCATGAACGGCACCTGCAACTATATCCTGACGCGGATGGAGCGGGAGGGCCTGACCTTCGAAGCCTGCCTCAAGGAGGCGCAGCGCCTCGGCTATGCCGAAGCCGATCCCGCTTTCGATATCGAGGGCAACGACACGGCGCACAAACTTTCCATCCTGACGACGCTCGCCTTCGGCACCAGGATTGCGGCCGACGACATCTATCTCGAAGGCATCACCAATATCTCGCTCGAGGACATCCGGGCGGCGGCCGATCTCGGCTATCGCATCAAGCTGCTGGGCGTGGCGCAGAAGACCTCGACCGGCATCGAACAGCGCGTGCATCCGACCATGGTGCCGCAGGATTCGGTGATCGCTCAGGTCGACGGCGTCACCAATGCGGTGGCGATCGAGTCCGACGTGCTGGGCGAACTCCTGATGGTCGGGCCCGGCGCCGGCGGCAATGCCACCGCCTCCGCCGTGATGGGCGATATCGCCGATATCGCCAAGGCGCGTCCCGGCGCCCAGCTTGTGCCGAGCCTCGGCCGGCCGGCCGGGCAGCTGGAAGCCTACCGGCGCGGCGAAATGCAGAGCCACGAGGGTGGCTATTTCATCCGCCTCACCGTCGAGGACCGGACCGGCGTCTTCGCCAGCGTCGCCGCCCGCATGGCGGAAAACGCCATTTCGCTCGAATCCATCGTCCAGCGTCCCAAGGTGCATGACGACAAGGCCTCGCAGCAGACAATCATCCTCGTCACCCATGCCACGACGGAACAGTCGGTGCGCAAGGCCGTCGGTGCGATCGAAACCGAGGGCTACCTGACCGGCAAGCCGCAGGTCATCCGCATCGAGCGGCCCAAGGCGGGTTGAGACTGCCTTGACGTCCCGGTCGCCGGCGCCCGAAGCCTGTCCGCCTTCCTGCAAAAGGTGGAAAAGCCGCGCGTCGCGCCCTTCGGCAGGGAGATGACATGGAAGAGCGGTCGGATCCGGTGGAGCGGGCCTTTCTCGGTGTCGAGCGCTCGGCGAGCGGGCAGCGCTGGCGGCAGCGGCTGGACCAGGCCGGGCTGAACCGGGCGCTCGCCATGGCTCAGACCCACGGCATTCCCGAGCTCGTCGCCCGGGTGCTGGCGGGACGGGGCGTCGCCGTGCCCGCCGCGCCGGCCTTCCTCGATCCGACGATCCGCGATCTCATGCCCGATCCCTATACGCTGACCGATTGCGAGAAGGCGGTCGAACGCATCGCGCGCGCGATCGAACGGGGCGAGCATGTCGCCATTTTCGGCGATTACGACGTCGACGGGGCGGCATCGGCGGCCTTGCTCCACCGCTTCCTCTTCCATTTCGGAATCGACGCCCGGATCTATATTCCGGATCGGGTCTTCGAAGGCTATGGCCCCAACCCCACCGCGATCGACCAGCTCATCGACGATGGCGCATGTCTGATCGTCACCGTCGACTGCGGCTCCACCAGCCTCGAGGCGCTCGCGGCGGCGGCGCGGCGCGGCATCGATGTGGTGGTCGTCGACCATCATCAGGTCGGCCATGCCCTGCCGGA
>JAGRLJ010000041.1 GCA_020441805.1 Rhizobiaceae bacterium
CAGCGAAACGGCTGACTGGGCACGATGACGGATATCAGCCGGCCCGCCTCGAAAAGGCGGGCCTTTTCCGTGTCAGGCGGCGGGAAGCGACGTCATCGCCGTCATGAAAGCGGCGGCGGCGTAAATCCCCAGGGCGAAGAAGGTTGCGAGAATATAGCGCGCCATGGAACATCCCATCCTGTTTGTCGGAATACGCTCCGCGAGGCCGTCTTATTCGGACGGCTTTTCGCGCATCGACTTGCGAATAGCCGTGCCAGCGCCTCTTCCCTGTCGACCCGGGCGGCGGCCCTCCCCGTCTCATTTCGTGAACGCTTCGTTCAACGGCCTTTCGTCCCTGTCGCCCCGCGCCGATATATGCGATCAGACAGGATCACTTTCCCAACTCCCAGGCGGCAAGACCATGAAGAAGATCGGCTTTCTTTCGTTCGGACACTGGACGCCCTCCCCTCAGTCGCAGACCCGGTCGGCCGGCGACACGTTGCTCCAGTCGATCGAACTGGCGGTGGCGGCGGAGGAACTCGGCGCGGATGGCGCCTATTTCCGAGTCCATCACTTCGCGCGCCAGCTCGCCTCACCCTTCCCACTGCTCGCGGCCGTCGGCGCGCGGACCCGGCGCATCGAGATCGGCACCGCCGTGATCGACATGCGCTACGAAAACCCGCTCTACATGGTCGAGGATGCCGGCGCCGCCGACCTGATATCGAAGGGACGCCTGCAACTCGGCATCAGCCGGGGCTCGCCCGAGCAGGTCATCGACGGCTGGCGCTATTTCGGCTACCGGCCGGAGGAAGGAACCACCGACGCGGATATGGGCCGCCGACACGCCGAGGTGTTTCTCGACATGCTCAGGGGCGAAGGTTTCGCCCGGCCCAATCCGCGACCGATGTTTCCCAATCCGCCCGGCCTGCTGCGGCTGGAACCCCATTCCGAGGGACTTCGCGAGCGGATCTGGTGGGGCGCGGGATCCAACGCGACGGCGATATGGGCGGCGAAGCTCGGCATGAACCTGCAAAGCTCCACCCTCAAGGACGACGAGACGGGCGAACCGTTCCACGTCCAGCAGGCGGCGCAGATCCGCGCCTATAAGCAGGCCTGGAAGGAGGCCGGCCACACGCGGACGCCGCGCGTCTCGGTCAGCCGCAGCATCTTCGCGCTGGTCGATGACCGCGACCGCGCCTATTTCGGCCATGGCGGCAAGGACGAGGATACGGTCGGCTTCATCGACGACAAGACGCGCGCGATTTTCGGGCGGTCCTATGCCGCCGAGCCGGACGCCCTGGTGAAGCAACTCGCCGGAGACGAAGCCGTCGCCGAAGCGGATACGCTGCTTCTGACGGTGCCGAACCAGCTCGGCGTCGATTACAATGCCCATGTCATCGAGGCGATCCTGAAGCATGTCGCTCCCGCGCTCGGCTGGCGCTGACCGATCCGAGACAAGCATGATGAAACCGGTTCTCGACGACCTCCTGCGACCCGGCCTCAAGCTCGTCGTCTGCGGCACGGCGGCGGGTCCGCGATCGGCAAGGATCGGCGCTTATTATGCCGGCCCCGGCAACAAATTCTGGGATACGCTCCATGCCGTCGGCCTGACGCCGCATCGCATCGCGCCGGAGGACTGGCGTTCGCTCGACGCATTCGGGATCGGCTTCACGGATATGGCCAAGGCCCATTCGGGACTGGACCGGGACCTGCCGCCGGGCGCTTTCGACGCCCCACGCCTGAAAACCGTCATCCAGGAACATCGACCTTCGTTCCTCGCCTTCAACGGCAAGACGGCGGCAAAGGCCTATTTCGGCCGGAAGGTCGTCGATTACGGCCGCCAGGACGAGACGATCGGCCACACCGTTGTGTGGATACTGCCCTCCACCTCCGGCGCGGCATCCGGAGCCTGGAGCATCCAGCCCTGGCAATCAATGGCGGCGGCGCTTGCCGCCGGGTCATGACGGGCAAATATCAGGCAATGGTGGATCAGGCGGCGGTGGCGAATTGCGCGGCGAGGCGCTTGCGTTCCGCGCAGGCCTTGAATTCCGCATGCCGGCGCTCGAAGAACTGCCAGTGCAGCGTCCGGCATTCCGGCTCGGCGACCGTCACCACGAAATAGGTCGGGGCCTTGCTGTCGTCTATCTCGACGCGGAAGGGGGCGGCAGCGTTCATCTTGTCGTTCTCCGTGCGGCCCGCAAGCTCTCATCGGAATGTGGCAGGTTTGAGAACGCGCGCGGGAAAAGCGCGCGGCGGATATGGAGACGTCTCCGACCGTCAAATCCCGGGCACGTAGTCGCGGCCCGGATCGATGCGCGCGGGACGTCCGTCGAGGAAGAGCTCGCCGATCCGGGGAGCGGTCCGGGCGATGACCTTGCCGCCCTTGATCACAGCGAGCCGGCCGGGCTTGAGGCGCAACGCCTCGATCGTGTCGGCGGCTTGGAGGATCACCATGTCGGCCTTGCAGCCCTTCTCCAGCCCGTAGCCTTCGAGCCCCATCGTCCTGGCGGAGTTGACGGTGATCGCATCGAAGATCTTCCTCTTGTCCTCGATGCCGGCCATCTGCGCCACGTGGATCGCCATGTGGCCGACCTCCAGCATGTCGCCGGAGCCCATCGAATACCAGGGGTCCATCACGCAATCGTGCCCGAAGGAGACGTTGAGGCCGGCCGCCATCAGTTCGCGCACCCGCGTCATGCCGCGCCGCTTGGGATAGGTATCGTGCCGCCCTTGCAGCATGATGTTGATCAGCGGATTGGGGATGACGTTGATCTCCGCCTCCGCCATCAGCGGAATGAGCTTCGAGACGTAATAGTTGTCCATCGAATGCATGGAGGTGAGATGCGACCCCGCCACCCGGCCCTGAAGCCCGAAACGAACGGTCTCGGCGGCCAGCGTCTCGATATGGCGCGACATCGGGTCATCGGTCTCGTCGCAATGCATGTCGACCGGCAGGCCGCGCTCGGCGGCGATGCGGCAGAGCGTCTCGACCGAAAGCCGGCCCTCCTCCATCGTCCGCTCGAAATGGGGAATGCCGCCGACGATATCGACGCCCATGTCGAGCGCGCGGCTTAACGATTCGACGCCGTCCCGGGCGCGGTAATAGCCGTCCTGCGGGAAGGCGACGAGCTGAAGATCGATATAAGGCCTGATCCGGTCCCTGACCTCGAGCATCGCCTCGACCGTGACCAGCCGGGGATCGGACGTATCGACATGGCTTCGGATGAAAAGCAGGCCCTGGGTGACGGCGAGGTCGCAATAGCGCAATGCGCGGTCGACCAGTTCCTGCTTCGTCGCGATCGGCCGGAGCTCGCCCCAGAGCGCGATGCCTTCGAGCAGCGTGCCGGAGATGTTCAGCCGGGGTATGCCGAGCGAGAGCGTCGCATCCATATGGAAATGTGGATCGACGAAAGGCGGGCTCACCAGCCGGCCCGTGGCGTCGATCTCCTCGCCGGCCGTTGCCGCGATACCGGGCTCGACGGCGGCGATCCTGCCGCCGGCAATGGCAATATCGATGCCCTTCCGGCCATCGGGGAGATTCGCGTTGCGGATGACGAGATCGAACATGGTTCTGCCTTTCGGGACTTATCGTTCGCCACGGCGATAAGGCTGCATCAGGGCCTGCGGCACGCGGGCGCGCCGCGCCATGACCGCGAGCGCGGCGATGGAGAGGATATAGGGCGTCATCAGGAATATCTGGTAGGGCACGCCTTCGACCGCGGTCTGGAGCCGGAGCTGGAAGGCGTCGAAGAAGGCGAAGAGCAGCGCCCCGAACAGCGCCCGCCCCGGCCGCCAGGATGCGAAGACGACGAGCGCGATGCAGACCCATCCCCGGCCCTGCACCATGGTGGGAAAGAAGGAATTGAAGGCCGAGAGTGTCAGGAACGAGCCTCCGACGGCCATGAGCGCGCTGCCGGCGATAACGGCGCCATAACGCATCTTCACCGGGTTGACGCCCTGCGCTTCGGCGGCATGGGGATTTTCGCCGGCCATGCGGATCGCAAGCCCCATCGGCGTATGGAAGACAATATAGGCCATGACGAGCGCGACGATGATGGCGAGATAGGTCGGCGCGGTCTGGGTGAAGAGCGCCGGGCCGACAAAGGGCAGCGACGACAGGACCGGAATGTCGAGCGGCTGGAAGGGCGCGATCGTCGGCGGCGTGCCGGCCACCGGTACGACCAGCCGGAAGACATAATAGCTGAAGCTCGATGCGAAAAGCGTCACGCCCAGTCCCGAAACATGCTGCGACAGCCCGAGCGTCACGGTCAGGACCGAGTGCAGCACGCCGAACAGGCCGCCGCACAGGGCCGCGACCAGGATTCCGGTCCAGAGGTCGGCGCCGTGATAGACGGCGAGCCAGCCGATCATCGCCCCGAAGGTCATGATGCCCTCGATCCCGAGGTTGAGAACGCCGGCGCGCTCGCAGAGAACCGCGCCCAGCGTGCCGAAAATCAGCGGCGTGGCGATGCGCAGGATCGCGGCCCAGAGGCCGGCGGAGGCGAGTATGTCGAACACGACGCTCATCGGCGGATCCTGTACTGGGTGAAGAAGAGCGCGACCAGCATGGTGAGCAGCGAGAGTGCCACGGTCACGTCGGCGATATAGGTCGGGATGCCGAGGCTGCGGCTCATGCCGTCGGCCCCCACGAACATGATGGCGGTGAAGAGCGCGGCGAAGACGACGCCGATTGGATTGAGATTGGCGAGCATGGCGACAACGATACCGGCATAGCCGAATCCGGGCGAAAGGTCGGTCGTGACATAGCCTTTCACGCCCATGACCTCGATGGCGCCCGCCAGGCCCGCCAGGCCGCCCGACAGGCAGGCGACCTTGACCAGCGTCCGGCCGAGCGGCACGCCGGCGAAGATCGCGCCCTGCGGATTGAGGCCCGCCGCCCGCGACTGCATGCCGAACACCGTGCGCGACTGGATGAGCCAGACGACGACCGCCAGCGCCACCGCGATCGCCAGGCCGATATGCAGGCGCGACCGCGCCAGGAGCTTCGGCAGCATGGCGTGATCGGCGACCGCCTGCGACTGCGGCCAGCCGAAGGCGGTCGGATCCTTGAGCACGCCGTCGATCAGCATCGAGACGAAGAGCACCGCGATGAAATTCATCAGCAGGCTGGTAACGACCTCGTCCACCGAGAATTTGAGCCGGAGCCAGAGCGGAACGAGGATCAGCACCATTCCGGCCAGCGCGCCGATGACCAGCAGCAGCGGAATCAGCACCGGAGCCGGCAGGCTCGCCAGCAGTTTCGAGCCGAAGGCCGCGACGGCGATCGCGCCGAGATAGAACTGGCCCTCCGCGCCGATATTCCAGAGCCGCGCCCGGAAGGCGACGGCGGCGGCGAGGCCGGTCAGCATCAGCGGCGTCGCGCGGGTCAGCGTCTCGGTCGCGGAGAGCCGCGAGCCGAAGGCGCCGATCAATATGCGCTTATAGGCTTCCAGGACCGGCGCGCCGGCGATGGCGATCAGGATTCCGGCGAGGACAAGGGCCGCGGCGATGGCCGCCACGGGCGCGCCGACAAGAAGGTAGAGCGGCCGGTGCTCGCGACGCTCAAGACGCATGGGCGCCCTCCTTTGCATGGCTCCAGTCGCCGGACATCATCAGGCCGAGCCGCCGGGCATCGGCATGGTCGGCCTCGACCGGCGGCGAAAGCCGACCGCCGACGATCGCCTGGATACGATCGGCGAGCGAGATCACCTCGTCGAGGTCTTCCGAGATCAGCAGCACCGCCGTGCCCGCCTTGCGCGCATCGAGAATGCGGGCATGGACGGCGGCGACCGCGCCTTCGTCCAGGCCGCGCGCCGGCTGGGCGGCGATCAGGATGCGCGGACGGGCAATGAGGTTCCGGCCGAGGATCAGCTTTTGCATATTGCCGCCGGAAAGCAGCCGGGTTCGGCTCGCGGCCGTTCCGCCGCGGACATCGAACTGGGCGATGATCCGGTCGGCGAAGGCCATGCCCGCCTTGCGATCGACAATGCCGTTCCGCGCATAGACGGCCAGCCGTTCGAGCACCGCATTTTCCCAGATGGCCATCTCGCCGATCGCGCCCTCGCCGTTGCGGTCCTCCGGGATACGGCCGATGCCGGTCCCGACGACCTCGGCGACGCCGAGGTCCCCGACCGGCGCGCCATAGAGCAGCAATTCGCCCGAGGTGCGGGCAAGCGTGCCGGAGAGAATCCGGGCGAGCGGCGCCTGGCCGTTGCCGGAGACGCCGATGATCCCCAGCACCTCCCCCTCACGCAGCGTGAAGCCGACATTCTTCAGCCGCTCGACGCCGCCGATGCGCAGGCCGACATCGCGCGCTTCCAGGACCACGGCGCCCGGCATCGACGCCTCGCGCACCGGGCGCGTCACCCGTCGCCCGACCATCAGCTCGGCGAGCTCGGCCTTGTCGGTTTCGGCCGCCTTGCGCTCCGCCACCATCCTGCCGCCGCGCAGCACCACGATCCGGTCGGCCGCCGCCATCACCTCGTCGAGCTTGTGGGAAATGAAGATCAGCGAAAGCCCCTGCCGCGCCATGTCCTTGAGCGTGGCGAACAGCCGCTCGGCCTCGATATTGGTAAGCACCGCGGTCGGCTCGTCGAGGATGAGGATGCGGGCATCGTTATAGAGCGCCTTGAGGATCTCGACGCGCTGCTGCTCGCCGACGGAAAGGTCGCCGAGGCGCGCATCGGGATCGACCTTGAGGCCGAAGCGCTCGGCGATGCCGAGAAGCTTCCGACGCGCCGCCACCGTGCCGGAGCCGGGCTTCCAGAGCTTCTCCGTGCCGGTCATGACATTTTCGAGCACGGTGAGGTTGGCGGCGAGCGAGAAATGCTGGTGGACCATGCCGACACCCGCCCCGATCGCCGCGCGTGGCCGGCCCGGCGGGAGTTCCGCGCCATCGACGAGGATATGGCCCGCATCCGGAACATAATGCCCGAAGAGGATGCTCATCAGCGTGGTCTTGCCGGCGCCGTTCTCGCCGAGAAGCGCGACGATCTCACCCTTGCCGAGCGACATCGAAATATCGTTGTTGGCGAGGTTGTCGCCGAAGCGCTTGCTGATGCCGACGATTTCGAGGACGGGCGGCGAAATGTTCCGTTCTGTCATGCAGCAAGCCCCGCGACCGGAAATCTGTGTTGCCAGCGGCCCTCGGCCTCGAGCCGCGCGGCGAGCGCGAGAAGCAGAGGCTCATGGCCGAACGGCGCTATGAGCTGCACCGGCAGGGGCATCCCTCCGGCATCCATGCCGAAAGGAATGGCGATCGCCGGAAAGCCGGAAATGTTGGCGAGCGCGGCAAGCGGCGCAAAGGCCGTCATGCGATCGATCTGGCGTCCGGCATCGCCATGGTCGGATGGAAAGGCGCCGATGGCCAAAGGCGCGGAGGCGAGCATCGGCGCGACGACGACATCCACTTCGTCGAAGATCCGCCAGAGATCGCGGCTCACCCGCACGCCGGCATTCATACTTTCCCAGAGCACGGCGGCCGACATCGCCCGTCCGCGCGCGACAAAGGCGCGGGTGAGAGGCTCGGCCTGTTCCGGATCGAGATCGAGCAGGTCGAAAAGGGCGGCGAGATTGACCGAGACGATATCGCCGAACACCTTGCCGCTCACATCGACCATGCCGGCGAAATCCGCCCAATCCAGCGGCGACAGCGTATGGCCTCGCCTCTCAAGCGCGACGGCTGCGGCCTGCGCGGCCCCGCCTCTTTCCGCCGTGGTCGCATGGGTCCGGCCGGTATCGGCCAAAATGCCGATCCGGAGCGATGTATCGTCGACCGTCACCGGTTGTGCATCGGCATAGGGCCCCCGCGCCCGGCCGCGAAGCGCCGCGAAGGCGACGACCGCGTCGCGCACCGAACGCGTGACCACGAATTCGCTGGCGATCCCGCCGAGATGGTTGCCGAAGGCCGGGCCGGCCGGCATCACGCCACGGCCGGGTTTCAGCCCGACGAGCCCGCAGCAGGCGGCCGGCACCCGGATCGACCCGCCGGCATCGGTCGCATGCGCGGCGGCCACGATCCCGGCAGCCACCGCGGCAGCCGCCCCGCCTGAGGAGCCGCCGGGTGTCCGGGACGGGTCGAGCGGATTGCGGCAGATCGGCCCGATCGCCGGTTCGCTCGCCAGCGACAGGCCGAATTCGGGGCTGGTCGTCAATCCGAAAGGACAGAAGCCCGCGTCTCGGAATCGCCGCGCGAGATCGGAATCGGCGTCCGACGGCACGCGCGGCAGCAGGCAGGAGCCCGCCGCGACCGGCAGGCCGGCAAAGGGACCGCCCAGATCCTTGGCGAGCGTGGGCACGCCGCCGAATGGCCGTTTCAGGAAAAGCTGCGGCTCGAGCGCGCGTTCGCGATCCATGGCGCGGGCGGTGCTTTCACCCATCTCCCTGTCGAGATGGACGATCGCGCCCAGCGCCTCATGGTCCCCAGCGGCCTGGAGGGAAGCCTGCATCGCTTCGGATGCGCTGAGGCTTCCCACGCGGATCGCCTCGGCGAGCGCGGTGGCGTCCTGTATCATGGCGGAGCCGGATTACTTCGGCTCGTCCATATTCTTCGGCACTTCGAAGGCGCCCGACTTGATGTCGGCGCGCACCTTCTCCATCGCCGCTTCCGCCTCGGCCGGCGCCACGCCCTTGACATAGACGATATCGCTGCCGCCTTCCTTCATCAGGCCGAAGGCGGTGTAATTCTTGCCGACCGGCTTGCCGGCCTGCACGTCGGCCACCGCGGCGTTGAGGATGGGGCGGAAACCCCAGAGCGCATTGGCGAAGACCGTGTCGGGGTAGCGCGGCGTATAGTCGATGAGCGAGCCGACGGCCTTGATGCCGCGCTCCTTGGCGGCGTCCGCCGTGCCGATGCGCTCGCCGAACAGGATGTCGGCGCCGGCATCGATCTGGGCGAGGCCCGCCTCGCGCGCCTTGGGCGGATCGAAGAAGGTGCCGATGAAGGAGGTCAGGTGCTTCGCATCCGGATTCACCGCCTTCACGCCCTCGGCAAAGGCATTGATCAGCATGTTGACTTCGGGGATCGGGATGGCGCCGACGGAGCCGACCACATTGGATTTCGTCATCTTGCCGGCCAGCATGCCCGCGAGATAGGCGCCGTCATGGTTCCAGGTGCCGAAGACACCGAAATTGTCGCCTTCTTCATTGCCGCTCGAACCGAGCACGAAGGCCGTGTCCGGATAGTCCGCGGCCACCTGGCGGGCTTCCTTCTCCACGGCATAGGATTCGCCGATGACGAGCTTGTGGCCCTGTTCGGCATATTCGCGCATGGCGCGGGGATAGTCCGTGCCGGAAACGCCCTCGGAAAACACATATTCGATCATGCCTTCCTTGGCCGCCGCCTGGAGGGCGGCGTGAAGGCAGGAATTCCAGGCGTTCTCCACCGGCGAGGCATGGATGCCGGCCACCTTGAGCGGCGTTGCCGCCCGCGCCCCCGGCGCAAGCGTGGAGACGCCGAGGGCGATGCCGGAGGCGATCAGCGCGCGGCGGCTCATGCGAAGGTCGTTGGTCATCGTTGTTCCCCCTTTTTGACCATTTGGTTCAAAAAGCATAGGAACGGGTAAAATGGGTGTCAAGCGATGTTGCCGGCGGCGCGGGCCCCGCCCTTTTGCCGACGAAGGATAAAATTTATTCTTCCTCATTGGCGGAACATTCATACGGCCGGCGCATTATAGGGATGTTCCCCTCCTCCGGACCTCCCCTCCCGGGTCCGTTTACAACCGGCCCTCGCGGCCGGTTTTCTTTTGCGTCCCGACCAAGGCGGAGACCAGACGATCATTCACCTGTCAGGCCGGCCGCGCAGCGTCGAGAATGCGGAACTGAAGCCGCCGGGAACCCTGCCAGTAATCGGCATTGAGCGTACCGGCGACATGCACCTGCTCGCCGCGCGAGGACAGGAGGAACCGGCCGAGATCGGTGTCGGCGGCCCGGAAAGCCATGGCGTCGAGCCGCGCACCGTCCATGGCCTGGAGCGAAACCCGGACATGGTTGGTGCCGACGAGGCGGCAATCCTGGACCCGGTGGAGCGGCAGCGCGAAGACGGGTTGCGGATGGCCCGATCCATAGGGACCGGCTTTTTCGAGCCGGTCGATGAGATCGAATGTCGCGCCCGAGGCGCCGAGCGCGCCGTCGATTTCCAGGACCTCGTCTGCGACCAGCGCCGAGACCTGTTCCTGCGCCATTTCCTCGAAGAAGGTCCTCAGCGGTCCGAGCCGGTCGCGCGCGACGGTCAGGCCGGCCGCCATGGCATGGCCGCCGCCCTTGACGAGAAGACCGGCATCGACCGCCGCGCGCACCATGCGGCCCATGTCGAAGCCCGCGATCGAGCGGCCCGAGCCTGTCCCCCTGCCCGAGGGATCGAATGCGATGGCGAAGGCGGGCCGACGGAACTTCTCCTTGAGGCGCGCGGCGATCAGGCCGACGATGCCCGGATGCCATTTGTCCCGCGCGGTCACGATGACCGGAACATGCTCGCCGGTTCCGTATTCGGCCAGTGCCTCGGCTTCCGCCTCGGCCAGCATCAGGCGCTCCATCTCCTGGCGCTCGCGATTGAGGTCGTCGAGCTTCGCGGCGATCTCCGCCGCCCTTCCGGGATCGTCGAGCGTCAGCAGCCGCGAGCCAAGCGCGGCATCGCCGATCCGCCCGCCGGCGTTGATGCGCGGGCCGATGAGGAAACCC
This sequence comes from Rhizobiaceae bacterium, assembly GCA_020441805.1. GTDB lineage: Bacteria > Pseudomonadota > Alphaproteobacteria > Rhizobiales > Rhizobiaceae > Rhizobium_E. Next base: position 10,657 of record JAGRLJ010000041.1, read on the forward strand.
AGATGGTAGGGCGCCACCGGCCCGCCGATTCCGGCCTTGGCGAACAGCGCGGCAAGGCCCGGATTGCTCATGTGGCGCGCCGCGATCAGGCCCTTGACCACATAGGCGCGATTGAGGCCCTTGAGCGGCACGACATCGCAAACCGTCGCCAGCGCGACCAGATCGAGCAGGCCCAGGAGATCGAGGCTCGC
>JAGRLJ010000042.1:0-29692 GCA_020441805.1 Rhizobiaceae bacterium
AGGCGGCGCGCACGGCGGCGACCCACCGCCGGTTCGGATAAGCGTCCGGACCCGGCGGTGAGGCTCCGACGAAAGAGCCATGCATGTCACGGTGCATGGCTCTTCGGCATTCGTCGTCAGGCGGCCAGCTTCTGAAGATAGGCGTCGGCCTCCTCCGGCACGGCAAACCACGGGAAAAAATCGCGCGGATCGTTGAAGCCGTTGGCGATGCGCTTGGCAAGCACCGGGAAAGCCTGGGCCGAGCCCATGATGTTGAGCACATGCGGCGGTGGCGGCTGGAGGAGCGCGTTGGTCCAGCCGACAACGAACTGCGCATAGGCCCAATAGCTGTCGAAGGCCGATTGCATGAAGGCGGCGTCGAAGGGCCTGTCGCCATGGGCCAGGATCGCGTCCATATAGGCCTTGGCGGCCTTCGAGGCGTTGTTCGAGCCCTGGCCGGTGATCGGGTCGTTGAGGCAGACGGCGTCGGCCATGCCGAGTACGATCGCGCCCGAGGGCAGCCTGCCGACCGGCTTGCGCACCGTCGGTGCGAAGGCGCCCGCGAGGATGCCGTTGTCGTCGGTCAGCGTCGCGTTGCGATTGCGATCTGCCTCCCAGGGCAGGAAGGTGTCGAGGATCCATTTCGACTTGGCGAGATGCTCCTCGGGCGTCTTCACATCCTTCCAGCAGTCCATCGGGCCGCCGGGAATGCCCTCGAACACCATGATGTCGCAGGGGCCGTTCACCGTCAGCGCCGGGAAGACGAAATATTCGCCGACGGTCGGGATCAGGTTGAAGTTGACCGCCGAATGGTCCGGGCGCGGCAGCATGCCGTTGACATAGGTGAGGGCCAGCGCCCGCTGCGGCCTGTCGAAAGGCGATTTCTCGGCATCGCGCTCGAAGAGCCTGGCGATGTCGCCCTTGCCGGCCGCGACGATGACCAGTTCGGATTGCTTCGCATAGCGTTCGAGATCGTCGATGCTGGCGTCATGGATGGCGATGGTGCCGCCACGGCGCTCGAATTCCGTCATCCAGCGCGGGATCTTGACGCGCTGGTCGACGCTCTGGCCGGGCTTGTCGAGCTTGCCGTTCCAGTCGATCGCCTTGCCCGAGCCATCGGGGGCGGGCACGACGAAGTTGATCGAATCCACGGTCGGGCATTCGGCATCCCAGAAGTTCAGGCCGATATCGCGTTCGTTCTGCAAGGCCTGGTCGAACATGCACTGGCTGGACAGCACCTTGCCGTCACGGACCTGCTCGGCGGTGCGATTCTGGACGATATCGACCTCATAGCCGTGTGAAAGCAGGCCGCAGCCGAGCTGGAGGCCGGACTGGCCGCCTCCGACGATGGTGATCTTGCGTGATTTGCTCATTGTTTCTGTTCCCGGTTTTGTCGTTGTCGATGAGATTTCGGTCAGGTCATTCCATGAGCTTCGGGATCGCCGGCACGTTCTGCTCGGGGCCCATGGCGGTATAGCCGCCGTCGACCCGGATGTCGGTGCCGGTGATGAAACTCGCATTGTCGGAAAGCAGGAAAGCCACGGCCTCACCCACTTCCTCCGGATCGCCCGTGCGGCCGAGCAGGTGGAAGGGTGCCGCTACCCTGTCGGTCTTATCGCGGTTGCCGCTGGTGAGCTGGACCATGATGTTGCTCCAGGTCCAGCCGGGCGAAACGGCGTTGACGCGGATGCCGTCGGGCGCGAGATCCATCGCCTGGTTGCGGGTCAGTTGCAGGATCGCCGCCTTCGATACAGGATAGACCCAGCGCCCCGTCTGGGCGACGCGCGAGGAGATCGAGCCGAAATTGACGATCGCCCCCTTGTTGGCCTTGAGATGCGGCCGGGCCGCCTGCATCAGCATCACCGAGCCGATGATATTGATGTCGAGGGCTTTCAGCCAGTCGCTGCGATCGGTCTCGGCGCCGTTGTCGAGATAGGTGCAGGCGACGTTGACGAGGAAATCGAGCCGGCCTGTCGTCTCGACCGTTGCCGCGACCAGTGCCGCGATATCGCCATCGTTTGTGACGTCCGTCCGGATGAAGCTCGCATTCGGCCCGAGCTTTTCGGCGGCGGCCGCGCCGTCGGCCTCGTTGATGTCGGCGATCACCGCCTTTGCGCCGTAGCCGATCAGCGTCGCCGCGACCGCCTGGCCGATCAGGGTGGCGCCGCCCGAAACGATTGCCGTCTTTCCGTTCAATCCACGCATGGAATTCCCCGTTGTTCTGGTCTGGATATCGATGAAAATGCCGTGATGCGGCCGATCATGCGGCCGACTGGGTCGTCGTGAAACCGCCATCGACATAGACGAGCGGCTCGGCGCCGGAATTGTCGTTGAGGGTGCGGCGGACCCGCCCGATCAGGATGACATGGGTTGCGAAATCGACTGCCTGTTCGAGTTCGCAGTCGAAGCTCGCGATGGCGCCTTCGAGGACCGGCGCCCCGGTTTCGCAATCCTGCCAGTCGCCGACCCGGAAGCGTTCGGCGCCGGTGAGCGCCGTGCGGCCGGCGAAGGTCTCGGCGACAGGCTGCTGGGCCTTTGCCAGCACGTTGACGCAGAAATTGCGGCTTTCCGGGGCGATCTGCCCGACCCAGGTGTCGCGATTGATGCAGGCGACGACCGAGGGCGGCTCGACGGTGAGCGAGCAGACGGCGGTGGCCGTCACGCCCCGGGCTTCACCGTCCTGGCCGCGCGTCGTGACGACGGTGACCGCGCCGGCGACCTGGCGCATCGCGCTGCGGAATGTATCCTTGTCCATGGCGCCTTACTCCTCATGTCGGCGGGGGACTTTCATTTACTTTAGATATAAAGTACCGTGATGATCCGCAGGTCCGGTCTTGACGACAATCCGGATCGCGCAGACGATTGTCCGGATCCGGCAAGCCGGGTTGAAAATCGTCACCTGCCGGGCGCGATCCGTGCCGGAGAAAGCCGATGTTGACCGAAGACACGCCGCTCTCCCGTTTCGCCGCCGTCGACACGCGCTCGCCCGACGATGCGCGCGAGGCCGTCGGCCGTATTTTCTGTCCGCATTTCCTCAACCCCGTCGGGCGCGAGGCGGCGATGTTCCATGCTCGTCACCACACGGTCGAGCAGGCCGGCTATTCGATGAATTTCGTTGCCTATGGCTCGAAAGTGGAGATCGATCCGGGGGAACTCTCCCGCTTCTTCCTGTTGCAAGTGCCGATCCGGGGCGCGGCGACGGTCCGCTGCGGAACGATGGCGACGGATGTCGAGGCCGGTCGCCGGGCATCGATCCTGTCGCCGACGCTCGGCACACGCATGACATGGGAGGAGGGCTGTGAAAAGCTGATCGTGCTCATCCGCCGCGAGGCGGTGGAGGCCCAGTTCGAAAGCCTTACCCAGGAGCGCTCGCGGGCGATCGAGTTCGTCACAGGCGTCGACCTTGAAGGTCCGACCGGCCAGGCGATCATGCAGCATGTGCGGATGATGCTCGGCGCAGCCGAAGCCGGCGGCGATGTTTCCGATGCCTATCGCATTCTCCTGCGGGACGGGCTGACCACGCTTTTGCTGTCGAGCCTGCCGAGCAGCGTGCTCAGCGTCTTCTCGCGGCCTGCGCCCTCGGCCGATCCGGTCGCGGTGCGGCGGGCGCAGGATTTCATGGCCGCCAATGCGGGGCGGGCGATTTCCATGGCCGAGATCGCGACGGCGTCCGGCGTGTCGCTGCGCTCGCTACAGGATGCCTATCGCAGGGCGCGGGGCATGACGCTCGGCGACGGCCTGCTGGCGCTCCGGCTCGATCGGCTCCGGGCGGCGCTCCTGTCGCGGGACCGAAACCGTTCGGTTGCGGATGCCGCCTTCGCGGCGGGTTTCGGCCATCTCGGCCGCGCCGCCGCCGCCTATCGCGAGCGTTTCGGCGAAGCGCCGTCGGAAACGCTCCGGCGGCGCTCATGATGCCGGTCATTCGGCCGGGTTCTTCGGATCCCAGAGCTTCGTCTCCGCCGACTTCTCATAAGCCATGCCGCCGGGATAGCTGATCGCCTCGAATTGCAGGCCCCAGGGCGCCTGGAAATAGAGAATCGTCTGGCCGGCCGCCGGGCCTTCGCTGATCGGCACCGGGCCGAGGCGTGTCGCCACGCCCTTCTTCTCCAGATAGGCCTTCACCGTAGCGACGTCATCGACATAGAAGGCGATATGGAAGGCGCCGATATCGCTGTTCTTCTGCTTGAGGTCCTTCTGGTCCGGTGCGGTATATTCGAAGAGCTCGACATTGGAGCCGAAGCCGCAGCGCACCAGCGTGATCTCCTTGATCACCGCCTTGGGATCGACGCCGAGCAGGTCCTGCATGAAAGTGCCCTTGTCGTCGGCGAAGGGGCCGAAGGACGTGGCTTTCTTGCAGCCTATGACATTGGTGAAGAAGTCGACGGCCTCCGCCATGTTGGGCACGGTGACGCCGGTATGGTCGTGGCCGCGCAGGCCGGGAATGGCGTCGGCCTGCGCCGCGCCCGTGCCCAGAAGCGCAAGCAAGGCGGCCGCGGGAAGAGCGGTTTTCATGTTGGTTCCCTTCTCTGTCATGCGGGCATGGTTTCTCCGTGCGCCGGCGCCCGCTTTGCCGGCGTGACATGTGACCGGTCATGAAGTCTCGGGTCGCCCGTTCGGCGATCGCTTATTGGGTCTCGTCGACCAGACTCTCGCGCATCAGCCATTCCGGATCGATCTCCGGCAGGGGAATGGCATCGAGAAGCGCGCGGGTATAATTCGATTTCGGCGCGGCGAAGACCTGCTCGCAGGGACCTTCCTCGATCACCTTGCCGAAGCGCATGACATAAACACGGTCGCAGACGGCGCGGATGACGGACAGGTCGTGGCTGATGAAGGCCAGGGCGAGGCCGAGATCGCGCGAGAGGTCCTTGAGCAGGTTGAGCACCAGCGCCTGCGTCGAGACGTCGAGACCCGACACGATCTCGTCGGCCAGCACGAAATCCGGTTCGAGGAGTGCGGCGCGAGCGATGCCGATGCGCTGGCGCTGACCGCCGGAGAGTTCGTGCGGGTTGCGGTCGAGCACCGCGGCCGGCAGCGTGAAACGGTCGAGGATCTTCCACACGCGGGCCTCGGCCTCGCGGGCGTCGCGGGCGAGGCCGTGGAACAGGATCGGCTCGATCAGGATGCGGCGGATCGAATGGCGCGGATTGAGCGAGGCCATCGGGTCCTGGAAGATCATCTGCATGCGGCGGCGGAGCGGGCGCATGCGGCTGTCGGGTAGATGGGTGATGTCGGCGCCGTCGAAACGGATCTCGCCGGCGGAAACGTCCACGAGCTTCAGGAGCGCGCGGCCGAAGGTGGTCTTGCCCGAGCCGGATTCGCCGACGATGCCGACGGTCTCTCCGCGCCGGATCGAGAAATCGACGCCGTGCAGCACCTTGTGGCCCGGCCCGCCGAACGGCCCGCGGCGGCCGCCATAGGTGACCTCGATACCGCGTGCGACAAGCAGATCCTCAGCCATCACCTGATCCCGATCTCGGCGCGCAATTGTTCGAAAACCGCTTGCGGCACCGGCTTCAGCCCCGCATCCGGCCGGTCGTAGCGGGGACCTGCGGCGATCAGCGCCCGTGTGTAGTCGTGGCGCGGCGCGGCGAGAACGTCGGCGGTGCGACCCTCTTCGATCACCTTGCCGGCATAGAGCAGCGTGACGCTGTCGCAGATCTGGGCGACGACGCCGAGGTCGTGGGTGACAAAGATCACGCCGGTGCCATGCGCCTGCTGGATGCCGCGGATCAGACGCAGGATCTGCTTCTGCACGGTGACGTCGAGCGCGGTCGTCGGCTCGTCGGCGACAACGAGCTTGGGTTCGAGCGCGAAGGCGGCGGCGATCAGCACGCGCTGGCGCATGCCGCCCGACAGTTCGTGGGGGTAGGAACGCAGGACGCGTTCGGGATCGCGGATATGCACCTCTTCGAGCAGCCTCACCGCCCTGACATGGGCCTCACGCGCCGAGAGGCCGCGCCGCATCCGCAAGCCGTCGGTCAGCTGCGCCTCGATCCGCCGGCCGGGATTGAGCGCGGTCTGCGGATCCTGCGGGATCAGCGAGATCTCGCTGCCCATGATGTCGCGCAACGCGCGCGGGGGCAGGACGAGGAGGTCGCGGCCTTCGAAACGGATCGCGCCGCCGGTGACGCGGACGGTGCGCGGCAGGATGCCGAGCAATGCCTTGGCGATGGTCGATTTTCCAGCGCCGCTCTCGCCGACGAGACCGCGCACCTCGCGGCGTTCGAGCGTGAGTGCCACGTCGCGCAGGATCGGCTGGCCTTTTTCCCGGTCGGAGACGGCGTTGAGGCCGGTGATGGAGAGAAGCGGGGCGGTCATCGGCGCATCATCGGGTCGAGGGCGCGGCGCAGGCCGTCGCCGAGCTGGTTGAAGGCGAGAACGGTGAGGAAGAGCATGACGAGCGGCGCCACCAGCACCCACCAGCCCTGGTAGATGATGGCCCGTCCCTGGGCGATCATGCCACCCCAGGTCGGCGTGTCCGACGAAACCGAGAGGCCGACGAAGGAAAGGATCGCCTCGACGATGACGGCGATGCCCATTTCGAGGCTGACCAACGCCACCAGCACCGGCGCGACATTGGGCAGGATCTCCGAGACGAGGATCCGGAAACGGGGAAAGCCGATGGTGCGTGCGGCGATCACATAGTCGTTCTGGGCCTGCGCCATGGTTTCGGAGCGGACGACGCGACAGAAGCGCGTCCAATCGATAATGACGATGGCGGCGATGACCGAATGCACGCCGGAACCGAAGACGGCGACGAGCAGGATCGACAGCAGCACCGGCGGGAAGGCCATCCAGATGTCGACGAGCCGTGAGATGACGACATCGACCCAACCGCGATACCAGCCGGCCAGGAGCCCGAGCGTGGTGCCGAGCAGGGCAGCGAGGCCGGCGGCGACGAAGGCGACGGTCAGCGCGATGCGGCTGCCATGGATGAGGCGGGAGAGCACGTCGCGGCCGAGATCGTCGGTGCCCAGCCAGTAGCCGGGCTCGGCGCCGTCATAGCCCGCGGGCGGCAGGGTGCCGAGCATCAGGTCCTGTTCGAGCGGATCCCTGGGCGCGATCCAGGGCGCGAACGCGGCGACGAGGAGCAGGAGGAGGATGAAGCCGCCGGCGACGACGACCTTGGGTTCGGACAGCATGGCGCGGAGCGACTTACGCATGGCGAAGCCTTGGATTGAAGGCCGCGACGAGCAGATCGACGCCCAGGTTGATCAGGATGAAGAGCGCGCCGAACACGAGCACGAGGCCCTGGATCAGGGGCAGGTCGCGATTGATGACGGCATCGATCGCCATATTGCCGATGCCGGGATAGGCGAAGATGCGCTCGACGATGACGGTGCCGCCGATCAGGAAGGTGAACTGCACGCCGGTCAGCGCGATGGTGGGGCCGACGGCGTTGCGCAACGCTTCCTGGAGGATGAGGCGAAGGGTCGACTTGCCCTTGAGCTTGGCGAGCAGGATATAGTCCTGCACCATGGCCTCGAGCAGCGCTTCCTTGAGCACGCGGGCGATGATCGCGGCGAGGGGCAGGCCGAGCGCCAGGACGGGCATGATCATATGCGCCGATATGTCGAGGAATTCGGAGAGGCGCAGCGTCAGCAGGCTTTCGAGCAGGTAGAACTGGGTGGCGAAGTGGCTCTGCGCGGCCGGATCGATGCGGCCCGACAGGGGCAGGACCGGAAAGAAGACGCCGAGCAGCAGGATCAGGGCGAGAGCCCAGACGAAATCGGGGACGGCGAGCACGGTTCCGTTGACGGTATCGACCACCGGTTCGAGAAGGGTGCGGCGCACCAGCGTGCCGAGAATGGCGACGCCGCCGCCCAGCGCCATCGCGAAGACCAGGGCCGCGACGGCAAGTTCGAGCGTGGCCGGCAACCGCTCTCCAAGCAGTTCGAGGACATTGCGCCGGAGCGAGATCGAGGTTCCGAAGTCGCCGCCGAGAATTCCCTTCAGCCAGATCCAGAACTGCGACAGGATCGACCCGTCCAGCCCGTAATGGGCGCGCATCTGCGCGATCTGCTCAGGGGTCGCGCCCGGCGAGATCATCATCGCGATCGGATCGCCCGGCACGACGCGCAGCAGCACGAAGACGACGACGGCGACGCCGAGGAGCGTGATGGCGGCGAGCAGGAGCCGGTTGAGGACGGAAAGGGCGAGTACGGGCATGAGAATGAGCCTTACGCAGCCGGATAGCAAAGGCTATCCGAGCGCGTCCGGTCGAGCAAGCCGGCCGAGGAAAAGGGAAGGACCGGGCAGTTCCGCCCGGTCCGGGGATATCAGGCCTTGGAGACCAGTGTCGGCTGCAACGCGCCGGACACGTTCGGCGTCACCTTGAGCGCCGACTTGTAGACGATCGGCTGTGCATATTGCAGCAGCGGGAGCACATAGCCCTGCTCCGCGATATATTTGATGACGGCCTTCCAGCCGGCAATGCGCTTTTCCTCGTCCTTCTCGCCCCAGAGCGGGCCGATCATGCCGTCGAGATCGTCGGTGTTCCAGACCGAATGCGGCGATGGGCCGAACATGGCGAAGCCGGTGGAGGTCGTCGGATCGCCGATCGCATTGCCCCAGTTGTAGAAGGCGGCCGGCGCGAGCTGGTCGGCGGCGCGCAGTTCGTAATGCTTGGCGATTTCGTAGACCTCGATCTCGGCTTCGATGCCGACCTTGCGCCACATGCCGACGATGGCCTGGACCATCTCGTAATCCTTGGGCTTCAGGCCGCGCGTCGTCTGGATCTTGAACTTGACCGGCTTGTCGGTCGAGTAGCCCGAGTCGGCGAGGAGCTTCTTGGCGAGTTCCGGATCGTAGGGCACCTTGATCGACGGGTCGTAGGCCGAATATTCCGGCGCTTCGAGCGTATCGAGGGGCACGCCGTAACCGCGCAGCAGGCGCTTGACGATGGCTTCCTTGTCGATGGCGTGGCAGACGGCGAGGCGGACGTTCTTGTCGTTCATCACCTCGATATTGTTGAGGAAGATCATGCCGATATCGGAGATCGGGGTCGCGACGCCGGCCAGGCCCTCCTTCTCCTTCAGGCGGTCGAAATCCTCGTAGGGGATTTCGAGCGTGATGTCGGACGAACCGGACTCGATCTCGGCCACGCGGCTCGTGCCGTCCGGTACGAACTTGAAGATCACGGTTTCGAAAGCGGGCTTGGCGCCCCAGTAGTTCGGATTGGCCTTGAGGCGCAGGAAGGCATTGCCTTCATAGGCGTCGAATATATAGGGGCCGGTGCCGACCGGCGCCTTCTCGAAGCCGTCGGCGCCAACCTTCTCGTAATAGGCCTTGGGCAGGACATAGCCGGTCAGGAAGGCCATCCACATGAAGAAGGTGGGCTCGAAGCGCAGCACGTCGCCGGTGATCCTGTTGCCTTCGATCTTGTAGTTGCCCGCCGTCGACCAGATGAACTGGATCGGGTTGCCGGTCTTTTCGTTGGCGGCGCGCTCGAGCGACCAGACGATATCCTCCGGCGTGAAGGGCGCGCCGTCATGCCAGGTGACGCCCTCGCGGACATCCATCCAGAGCTTGGTCTTGTCCTCGTTCCAGCCCCAGGCGGTGAGAAGGCCCGGCTCGAATTTCAGGTCCGGCGCCTGGCCGACATACTGGTCGAAGATCGAGCGGTAGATTGCCTGGATGGTCGGATTGACCGCGGACGGGCCGACCGTCGGGTCGAAGGACGGCAGGTTGACGTTGAAGGCGATCGTCAACGTGTCGGATTCGGCGGCCTGCACCGGCACGCGGCCGGCGAGCACGCTCGTCAAAAAGGCGGCAGCACCCAGACCCAGCGTCTGGCGGCGGGTAAGTTCAGTCATGTCAGGCTCCGTCGTTCCCCTGTTTTGGCGGCATCCGCTGGTTGTCCCAGGCCGGCCGCCGTTCTTTAGTCGGTCGGAATGTTTTAACCTTAAAATAAGGTCTATTTGCTGGCAAGCGCTTTCTTCGCGATCCGACCGGCGCATTGAAGATTGTTTTGCGCGCCGATGTCAATGGAAATGCGCGAAATATATGTCTGCGCATATTTCCCGAAGTCGTCATGTCCGCGATTTGTTGCGATGCATTCAACCTTTCCGCTTTTGCGATATTTGTCGTTTGACAATGGTGGCCAAGGAGAAATATGATTTTGCAAGTTTTAACGGAGAGGCCTCGGCAACGGGGTCGGGGAGCCGGTCGATGGCTGAAAGATCGTTTGCGCGCGAGGTCCAGGATCTCAAGCTGGGCGAAGGCGAAATCTTCCGCGGCGAGGGCATCCTCGCGATTACCAAGGCGCTGCTGCAATCCGGCGTGTCCTATGTCGGCGGCTACCAGGGGTCGCCGATTTCCCACCTCATGGACGTGCTGGCCGACGCCAAGGACGTGATGGAGGATCTGGGCGTCCATTTCGAGACCTCGGCCTCGGAAGCCGCCGCCGCCGCCATGCTGTCCGCCTCCGTCATGTATCCCGTGCGCGGGGCCGTGACCTGGAAATCCACCGCCGGTACCAATGTCGCCTCCGACGCGCTCTCGAACCTGTCCTCCGGCGGGGTCACCGGCGGGGCGATGATCATCATCGGCGAGGACTACGGCGAGGGCTCCTCGATCATGCAGGAACGCAGCCACGCCTTCGCGATGAAGTCGCAGATCTGGCTGCTCACCCCGCGGCCCAACCTGCCCTCGATCGTGAACATGGTGGAGCAGGGCTTCGAGCTCTCCGAGGCCTCGAACACGCCTGTCATGTTGCAGGTCGGCATCCGGAGCTGTCATGTGCACGGCCAGTTCGTCGCCAAGGACAACAAGCGGCCGGAGCACACGCTCAGGCAGGCGCTGGAAAACCCGGTGCGGGACGTCAATCGCATCGTCCTGCCGCCGGCTTCCTTCATGCATGAGAAGGAGAAGCTGGAGAAGCGCTGGCCCGCCGCCGTCGATTTCATCCGCGATCGCAAGATCAACGAATATTTCGGTCCGTCCGAGGGCGAGGTCGGCATCATCCTTCAGGGCGGGCTCTATAACGGGGTCATGCGGGCGCTACAGCAGCTCGGCCTCGCCGATGTCTATGGCGAATCCTCGGTGCCGCTTTATGTCATGAACATTTCCTATCCGCTGATCGACGAGGAAATCGCCGATTTCTGCGTCGGCAAGACGGCCGTGCTGATGGTGGAGGAGGGCGCTCCGGAATATATCGAGCAGGCGCTCAACACACTGCTCCGCCGCCGCGACATCCAGACGAAGGTGTCGGGCAAGGACGTGCTGCCGATGGGCGGCGAATATACGTCGCCGGTCCTGGTCAAGGGTATCAGGAGCTTCCTCGAGACCTACCAGCGCATCCTGCTCGGCAACCAGCCGCCGATCCCCGATCCGTCGCCGGTGCTCAACGACCCCAAGATCAAGGCGCTGGCCGAGGTCGTGCCGCCGCGTCCGCCGGGCTTCTGCGTCGGCTGTCCCGAACGGCCGATCTTCGCTGCGATGAAGCTGGTGCAGAACGAGCTCGGACAGCATCATGTCTCCGGCGATATCGGCTGTCACCTGTTCTCGATCCTGCCGCCCTTCAATATCGGCTCGACGACCATGGGCTACGGCCTGTCGCCGGCCGCCGCTTCGGCCTTCAACGTCAAGGCCGACAAGCGCGTCATCTCCGTCATGGGCGATGGCGGCTTCTGGCATAACGGCCTCGCCACCTCGATCGGCAATGCCGTCTTCAACAAGCAGGACGGCGTCATCCTCGTCGTCGATAACTTCTACTCCTCGGCGACGGGCGGACAGGACATCCCGTCCTCCCGCGCCTTCAATCCGCGCCGCAAGACGAACAATTCCATCGTCGACGCGGTGAAGGGCATCGGCGCCACCTGGGTGCGCCAGGTCGATCGCACCTACGATGTCACAAAGATGCGCGACACGTTGCGCGAGGCGCTGACCACCAAGGAGGAGGGGCCGAAGATCATCGTCGCTTCCTCCGAATGCATGCTCAACAAGCAGCGTCGGACGAAGCCGCAATTCGCCAAGGCGGTGAAGGACGGCAAGCGCATGGTCAAGGAGCGCTTCGGCGTCGACGAGGATGTCTGCACCGGCGACCATGCCTGCATCCGGCTTTCGGGCTGCCCGTCGCTGTCGGTCAAGCATACCGACGACCCGCTCAAGGACGATCCGGTGGCGGCGATCGACAACAATTGCGTCGGCTGCGGCAATTGCGGCGAGGTCTCGGAGGCGGCGGTGCTCTGTCCGTCCTTCTATCGCGCCGACATCATCCACAATCCGACCGGCTGGGACCGCTTCCTGGCCCGGATCCGCGGCAAGGTGATCGGCTGGCTCCAGTCGCGCCGTCAGTCGCGCCGCATCGCCTTCGCCGAGTGAGGATCGCGCCATGAACGAGCATGTTTCCGTCGATTCCGCGATGCCCGCCCGTCAGTCCACGGACAAGCCGCTTGCCCTCGCCGTGCTCGCCATGGGGGGGCAGGGCGGCGGCGTGCTGGCCGACTGGATTGTCAGCATGGCCGAGGCCGAGGGCTGGATGGCGCAGACCACCTCCGTCCCGGGCGTGGCGCAGCGCACCGGCGCGACCATTTATTATATCGAGATGCTGCCCGAGAAGGACGGCCATGCGCCGGTCTTCTCGCTGATGCCGACCCCCGGCGACGTCGATGTGGTGATGGCTGCCGAGCTCATGGAGGCCGGACGATCGGTCCTGCGCGGGTTGGTGACGCCTGACAAGACGACGCTGATCGCCTCGACCCATCGCTCCTTCGCCGTGGCGGAGAAGCAGGCGCCCGGCGACGGCATCGGCAATCCCGAAGTGGTGGTCGACGCCACCGACTTCGCCTCGAAACGCACCATTGCCTTCGATATGGAAACGCTCGCGGTCAGGAATGGCAGCGTCATTTCCGCCTCCATGTTCGGGGCGCTTGCCGGTTCCGGCGCGCTGCCCTTCTCGCGCGAGGCCTTCGAAGCGACGATCCGCGCGGGCGGCAAGGGCGTCGAGCCCTCGCTCAAGGCTTTCGGCGCCGCTTTCGAGCGCGCGAAGAGCAATCCGCGCGATGCGGTCTCGGCCAAGCCGATCAAGCGGCTCGACCCGCTGCCGGCCTCCGCCGGCCATCCGGAGCTCGACCGCCTGGTGAACCGCATCCGCGCCGACTTCCCCGACGAACTTCATTCGATGCTCTATGCCGGTACGAAGAAGCTCACGGATTTCCAGGATCCGGCCTATGCTGGCGAATATCTCGACCGTGTGACGGGGCTGGTCGCGCTCGACAAGGCCAATGGCGGCGAGGCGAAGGGATTTGCCTTCTCGCAGCAGGCGGCGAAATATGTCGCCGTCGCCATGGCCTATGACGACGTGATCCGCGTGGCGGACATCAAGGTGCGGCAGTCGCGTTTCGAACGCGTGCGCAAGGAGGTCGGCGCCAGGGACGGCCAGCTCGTCTACATGACCGAATACATGCATCCGCGGATGGAAGAGGTCTGCGGAACGCTGCCGAAGGGGCTCGGCCTCTGGATCGAGAGCCGTCCCGGCCTCTTCGCCTTCCTCGACCGCCGGGTCAACAAGGGCCGGCGGGTGCGCACGGCGACGCTCTTCTGGTTTCTCGGCCTTTACATGGTTTCGGCTCTGCGCGGCCGCCGCCGGGGCACGCTGCGCCATGCCCGCGAGATGGACCATATGAATGCCTGGCTGAAGACGGCCGCGGACCTGCTGCCGATGAATTACGACCTCGCCGTCGAAGTCCTCTCGGCGCGGCGGCTGGTCAAGGGCTATTCCGACACCCATTCGCGCGGCCTCTCCAAGTTCGACCGGGTGCTCTCGGCGCTGCCGATGCTGCGCGACCGCGAGGACGGCGCCGACTGGCTGCGGCGGCTCAAGCAGGCGGCCCTGCTCGACGAGGGCGGCATAGCGCTGGACGGGGCGTTGAAGACGGTGGCGACGCTTTAAGCGCGCCGTCCCGGGCCGTTGGCGAAGCGCCTGCGTCATGCTCGGGCAGGTTTTGAAGGAGACCGACATATGTCGGTCATCCGTCAGGCTCGGGCTTGTCCGGAGCATCCGGCGAAGTCGTAATGTCGCGCGCGCTCCCGCGCGCTCCGTGGCTGAACGGACCGTGGTCAGATCCTCGGCACAGGCCGAGGAGGACGTCGCAGAGTGTTGCAGGATATAAACAGCCTGTCACGGCGCTTGAGGCGTCGCCTTGTCCCGCGGTCATATCGCATGCAGCCGGATGTTGTGCAGGATCCGGTGCAGCACGGCGATGAAGGTCTTGTATTCCTCCTCCTCGATACCCTGGAACATCTTGAGGAAGTCGTCATACATGGTCGGCCAGATGGTCTCGAAGGCGGTGCGGCCGTCCTCGGTGATGGTGACGTCACGGATGCGCATGTCGTCGGGTCGGGGCTGGCGGCGGATGAAGCCCTGTTCCTCGAGCGAATCCAGTGTGCGGCTCATGGTCGATTGCTCGGTCACCGCGAAGACCGAGAGTTCGTTGATCGTCACCGAGGGGGTGATGGCGAGGATGGCGAGCGCCCGCATCTTCGCCGTGGTCATGCCGAGCGCCTTGAGGTCGTCGGCGAGATTGGCGTTCCACCGGGCGATCACCCGGTTCATGAGATAGGGCGCGAAATTGTTGAGCCCGATCTCACCCATGGCCGGGCGCTTCGTCTCGGGGCCGTCGAGCGGCCGGAATACGGCGCCGGAGAAGCGTTCCGTCATGCGCTGCCTCCCGCACTATTTCAGCGCCGAGGCGAGGAGGAAGCCCGAGCCGCCGCCGAGGCCCGGGCCCGGATGGGTCGAGGCGCCGATATGATAGAGGCCGGGAATATGGGTGCGATGGTTGACCGACGATTTGAACGGCCGCCAGATGAAGAACTGGTCGACGCCGCAGAAGCCGCCATAGGGATCGCCGCCGACGAGGTTCATGTTCATCCTCTCGAGATCGGCCGGCGAATAGGCCTTGCGGGCGATGACATTTTCCGACCAGCCGTCGATATGGCTTTCGAGGATGCGCTCGACGCGGTCGGCGAAGCGCTCGCGAAGTTCCTCGGTCCAGCGGCCATCGGCCGGTATGGGCAATTCGGCGGCGGCGTCGCCCTTGATATGGCGCGGGGCTTCCGGCAATTGCAGCCAGAGGATCGACCTGCCGTCGGGCGCGCGGCTTGGATCGAGCGCCGTCGGCTGGCCGACGCAGATAGTGGGCACGGCCGGCAGCAGCCCGCGCTCGCATTCATTGGCGGCGCGCGATACGCCGTCGAGGCCGGGGGTCAGGTGGAGCAGCGCCACCTTCGAGAGCTCCCCGCCGGATTTCCAGCGTGCCGGCGACTTGAGCGCGTAGTGGACCTGCATGTTGCCCTTGCCGTAGCGATAGCTGCGTAGGCCCTCGCTGATATCGGCGGGCGTCGCCATGGAGGCGCCCTTGAGCAGGCGGTCGTAGAGCTGGGTCGGCGTCACAGAGGCGATCACGCCCTGGCCTGCCTGCACGATTTCGCCGCCGGCGAGACGGATGCCGGTCGCCCTGCCGCCTGCGCCCTCGATGATCGCCTCGACATCGGCGCCCGTCCGGATCGTGCCGCCATTGTCGGCGATCAGCCGCTCGAAGGCCTTGAGCAGGTTTTCCGCGCCGCCCTTGACCACCGGGCAACCGGCCAGTTCGATGGCGAAGCCGATCACCTTCAGCATCTCGCCGGAATAGGCGTTTTCCGGCCCGAGCCCGCAATGCAGCGCCCAGGGCGCGAAGAGCGCGTGCATCACATCCGACCTGTAAGTCGTTTCGAGATGGGCGCGGCCGCTGACCAGGGCATCGCCGAACCAGGCGGCGAGGCCGCGCGGACCGCGCTTCCAGGCCTCCTTCAGCATGGTCTTGAGGATATTGCCCGACCAGAGCGCGCCGCCGAGCAGCGAGAACAGGAAGGGCGCGTCGCCGCCGAGCCTGTCCATCTCGCGGGCGAAGGCCTGTCCGTCGCCGGCCGCGAGCGCTTCGAACGCGGCGACGTTGCGTTGCCGGTCCTTGGAGAGAATGGCGTGGCGACCGTCCGGCATCAGCACGCCGGTCGGCAGGTCGGCATGGGCGAATTCGAGGCCGCGCGCTTCGAGGTCCTTGCCGAGCGCGCCATAGGCGGGAGAGGTGAGGAAGAGCACCATGGTCGTGGCCATGACGTCGTGCCGGAACCCGGGCTCGGTGATCTCTTCCGTGCGCAGGCAGCCGCCGATGCGGTCGTTGCGTTCGAGGACGAGGACCTTCCTGCCCTTCTTGCCCAGCAGGGCGGCGGCGACCAGCGCATTGATGCCGCTGCCGACGACGATATAGTCATGGGTGGTCATGGCGCCTCATCCCCAGGATATGAAAAGGCCGGCGGGGAGGGTCCACGCCGGCCGGTCTCGGGCTTACTTGGCGATGAGCGCCAGCGCGCGGATCGGTGAGCCGGTGCCCTTGACGAATTTGAGCGGGGCGGCGATCAGGATCGCGCCCTTGGCCGGCAGTTCGTCCAGATGGCAGAGGCTGGCGAGGCCGTAGCGTCCGGCCTTGTGCATCAGGTTATGCGCCGGGAAGGGCGGGTTCATGCCGCCCGCGGCGCCGGCATCGGTGCCGATCGTTTCCTGGCCCCAGCCCATGATCTTCTTCGAGACGAGATATTCGATGGCCTCGGCCGTCGGGCCGGGCGAATGCGGGCCGTTCTCGTCGGCATTGAGGAAGGTTTCGGTCGAGCCGTTGCGCTTGTACCAGTCGGTGCGCATCACGACCCAGCTGTTTTCCTCGATCTCGCCATGCTCGGCTTCCCATTCCTTGATGCTCTCGACGGTGAGCAGGTAATCCGGGTCGGCGGCGGATTCCTTCGACCGGTCGATGACGTTGACCGGGCCGACAAAGGCCTGCGGCGAGATCGTGTCCGTGGTGTTGCCGGGAAGATCCTTGCCGGTGATCCAGTGACTGGGCGCGTCGAAATGGGTGCCGGTATGCTCGCCGAGTTCCAGCCAGTTCCAGGCCCAGAAAGGGCCGTTTTCGTCATAGTGCGAGATTTCGTGCACCTTGACATTGGGGGTGTTCTTGCCGAACTGCGGCGGCAGATAGAGGACCGGGGTGTTCGGCCCGAGCGGTGCGGTCAGGTCCACCACCTTGATGGAACCGGAAAGAAGCGCTTTCGCGACATCGGCGAGGATATTGGCTGACATGGTCTTGTTCCCTTGATTTCCGGGTCTCGGCACGGCCAGTCTTCCGCCGCCGTAACTTCTCCCTGATGGCCACGCTAAGGCAGGAAATATGGAAATGCAAGTATCTCGCGACGTCCGGCATTCCTGTCGACCCATTCGATCCTGACTGTCCATCCGTCTGAATCCGCTCGATAAAAGCGGCGGAGGTCGCTATCTGTGCAAACCTTTATGCTTAAAATATTTTTCCCTTGCGGGCTGCTTGGCAAAATGTATGCATATGAAGCTAATGAGAAGAACGAGAGATCGAGGGTCGGGCCATGAACTACGATGCCGTCGTCATCGGAGCCGGGCATAACGGGCTCGCCGCCGCCGTCGAGCTCGCCGCGCGCGGCTGGTCGGTCGCCGTGGTCGAGGCGAAGGATGAGCCCGGCGGCGCGGTGAAGACCCGCGAGGTCACGCTTCCCGGTTTCCGGCACGATCTCTGCGCCATGAACCTTTCGATGTTCGCAGGCTCCGCCTTCTTCAACAAGAACAAGGATGCGCTCTTCGCTCATGGTCTCGGCATCGTGCCTGCCGCCGATTGTTTCGCCAGCGTCTTCCGCGATCATACCTGGTTGGGCGTGAGCACCGATCTCGACGCGACGGCGGCGCGGATCGCGGCCCTGTCGCGGAAGGATGCCGATGCCTGGAAGGCGATGCTGGGCGAATTCGGTTCGGATGCGCCGCATATTTTCGGCCTGCTCGGTTCTCCCATGCCATCCCTCGCCGCGGCCAAGGTTGCCTGGAAGGCCTGGCGCGCCAGAGGCACCGGCTGGCTCTACGACACGATGAAGCTCCTGCTGTCCTCGCCCCGGGATTTCCTCGACGCTCGCTTTGAGCATCCGAAGGTCAAGACGATGATGGCCGCCTGGGGGCTGCATCTCGATTTCGCCCCCGACATCGCCGGCGGGGCGCTTTTTCCCTATCTGGAATCCATGGCCAACCAGGCCTTCGGCATGGTGATCGGCCAGGGCGGCGCCGACACGATTATCCGGTCGATGACCGCGCTCCTAAAGTCGAAGGGGGGCGAACTCATTCTCGGCAACGCCGCGGATCGGATCGAGACGAGCGGCGGGGCCGCGACCGGCGTCCGTCTTGCCGACGGCCGGGTGCTGAAGGCGAACAGGGCGGTGATCGCCAATGCCCATCCGCAACTCGTCTTCGGCAAGCTGCTCGCGCCGGACCCCGCGCGCGCCGCCTTCGATGCGAGGATCGCGAAGTTTCGCGCCGGGCCGGGCACGATGATGATCCATCTGGCGCTCGACGGCCTGCCCGACTGGCGGGCCGGTGGGGAGTTGCGGAAATTCGCCTATGTCCATGTCGCGCCGGATCTCGAAATGATGAGCCGCGTCTATGCCGAAGCGGTCGGCGGCCTGCTGCCGGGCGAGCCGGCGCTGGTCGTCGGCCAGCCGACGGCGCTCGATCCGGGCCGCGCGCCCGAGGGAAAGCACATACTCTGGGTACAGGTGCGCGTGCTGCCGGCGGAGATCCGCGGCGATGCCAGGGGCGAGATTTCAGGCACCGACTGGGATCAGGTCAAGGACGCCTATGCCGACCGGGTTCTCGGCGTTCTCGAAGGCTACGCCCCGGGATTGGGCGGCAAGATCCTGGGCCGCTCGGTCTTCTCCCCCGTCGATCTCGAACGGGAGAATCCCAACCTGGTCGGCGGGGACAATCTCTCGGGCTCGCATCATCTCGACCAGAACTTCCTTTTCCGGCCCGTCGCCGGCTTTTCACGCTATAAGACGCCCGTGAAGTCGCTTTATCTCTGCGGCGCCTCCACCTGGCCGGGCGCTGGCACCGGCGCCGGTTCCGGCTTCATGCTGGCCGGCATGCTGGGCGGGAAGTGAGCCGCGATCGGTGATTGAAAGCGCCCGCGTTTCGCGGCATTATTTTAAGCTCAAACGAAACGGAATCGGCCAGGATAGTGCGGCGTGGTGGATGATCTGGAAATAGCGGTTCGCGATCAGACCGAAAGCAACAAGCAGGAGGTCCGGCTCTGGCTTCGGATGCTGTCGACGACGAAGCTCGTTTCGCAGGAAATCCGGCGTCGGCTGCGGACGGAATTCGGCGCGACGCTGCCGCAGTTCGACCTGCTCGCGCAGCTCGACCGCGAACCCGACGGGCTGCGACTCGGCGAGATCTCCAAGCGCACCATGGTGACCAACGGCAATATTACCGGCCTCGTGGCGCGGCTGGAGGAAGACGGTCTTATCGTGACCGAGACGCCGGGCGACGACCGGCGCGTCACGGTCGCCCGCCTGACGGAGGATGGGCGCCGCACCTTCGCCCGGATGGCGCGGGTTCACGAAACCTGGCTGCACGAGATGATGGCGGATGTCGATCACGGGACGATCACGACCCTGCTCGGCAATATCGACCGCGTGCAGAGGTCGGTGCGCAATCATCTCTCCGAAGGGGACTGATCCCGGGCTTTTCGGGTCTGCGGCCCGCGCCGGCGTCAGGCAATCGACATGCCTGCGGCGTCATCCATCAGCCGCCGTCGCGTGAGAATCGGCGGCGCGCTTCCTCGCGGCAGAAGCGGTCCAGCACTGCCGTGTCCCCGGTGGCGTCCTTGCAGGCGCCGAAGACCAGCTTGAACAATTCGCGCTCGGTGATGACGTTGCGGTTGAACCAGGGCTCGTCGAGAATCGACATGTAGATTGCCCGAATAAGTTCCAGTTCGCGGGGTGTTGGCTCGGGCATCGGAAAATTCGCGCAGCGGGACAGGGTCGGTTTTCGGCCTGGGTATCGAGCGGCGATTGCCGGTCCTGCCTGCGCGGGCCGGGGCAATCCTAGCACAAAGCGGCGGCGGGAAAATCCCCGGTTCCGATATTCGGATCGATATTTTTGGGGTCGAAGTCAGCGTCAATCCAGCTTCGAGCAGGGACCGGATGCTAGGACGGTCGATACACCACGTCCGCACCGACCCGCCAACGAAGATGAACAACGATGGATGATGCGCTGACCGACGCCCGCTCGATCAAACTCAAGGGACGATCCTTCCTGGCCGTCGTTCTGTCGCCGGACCTGCCCTTCGACGACTGGCTTCGCAAGCTCGACGATCTCGCCGCGCGCTCGGCGGGCTTCTTTCTCGAACGCCCCGTGGTTCTCGATGTTTCCGATCTCTCGATCGACAAGAAGCAGTTGAAGGGGCTGTTGGCCGATCTTGCGGCCCGCAATGTCCGGATCATGGGAATCGAAGGCGCCCGGCCCTCGCAGATCGAGGCGGGCATGCCGCCAGCCATGAAGGGCGGCCGCCCGGCGGCCGATGTCGAGGTGCCGAATCGCGAGGCGTCGGAGACGGAGACCGCCGCCATGGCCGAACCGGCATCCCCGTCGGCCGCCGCGCCGATCATCCAGGTGGCGGACAGCCGGCCTTCCGCGCCGTCGGTGGTGATTCGCGAGCCGGTTCGCTCCGGCCAGTCGGTCATCTTCCCCGAAGGCGACATCACCATACTCGGATCGGTCGCCTCGGGCGCCGAGGTCATCGCCGGCGGCTCGGTCCATGTCTATGGCGCCTTGCGCGGACGGGTGATGGCCGGCTCGCTCGGCAACGGTTCGGCCCGGATCTTCTGCCGCCGGCTCGAAGCGGAACTGCTGTCGATCGACGGGATCTACACCACGGCCGACGAACTTTCGGCGGACTTGCAAGGCCAGCCCGTCCACCTCTGGCTGGACGGCGATGAAATCAAGGCACAGAGACTGACATGACAAGAACAGAAAGACGGAGAGGCTGAGATGGGGAAAGTGGTTGTCGTCACATCTGGCAAGGGCGGCGTCGGCAAGACGACGTCGTCCGCGGCGCTCGGCGCGGCCCTTGCCATGCGCAACGAGAAGGTGGTGCTCGTCGATTTCGACGTCGGCCTTCGCAATCTCGATCTGATCATGGGGGCCGAGCGGCGGGTCGTCTACGATCTGGTCAACGTCATCCAGGGCGATGCCAAGCTGACGCAGGCGCTGATCCGCGACAAGCGGCTCGAAAACCTCTTCCTGCTGCCGGCATCCCAGACGCGCGACAAGGATGCGTTGACGCCGGAGGGCGTCGAATGGGTGATCACCGAGCTCAAGCGCTATTTCGACTGGGTGATCTGCGACAGTCCCGCCGGCATCGAACGCGGCGCGACGCTGGCCATGCGCCATGCCGACATGGCGGTGGTGGTGACCAATCCCGAGGTGTCCTCGGTCCGCGACTCCGACCGCATCATCGGGCTTCTCGATTCCAAGACGATGAAGGCGGAGCGCGGCGAGCGGGTGGAGAAGCATCTGCTCCTGACCCGTTACGACGGCAACCGCGCCGAGCGCGGCGATATGCTCAAGGTCGATGACGTGCTGGAGATCCTGTCGATCCCGCTGCTCGGCATCGTGCCGGAAAGCATGGACGTGCTGAAGGCCTCGAATCTCGGCGCGCCGGTCACGCTTGCCGACAGCCGCAGTGCGCCGGCGCTCGCCTATTTCGACGCGGCCCGCCGCCTGGCCGGAGAGGAGGTTCCGCTCTCCGTGCCCGGCGCCAAGGTGGGGCTGTTCGGCAAGATCTTCGGTCGGAGGGCGGCATGAGCATATTCGATATCTTCCGGCGGCAGAAGTCCGCGCCGCTGGCGCGCGAAAGACTTCAGGTTCTGCTCGCCCATGAGCGGTCGTCGATTGGCCAGACCGATCTCGTCGCCATCCTTCGGGAGGAAATCCTGGCGGTGATCTCCAAGCATGTCCAGCTCGACGCGGAGAAGGTCCAGGTAAAGCTCGATCGCGACAAGACGGTGTCCCTCCTGGAGATCGACGTCGAAATCCCGCTCAATTCGTCGCTCAACGCCGCCTGAGCGGCCATGCATCACCCGGATGCCGCGGCGCGGCCGCGGCGTCTGGCCGTCAATCGACCATCGCGAGAGTGGGCAGGTCGACCGTTCCGGCGCCGCCGTCGACGGTCAGGATCGCGCCGTTGATCATCCGGGCTTCCGACGAGGCGAGGAAGCAGACGGCATTGGCGACATCCTCGGGGGCCGCGGGCCTGCCGAGCGGCACGTCCTTCGTCACCAGCCTGTAGGCCTCCTCGATGGAGGCGAGGCCGTGCTTCTTCATGACATAGTCCATTTCCTCGTCGGCCATGGGCGTGGTGACCCAGCCGGGGCAGACGGTGTTGGTGCGCACGCCCCTGCGGCCGTAATCGCGGGCGAGCGATTTCGCGAAGCCGATGCAGGCATGTTTCATGGTCACATAGCCGGCGGCATCCGGTCCCGCGAACAGGCCGGCGATCGAGGACAGCACGACGATATTGCCGCCGCGGGCGATGAGCTGCGGCAGGCATTCGCGGGCGCTGACGAAGGCGGTGTCGAGATTGAGCCGGGTCGAGTTGGCCCAGGTCTCGTCGGTCATCTCGATCGTCGGGCCGAAACCGTGGCCTCCGGCATTGGCGACGAGGATGTCGATGCCGCCGAGACTGGAGACGATCTCGCCGACCGCCCGCTTCATCGACGGCGTGTCGGCCGCGTCCGCCTGGAAGACCATGCCGCCGATCTCGGCGGCGACGGCTTCGAGCGGTTCCCGGCGCCGGCCGACCAGCGCCACCCTGCCGCCGTCGCGCGCGATCCGTCTCGCGGTGGCCGCGCCGATGCCGGTGCCCCCGCCGGTGACGAGAGCGATCTTGCCTTCGAATCTCATGGGGTTCTCCATCCTGTTCAGGCCGCCTGGCCGGTGTCGCCGAGATAGAGCCGGTGCAGCCGCGCCGGATCCTGGATCAGTTCCTCGCAGCCGCCGTCATAGACCATCTGTCCGCGCCGCAGCACATAGGCGCGGTTGCCGATGGCGAGGGCGAGCGCCGCGAACTGCTCGACCAGCACCACGGCCATGCCGTTGTCGGCGAGCTGCCGCACAGCCTTCATCAGCCGGCCGACGATGACCGGCGCCAGACCCGATGACATTTCGTCGATCATGATCACGCGCGGGCGATTGACGATGGAGCGCGCGATCACCACCATCTGCTGCTCGCCGCCAGAGAGCATGCCGGTCCTGACCGTGCGGCGCTGAAGAAGCTCGGGGAAGAGATCGTAGGCCTCGCGCAGGTCGGCGTCGGGGTGAAGCGCGACCTTGAGGTTCTCCTCGGTAGTCATTTCGGGAAACACGGTCCGGCCCTGCTCGACATGGCTGAGCCCCGCCTTGGCGCGGGCGCCCGGCCGCAAGCGGGTAAGTGCTGTTCCATCCAGCTCGATCGCGCCCGCGCGAACCGGGATGATGCCGGAAAGGCTTTCGAGCAGGGTGGTCTTGCCCGCGCCGTTGGACCCGAGCAGCACGCTGATCTCGCCGCTCGCCGCTACGAAATCGACGCCGCGGATGACGGGGATGCCGGACCGATCGACTTCGAGCGCCTTGATCGACAGATTCGTCATTGGGCGGCCTCCTCGAATTCGATGCCCATATAGGCCTTCTGCACGCTCGGCATTTGCAGCACGTCATGCGGGGTGCCGGAGGCGATGACCCGTCCGAAATCGAAGACGGTTATGCGGGAGCAGGCGCTTCGGACGAGGTCCATGTCGTGCTCGATCAGAAGCACGGCGCTGCCGAATGTCTCCGGAATGGCGGCGATGCGCTCGCCGAGCTTGAGCGCCTCGTCATAGGAGACGCCGGCGGCGGGTTCGTCGAGCAGGATGACCGGCGGCCGGGCCGCGACGACGCCCGCGACATCGAGCAGCCGCCGCGTGCCGGCGTCGACGGCCGAGATCGGCGTGTCGGGGCCGGGGCCGCCGATCCAGGCGAGAAGACCCTGGAGCTCGTCATCGGCGATCGGGCCGGCCGCGAGGCGAAGATATTCGCCGACGCGAAGCTCCGGAGCGATGCGCGTGGTCTGCCAGGTGCGGCGGATGCCGCGCCGGGCGCGCGCCGTGGCCGAGAGGCCTTCGAGCGGGCTGCCGCCGAGCAGGACCTGGCCCTCGTAGCGGTACAGGAAGCCGGCAATGGCATCGACCATGGTCGATTTGCCGGCGCCGTTCGGGCCGACAAGGCCGACGACGGTGCGAACCGGAACCTGGAGATTGACCTTGTTGAGGGCTATCACGGCGCCGTAGCGAACCGTCAGGTCCTTCACTTCGAGCGCCATGCCTTCGCCGTGGCTTTTTCTTTCGGGAAGGCCGCCCGAGGCTTCGGCGGTCTCGATCATCCGTTTCGGCCGGAGGCGGCGCGCGAGGCGGGCCCAGGTCTCGGCGATAGTCTCGCCCGTCGAGAGCGCCTGCACCGCGCCGAGCGCGAAGAAGACGTTGCCGACATCCTGCGGCAGGTTGAGACGGCGGAGCAGCTCCGGAAAGAGCGTGATCAGCATGCCGCCGATGATCGCGCCCAGCGTGAAATGCGCCCCCACCATGGTCGCGACCGCGAAGAGCGCCAGCGACTGCATCATGGAGAAATTGTCGGAGACCAGCGTGCCGAGATAGCCGGCGAGCAGGCCGCCCGAAATCCCGGAAATAAAGGCGCTGATCGCAAAGGCGCTGAGCTTGGCGCGCGGTATCGAGATGCCGTGCGCCGCCGCCGCGCGTTCGGAATGCCGAACCGCCAGCCAGGAGGCGCCGAGCCGAGAACGGCTCAGGAATTCGAGGGCGACGGCGATGATGCCGTAGACGAGCAGCACGAAGATGAAATAGCCGCGGTCGCCGTCGAAAAGGCCGGGCCGGGCCACCTGGGTGAAGGTCGTCTGGCCGGGGAAGGTGATGGTGGCGAGCACCGTGTCGAAGGCGGCGGCGAAGCCGAGGGTGACGATGGCGAGATTGATGCCGCGCAGCCTCAGCGCCGGCAGGCCGATGGCGACGCCGACCGGCACGGCGGCAAGCCCGCCGATCAGCATCCAGACGACCAGACCGCCCGGTGCGTTCACGACATTGAGCCAGCCGGTCACCCAGGCGCCGACGCCGGCGAAGGACATCTGGCAGAGCGAGATCATGCCGGTGCGGCCGGTGACCAGGCCGAGGCTCTGGAGCGCGATGCCGACGATGAAGACGGCGGTGATCAGGAATACCCAGTATTTGGGCAGGAGCAGGAGAACGAGCGCGCCGATCGCGGCGAGCGACAGGGCCGTGACGACGGCCGCGCGGAAACTAGCGTGCCTCATCCCAGCGGGCTCCTCTCTGCGACCATAAAAGCACGGCCAGGATGACGATGAACGGCACGGTGCTGCGATACTGGCTGATGAAATCCACGGCGCTGACGGCGCCTTCGAGCACCCCGATCATCACGCCGCCAAAGAGTGCCGCACGGAAGCTCGTGAAGGCGCCGATCAGCGCGGCGGCGAGCGCCGGCACGACGAGCAGGCTGAGCGAGGCGAAATCCGGTGAGCGAAGCGGCGCGATAATCATCAGCGCGAAGGCCGTGACCGCGCCGGTCACCGCCCAGACGCCGAGCGCGAGCAGCCGGACGCGGATGCCGATCAACTCGGCCGCCATGGGACGCTGCGAAAGCGCCCGGAGCTCGAGACCCGTGCGCGTGCGGGCGAGGAACTGTTCGGTCAGCAGCGTGAAGACGACGGCGAGGATGAGCGTGGTGACCGCCGCCCAGGTCACCTCGACGCCGGCGAGACGGAAGGCCGAGCCGGGAATGAGTTCGGGAAAATAGTGCGGATGCTGGCCGCCGGTCAGCCTCAGCCCGATGGCGATGATGCCGACGAGGAGCGCCGCCGTCACCGCCGCCTTGGTGGAGGCGTTGGCATTGGCGAACCAGGTCGTCATGACGAGGCCGATGGCGATCCCGGCCAGCGCGCCGGCAAGGATGCCGAGGATCGTCGCCAGGAAAAGCGGCGCTCCGATTCCATAGAGGCCGACCATGGCGAAGGTGCCGGCGGCGCCGATGGCGGCGCCGGTGAAATTCACCACCGCGACGAGGCGGTAGGTAAAGATCGCGCAGACGCCGAGGATCGCATAGGCGCCTCCGGCGGATAGTCCGGCGACCGCGGCTGTGAAGAGAGAATTCATGGCAGTCTCCGGGCTCGGCCCAATATCCGTTGTTCGACTTTACCGTGGAATTCACCCCTCACCAACTCCGGTCAGGGGTTCGCTTCGCTCATCCGGCCTGCATATCCTCCCCAACGAGGGGTGAGGTAGCCCGGAGCGATCCCATTGCCTCAGGTGAGGGCAATGAACGAGGCCCTTCCCCCTCCCCTTGCGAGAGAGGGGGAAGCCAAGGACCCGGAGGGCGGTTGCCTGGACTCGTCTGGCGAGGGGTGGAGCCGCGCGCCGGCCGGGCGCGGCCTCACGGGCTCACGGGCTCATTCCGTCGGCAGCGTGAACCAATCGGCGGTCTTGACCGTCCACGTGCCGTCGACCAGTTGCATGATCTTGGACGCCTTCATCGGCGAATGGGCTTCGGCATCGCCGAAGACATAGGCGCTGCCGGCGATCGGATATTTCATCTCCTTGCCTTCCTTGAGCGCGGCGGTGACGGATTCGCGGGTGACTTCCCCGTCTATGCCGGAGATCGTGTCGATCAGAACCTTGGCGGCCATGTAGCCGCCCTGCGAGAAGGCGGTCTTCGCGAGGCCCGCCTTGTCCATCGTCGCGATCCAGTCCTTGTTCGCGTCGGAATCCTGCTCGGTATAGGGCTCCCATTCCGTGCCGATATAGATCGGCTGCTTGGAATCGGCGAGCGCCTTGGCGACGCCCTCGGTATAGCCGGGCGCGAGGAAGAGCCAGTTGATGCCCGAAATCTTCTGGGCATCGGCGGTCTTGACCCACTGCACCACGCCGGGCTCGACCTGGTTGGTCAGCACCGCGTCGCAGCCGGCGTCGCGCGCCTTGATGACATAGGGAGTGAGATCGCCCTGGAGCGGCAGCGTCATATCGACGAGCGTCGCCTTCTTGCCGCTCATTTCCTCCCATTTCGCCACCGCGCCGGCATAGGCCTCCTGTGTGCCGCCGATGATGGAGAAGAAGGCACAGAGCTTCTCGGATCCGAGATTCTTGGTCGCATAGTCGAGCATGACCGTGGTCAGCGTATAGGGGCCGACATTGACCGGAGAGACGGAGGGCGCGTTGAAGCAGAGCGGATCGACGCCCACGCCCTGGACGGAGAGCACGTCGTTGCGGGCATAGGTGCCGGCATTGACCGCGCAGTCGAGCAGGGAGGCGCCGCCGCCGAGCACCACGACGCCCTTGTTGTCGATCAGGTCGCGCGCGGCCTGGGCGGCCACCTGCGGATCGGCCTTGTCGTCGGCGATGGTATATTCGATCTTGCAGCCGTTGATGCCGCCGGCTTCGTTGAGCTGGTCGAACACCGCCTTGGTGGCTTTCGGCGCATCGGAGAAATCGACGATGCCGGTGACGGTGGAAACCGCGCCGATCTGGATCGGGCCGTTCTCGCAGGTCGGCGCCGCGAGCGCGGATCCGGCGGAAATAGCGAAGGCGGCGGCCGTGCCGGCGAGCGCCGTCAAAGTGGTCTTGTGAATTGGCATTTCGTTCCCTTTCCTGTTGTGCCGGCCGTTCCTCCCGGCGCGGCGACGGATTGTCCGCTTATCCCTGATGGACGACGCGGCCCTCGAAATAGGTGGTGGTGATGAGCGTATCGGCGATCTGGTCGGGCGCGATCTCGAAGACGTTGCGATCGAGCACGATGATGTCTGCCGACTTGCCCGGCTCGATCGAACCGGTGATCGAGTCGATGCCCATGGCGGTGGCGGAATTGAGCGTGTATATGCGGATGGCCGTGGCGAGGTCGATGGCCTGCTCGGGCCAGAGCGAGACGCCGGGGAAGGCGCCGGATGGGTTCTGCCGTGTCACCATGCCCTCGATCCCGTGCCAGGGATCCGGCACCGGGATGACCGGCCAGTCGGAGCCGCCGGCGAGCAGGGCGCCGGATTTCTGCAATTCCGCGATCGGCCAGAAGCGGGTGGCGCGCTCCTCGCCCATCACCGCCTTGTGGCCTTCGAGGAAGGTGGTCGGATACCAGATCATCGGGCAGAGATCGGCCACGACGCCGAGTTCGGCGAAGCGACGGATATCCTCGGGCCGGATATAGCTGGCATGGGCGATGTGGTGGCGCACCGTGGTCGGTCCGCGGAAATGGCGCACGGCCTCGACGGCATCCAGCATCTGGGTCACGGCGCGGTCGCCCGCGCAGTGGACCTTGAGGCCCATGCCGAGACGTTCGGATTTGTCGACCATGCGCACCATTTCCGGCAGGTCGACCAGAAGGTCGCCGCGATAGCCGTGCGGGTGAGCCGGGTCGTCGAGATAGGCATCGTGGAAGGCGGCGGTCCGCGCGCCGGGCACGCCGTCGAGGAAGATCTTGGTGAAATCGGGACGGACATGCGTCGTGCGGTGCCGGTCGCGGACCGCGAGAAGCGCGTCGCCCGTCGTGCCGAAGAGGAAGGTGGGCTGGATGAGCGGCAGCGACGCCACCGCCCAGGCGGTCAGTTCGCCGGCGCGGTCGAGGTCGGACAGCGTTTCCAGGATCGGCAACGCGGTCGCAGCGTCCTGGAAGGCGGTGACGCCGAGCGAATTGCCGATCTCGACCGCGCGCTTCACGGCGGCGCGCGCCATGTCCGGGCTGAAGGCGTTCGAGGCCGCGAGTTCCGCGATGCCCGAGGCGGATTCGACCAGGATGCCGGTCAGGCGGCCGGTGGAGGGATCGCGGAAGAAGGCGCCCTGCGGCGGATCGGGCTGGTTGTCGGAAATGCCGGAAAGGCGCATGGCCTCGCTGTTGACCCAGCGATTGTGCATGGTCTCGTCCCGCAGCAGCACCGGATGGCCGAGGCCGGCGGCATCGAGCCGGGCAAGAGAGGCTTCGCTGTTGAGCTCCGCCATCTTGTCGGCGCCCCACTGGTTGCCGATGATCCATTGTCCGGGCTCGGCCTTTTCGGCGCGGGCGCGGACATGGCCGCAGATTTCGTCGATCGTGGATGACGGCGGGAACTGGAGTTCGTAGAGCGCGGATTGCCCGGCCATCAGGATATGATTGTGGATATCGACGAAGCCGGGCATCGCCATCCGTCCGCCGAGATCCGTGATTTCGGTGTCCGGTCC
Organism: Rhizobiaceae bacterium; assembly: GCA_020441805.1. Lineage (GTDB taxonomy): Bacteria > Pseudomonadota > Alphaproteobacteria > Rhizobiales > Rhizobiaceae > Rhizobium_E. The sequence continues at coordinate 29,107 of JAGRLJ010000042.1, forward strand.
CTTCAGGGCCTCGATTTCGGCGCTGTCGCCGACGGCGACAATGCGCCCGCCCCGGATGGCGACCGCTTCGGCCCAGCTATCGGCACCGTCGACGGTATAGATCCGGCCATTGGCGAGAATGAGATCGGGATATTGGCTGATGCTGGTCATATCGTTGTTCCCTGAATTGGTTCATTATTTGAACCTTATTTTCATTTATTAAGATTGCCGTAATGACTGTCCTCTGTCAATATAATTCACACGTTAAATATATCGAGGGCATATATTCGCCGGCGCGTCGAGGCCGGCGGCTTCAGAGCTGGATCCAGGCCGTCTTCAGATCGACATATTTGTCGAGCGCATGGAGCGACTTGTCGTGGCCGTTGCCGGATTGCCGGACGCCGCCGAGGGGCACGGTATTGTCCGAGCCGCCATAGGTGTTGACATGCACGACGCCAGCCCGGATGCCCCGCACCATGCGATGGGCGCGCGACAGGTTCGAGGTCCAGACGGCGGAGGCGAGGCCGTAATCCGTCGCATTGGCGATGCGAAGCGCCTCGTCGTCGGATTCGAAGGGGATGACCGAAAGGATCGGGCCGAAGACCTC
>JAGRLJ010000042.1:29769-30598 GCA_020441805.1 Rhizobiaceae bacterium
ACCCGCCGGCCGCCTGTCCGCAGGACCGCGCCTTCGGCCAGCGCCTGTTCGGCATAGTCGAGGTCCTTCCGCAACTGGATTTCGCTCGAGATCGCGCCCGCTTCGGTCGTCAGTTGCAGCGGATCGCCCAGCTTCATGCCGGCTGCGATTTTTGCGACCTTCTCGATGAATTCGTCATGGATCGCGCGCTCGACCAGCAGCCGTGAGCCGGCGACGCAGACCTGGCCGGAATTGCGGAAGATTCCGTAAGCCGACACCTTCGCCGCCTGGTCGATGCTCGGCGCATCGGCGAAGACGATGTTGGGGGACTTGCCGCCGAGTTCGAGATAGACCCGCTTGAGATTGGACCGGGCCGAATATTCGAGCAGCCGCCGGCCGACCGGGCCGGAGCCGGTGAATGCGATGACATCGACATCCATATGCAGGCCCAGCGCCTCGCCGGAGACGGCGCCGCGGCCGGTGACGACATTGAGCACGCCGTCGGGCAGGCCGGCCTCGGCGCAGAGTTCCGCCAGCCGCAGCAGCGTGAGCGAGGCGCCCTCCGCTGGTTTCAGCACAACCGAATTGCCGGCGGCCAGCGCCGGCGCGACCTTCCAGGCGCCGATCATCATCGGGAAATTCCACGGCACGATTGCCGCGACCACGCCGACGGGCGCGCGGTGGACGAGGCCGAGGACATTCTCCGCCGTCGGCGCGATCTCGCCATAGACCTTGTCGATCGCCTCGGCATAGTAGCGGAACGTACCGGCGGCGCTGCCGGGCTCGGCCTTCAATGCCATCGCGATCTCGGTGCCGTTGTCACGCACGCCGAGCACGGCGAGCTCGAGCG
>JAGRLJ010000042.1:30684-43391 GCA_020441805.1 Rhizobiaceae bacterium
GCGCGGGCGGCGGCGACCGCGAGGTCGACATCCTCGGCGCCGGCATCCGCGATGGTGGTCAGCGCGCGGCCGTCGATGGGGGAGACGACATCCATGGCGGCGCCGCTTCTCGCCGCCTGCCAGCGACCGTCGATGAAGAGCGATTGCGCGGATACCGGCATGTCGCGGAGCTGGTCGATCTTGTCCTGCATCTTCGATCCTCGGAATGGAACTGGCGGGCGCGGCCGCCCGCCTCGATGGCGATCGGCAAATCATGCTCCGATCGCCGACGCATTCAATATTCGGTTCAATATTTGAACCATAACTTCAAATATAGACTTGCAAAAAGCGCGGCTTCCTGTCAAGTTAATTCGCATGTTAAGTATCTCGATGGATGCGAACGCAGTTTGGCGGCTGTCATGCCCAATGCCGAACACGTCGCGCATACGAGGACAGGGGACCATGAGCACCATCGGCAAGGCTTTGACTCTGCTCGATATTCTTTCATGCATGCGCCAAGAGGCCGGGCTGACCGAAATCGCTCTGGCCTGCGGCTACGACAAGGCGACGACGCGGCGCTTCCTGGTCGAGCTGGAGCGGCATGGATTTGTCGAGCAATTGCCGGAGAACCGGAAATATCGCATCGGCGCCGCGCCGCTGCGGCTCGCGCGCGTCCGGGAAAGCCGCTATCCGTTCCTGCGGACCGCGACACCCTTCGTCGCGAAGCTCTCGGAGAAGACCGGCGAGACCGTCCATCTTTCCGAATTCTCCCATGGCCGGCTTTCCACCATCCATGTCGAGGAATGCGACAAGGCGCATCGGGTCTTCGTCGATGTCGGCATCATGCTGCCATTCCATGCCACGGCGTCCGGCCTCGCCTTCCTGGCGGCCTGTCCCGCCGATATGATCGAAGCCGAACTCGCCAGGCCCCTGGAGGCCTTCACCGGGCACACCACCGTGGATGCCGGCGAATTGCGGCAGCGGATCGTCGAAACGCAGGCGCGCGGTTTCTCGGTCAACCGGCAGGGGATGGAGGCGGGCGTGATCAGCGCCTCCGCCGCGATCGTGGCGCCGGGCCGGCGGCCGGTCGGCAGCATCACGGTCGCAGCACCGATGGGGCGCACCGGCGACGACAGGATTCTCGAGCACGGGGCTGCCGCAAAGGCAGCGGGAGAGCAGATATCACAGGCATTTTTCGGGGCCGAGCCGCAGCTTCGGTCCGAACCGCAAGCGAGGAGGAGAAACGGATGAGCCCGAGCGAACGTCTGCCCAGCATCCTGGTGATCGGCACTGGCGACACCAAAAGCGACGAACTGCTGTTCATGGCCGAGGTCATCCATGAAGCCGGCGGCCTGCCGGTCATGGTGGATGTCAGCGTCCTCGGCGACCCGCCCTATACGCCGGACTATTCCAAACATGATATCGCCCGCGCGGCGGACACGACGATCGAGGCCATCGCCGGCAGCGGCGACGAGAATTCCGCCATGGCGCTGATGGCCGAGGGCGCGGCAAGGCTGGTGCGCAACCTTCACGATGCCGGCCAGGTGGATGGCATGATCGTGCTGGGCGGCTCGATGGGCACCGATCTCGCGCTCGACGCGGCGGCGGCGCTGCCGCTCGGCGTGCCGAAATTCATCATTTCGACCATCGCCTATTCGCATCTCCTGCCGCCCGAGCGCATTGCGCCGGATCTCATGATGATCCTCTGGGCCGGGGGGCTCTACGGCCTCAATCCGATTTGCCGCTCGGTCCTGTCGCAGGCCTGCGGGGCCGTGGTGGGCGCGGCGAAGGCGGGTATCCGGCCCTCCGACGACCGGCCGCTGATCGGTATGACCTCGCTCGGATCGTCCTGCCTCAAATATATGAAGATATTGAAGCCCGAGCTCGAAAAGCGCGGCTACGACGTGGCGGTCTTTCATTCCACCGGCATGGGCGGGCGGGCCTATGAGGCGGTCGCGGCGCAGAAGGGCTTTGCCGCCGTCTTCGATCTCTGCATCCAGGAAGTCAGCAATCATCACGCGGGAACGGTGGTGACGTCGGGTCCCGACCGGATGGAAAATGCCGGCCGCGTGGGCATTCCGCAGATCGTGGCCCCCGGCGCGGTCGATATGGTCGACATGCCGGCCTGGCAGCCCGTGTCGGCGCGGTTCGCCGACCGGCCCTATCATGCGCATAACCGCCTGATCGGTTCGGTGACCACGACGCCGGAGGGACGGCGGGAGGTTGCCCGCGTCATCGCCCGCAAGCTGGAAAGCGCCCAGGCCCCCGTGGCCTTCGTGCTGCCCGTCGGCGGCATCGAGGAATGGGACCAGGAGGGGGAGCCGCTCCACGAGCCGGAGGCGCTCGATGCCTTTGTCGACGAGATGCGCAAGGCGATGCCGGCTTCCGTGCAATTCGCCGAGATCGAGGGGCATATCAACGGACCGGAATTCGCGGCCAAGGCGCTCGACATATTCGACCGCTGGGTCGCCGAGGGCATCGTGCCAAGGGGACGGACATGAGCGTGGGAAAGGCCCTGATCCTCGATTTCGGCGGCGTCGTCACCCGCACGCTGTTCGAGACGCATGACATTACCGAACGCGCGCTCGGCCTTCAGCCGGGCACGCTGACATGGCGCGGCCCCTTCGACCCCGAGGGCGATCCGCTCTGGCGGTCCATGCAGGCCCGCGAGATCACCGAGCGCGATTACTGGATGACGCGGACCCGCGAAGTCGGCCGGCTGCTCGGCGAGGACTGGACGGACATGAAGACCTTCGTCCAGCGCGCGCGGGGGGCGGATGCGGAACTGGTCATACGGCCGGAGGCGCGCGCCGCGATCCTCAAGGTGAAGGAAGCCGGCCTGCGCCTCGCGATCCTATCCAATGAACTCGACCTGTTCTACGGCGTCGGCTTCCGCAAGCGCTTTCCGCTGATCGAGCTCTTCGACGTCATTGTCGACGCGACCTATACGAAAATCCTCAAGCCCGATCCCCGCGCCTATGAACAGGTCCTGGCGGAGCTCGGCCTCGACCGCAGGGATTGCGTCTTCGTCGACGACCAGAAGAAGAACATCGAAGGGGCGGAGGCAGTGAACCTTCCCCATGTCCATTTCGACGTCACCCATCCCGCCGACAGCTATGCCCAGGCACTCAAGATGCTTGGAATTTGAGAGGAACAGCCATGCGTGAGACCAATTTCCTGATCGAGAACAATGCCCGTCACCTCTGGCATCCGATGGCGCATCCGGCGGAGATGCAGGCCAAGCCGCCGAAGATCATCAATGCCGCCGAGGGCGTCGAGGTCGTCGACATCCATGGCAAGAAGGTGCTCGATGCGGTGGGCGGCCTCTGGAACGTCAATCTCGGCTATTCCTGCGAGCCGGTGAAGCAGGCGATCCGCGACCAGCTCGACGAGCTGCCCTATTATTCGACCTTCCGCGGCACCACCAATTCGCCGCTGATCGAGCTTTCCTGGGAGCTCGCGCAGTTTTTCAAGGAGGACGGGCTCACCCGATCCTTCTTCACCTCGGGCGGTTCGGATTCCGTGGAGACGGCGCTGCGCCTCGCCCGCCAGTTCCACAAGATCAACGGCCAGCCGGAACGCACCAAATTCGTGGCGCTCAAGAAGGGTTATCATGGCACCCATTTCGGCGGCGCCTCGGTCAATGGCAACGCCAATTTCCGCCGCAACTACGAGCCGCTGCTGCCGGGCGTCATCCATCTCGCCTCGCCCTATCCCTATCGCAACCCGTTCAACACCGACGATCCGGCGGAGATCGCCCAGGCGATCGCGCGCCAGTTCGAGGACGAAGTCGCCTTCCAGGGCGCCGATACGATCGCCGCCTTCATCATGGAGCCGGTGCTCGGCGCCGGCGGCGTGATCGTGCCGCATGAGAGCTTCATGCCGCTGATGCGCGAGATCTGCGACCGCCACGGCATCCTACTGATCGCCGACGAGGTGATCTGCGCTTTCGGCCGCACCGGTGCCTGGACCGGCTCGCGCGGCTGGGGCGTGAAGCCCGACATGATGACCACCGCCAAGGCGATCACCAACGGCTATTTCCCCTTCGGCGCAGTGATGATCGCCGACAAGGTCGCGGCGGTGTTCGAAGCCGACAAGTCGAGCTTCGGCGCCATCGGCCATGGTTATACCTATTCCGGCCATCCGGTGGGCGCGGCCGCGGCGCTCGCGACCCTCAGGGAGACCGCCAGGGTCGACACCGCCGCCAATGCCGCCGCGCGCGGCGCCGAGCTCAACAAGGGCCTCGCGGAACTGAAGGCGAAGCACGAGCTGGTGGGCGACGTGCGCGGCAAGGGCCTGATGGCGGCGCTGGAACTGGTCTCCGACCGCGCGAAGAAAAGCCCGGCCTCCAAGGATGCCGTGGCGAAGGTCTACGAGACCGCCTATGACGAGGGGGTCATGGTGCGGACCTCTGGCGCCAATGTCATCATCTCGCCGCCGCTCGTCATCACCGCCGGGGACGTCGCGCGCATCCTTTCCGCCCTCGATGCGGGCCTCTCCGCCGCGGAAGGCAAGTGAGATGAGCGACAACGCGGCATTGCTGGCGCGGCGCGAGCATTTGCTCGGCCGCAACATGTCGACCTTCTACCAGGATCCGGTTCATCTGGTGAAGGGCGAGGGCGTCTGGCTCTGGGATGCGGACGGCCGGAAATATCTCGACTGCTATAACAATGTGCCGCATGTCGGCCACTGCCATCCGCGGGTGGTCGAGGCGATCTGCCGGCAGGCGTCCACGCTCAACACCCATACGCGCTACCTGCACGAGGGCATCCTCGACTATGTCGAGCGATTGACGGCGACTTTCGACAAAAGTCTCGACACGGCGATCCTCACCTGCACCGGCAGCGAGGCCAACGATATCGCGCTCCGCATGGCGCAGGCGGTGACCGGCCGTACCGGCGTCATCGCCACCGACCATACCTATCACGGCAACACGACGGCCGTGTCGCAGCTCTCGACCCGGATGCCGCCGGTCGGCGGTTACGGTGGCCATGTTCGGCATGTGCCGGCGCCGGACGGCTACCGGCCCCTGGGCGGAATGCCCGGCGAGGCCTTCACCGACGCCTGGGCCGCGCGGCTCGAAGAGGCGATCGGGTCGCTCAAGGCCACGCCTTTCGGTTTTTCGGCGCTGATCATCGATCCGTTCTTCGCCAATGAAGGCTTTCCGGACTTGCCCGCCGGCTTCCTGCAAAGGGCGGCGGCGATCGTGAAGAAGGCCGGCGGCCTGCTGATCGCTGACGAGGTGCAGCCGGGCTTCGGCCGCACCGGCACGCATATGTGGGGTCACCAGCGCGCCGGGATCGTGCCGGACGTGGTGACGCTCGGCAAGCCGATGGGCAACGGCCATCCGATCGGCGGCGTTGTGGCCAATTCGGAAACGCTCAATGCCTTCCGCAAGGCTTTCCGCTATTTCAACACATTCGGCGGCAATCCGGTCTCCTGCGCCGCCGCGATGGCCGTGCTCGATGTGCTCGACGACGAGAAGCTGATGGAGAATGCGCGGGAGGTCGGCGCCTATGCCATGAGCGGGCTGGCGAGCCTCAAGGAAAAACATCCGATCATCGGCAATGTGCGGGGTTCGGGTCTCTTCTTCGGCGCGGAACTGGTGCTCGACCGGCGGGAGAAGACGCCGGCAACGGATGTGGCGACCCGGGTGATCAACCAGATGCGCGAGCGCGGCGTCCTCATGGGCAAGCTCGGCGTTCACCAGAACGCTACAAAGATCAGGCCGCCGATGCCTTTCTCGAAGGAAGAGGCCGACCTGATGCTGTCGACGCTCGACGATGTGCTGGCGGGGCTCTGATGTCGTCGGCGCTCGATGACATATCGGTGCGGGCGCGGCATGCGCTCCGCCATTGGGGGCTCGCCGACCAGCGGCCCGAATTGCTGAAATACCGGGAGAATGCCGTCTTCCGGGTGCGGCTCGCCGACGGCGGCAGTGCGGCGCTCCGGCTGCACCGGCCGGGTTACCATTCCGAGGCCGCCCTGGTGTCGGAGCTCGAATGGATGGCGGATCTCCGTCAGAACGGGATCGCCGTCCCCGAGCCGATCCGGACGGCGAACGGCTCTTTCCTCGTGTCGCTCGACGAGGGGGCCGGCCAGCGCCAGTATGCCGATCTCATCGGCTGGGTCGAGGGCGCGCCGCTCGGCGAGACGGGCCGGCCGCTCGGTCGGTCGCGGGCGGAACTGCAAGCCCTTTTCGGAGCGATCGGCCGCGAGATGGCGCGGCTGCATGTGGCGGCGGATCGCTATGCGCCGCCGTCCTATTTCGAGCGTCCCTCATGGGATATGCCGGGACTTCTGGGCGACAATCCGTTCTGGGGCCGGTTCTGGGATTGCGCCGGCCTCGATCCGGCGGATCGGGATTTTCTGTCGGACCTGCGCGACAGGCTTCTTGGGCAGGCCGGCCGTCTCGCCACGGGGCTGGATCGGGGACTGATCCATGCGGACCTCGTCCGGGAAAATGTGCTGGTCGACGGCGCGCGCCTCACGTTCATCGATTTCGACGATTGCGGCTTCGGCTTCCGGCTCTTCGATATCGCCACGGCGCTCCTGCGGAATCGTCGGGAGCCGGATTACGAGACGATCCGGCAATCGCTGCTCGAGGGTTATGCTTCCGTGCGGCCGGCCATGCAGGCGGAGTTCCGTCACCTTCCGCTCTTCCTGCTCCTGAGGTCGCTGACCTATATCGGATGGGCGGGCGCCCGGCCCGACCTGCCGGACAATGCGGATCGGCTGGCGCGCTATGTCCAAGACGCGCGGGCGCTGGCCGCCGACCACCACGACGCCGCCTGAACCGTGTCAATCGTTGAGCGAGGCGATCTCGTCGAGCATGTCGAGAAGCTGGTCGATCCGCTCGCGCCCGATGCGCTTTTCCAGGCGGTCGTAGATCAGCCGGCTTTCCGGGGCCACCTCCTCGATGATGGCGAGGCCGGCGGGGGTGATCTGCAACAGCACGCGCCGGCCGTCATTCTCGTCCTTCGTCTTGGCGATGATGCCGCGTTCCTCGAGCGAGCGGATGATGCGGGTCAGGCTCGGCGCGAGGATGAAGGCCCGGTCCGCCATTTCGGATGCATCCACGGTGCCGCGTTCGGCGAGAATGCGGATTACCCGCCATTGCTGCTCGGTGATGTCGTGTTCGGCGAGCATCGGCCGGAAATGGCTCATGACCGCCTCGCGGGCGCGGAGCAGCGCGATCGGCAGCGAGCGCCGTGTATTGCGTGGCAGCAGGGCATCCTGCGGGAGTTTCTGGCCGAGCGGCGACTGATCGTTCATGCGGGTTGTATCGTTCATTTGCGATCGCTTTGCAATCGCCCCGCAAGCGTCGGGTCTTGCGGTCACCCGTTCATGATCATCACGAGGATCACGAACATGCCCGCCGTCAGCGCAAGCGCCGGCAGGATGATCGCGGGATAGCCGAAGGTGAAGATGGCGAGCAGCCAGAGCAGGATGCAATTGACGACGAAGAGCAGCTTGATGGGGGCGGATCCCTCGACGGCTTCCCGGAGGAGCCAGCCGACGACCGGGACGCGATAGACGAATTTCATGGACGATCCTTCGCTGACATGACGTGGCGGCTTCCGTGCGAGCGGCCGTGGCAGCTTTCCGGACTTGCGTTTCGTCATTGCCGGTGGCCGCTTGCGAGGCAAGGCGGCAAAGCGCCGCTGCGTCATGTCGTCAACCGCCGGGGCGTTGCGCCAGGTCTCGGAACCGGTGAGCCCGGCGGCCGATATAGCCGGCCCGAACCTTCGGATATGGAATTTTCAGGGCTTGCGCGTCCGTGACAGTTCGGTCATGCCTCATATGCCCTCCCGCAACACCGATGCACCGACCGTCGTGGCGGACGAAAAGGGCGCCGACATCATCGGCGAGCGCGAGCCGTTGCCGGCGGCCAGGCTTCGTCCAGGAACGCAACCACCGGCGGCCGCGCGCGGGGCTGGACATCAGGTAGGATCATGATCAGACATTGCGTTTTCATCCGTTTCCGCGCCGACGTGCCGCAGGCTGAGAAGGCCGGAATCTGGGCCGACATAAGGGCGATCGAGGCTGCGGTGCCGGGTTTCCTCGCGGTCCATATCGGCGTGAATGTCAGCCCCGAAACGGGCATGGACAAGGGCTTCTCCGAGGGTTTCATCCTCGATTTCGACGGTCCTGTCGCGCGCGACGCCTATCTCGTCCATCCCGATCATCAGAAGGCCGGCGGCCGTATCGTGGCGGCGGCCGAGGGCGGCGTCGCTGGTATCCTCGTCTACGATATCGAGATTCCGGGCTGACCATGGCGCCCGCCGGTCCACGTTCCTTCCTGGTCTCGCTGTTCGAGGCGGCGGTGCGCGCCGCCGACCCGCTTGCTGCGATCCAGGCGCATCTGCCGCCGCGTCCGCGCGGGCGAACGGTGGTGATCGGCGCGGGCAAGGCGGCGAGCCAGATGGCGGCGGCCTTCGAGACGGCCTGGGACGCACCCTGTGAAGGCGTGGTCGTGGCGCGTCACGGGCCGGTCGAGGCCACGCGGCATGTCAGGGTCCTGCAATCGGCCCATCCGGTCCCCGACGAGGCGGGCCTCGCCGGGTCGCGTTCATTGTTCGATGCGGTGACGGACCTCACCGAGGACGATCTCGTGATCGCGCTGATCTCGGGTGGCGGCTCGGCGCTGTTGCCCGCGCCGCCGGATGGTTTGACGCTTGCCGACGAGATCGCGGTCAACAAGGCCTTGCTGGCGTCGGGCGCGCCGATCTCGGCGATGAACACGGTGCGCAAGCATGTCTCCCGCATCAAGGGCGGGAGACTGGCCAAGGCCGCCGCGCCGGCACGGGTGGTCAGCCTCGTCGTGTCCGATGTGCCGGGCGACAATCCCGCCTTCGTGGCCTCGGGACCGACGGTGCTGGATGAAAGCTCCGCCGGGGAGGCGTTGCGCATTGTCGCGGATTACCGGATGGTGTTGCCGGATAATGTCGTTTCACACTTACGCAGCGAGGCCGCCACCGCGCCCGGGCCGGACGATCCGGCCTTCGCCCGGAACGTGGTGCATGTCATCGCGTCTGCCCGGGTTTCGCTCGAAGCGGCGGCCGCGGAAGCGAAGCGGAAGGGCATCGAGGCGGTGATCCTTTCCGACCAGATCGAGGGCGAGGCGCGGGATATCGGCAAGATGCATGCGGCCCTTGCAAGGGAAGTGGCCCTGCGGGGAAGGCCCTTCACCCGGCCGGTCGCGATCCTCTCCGGCGGAGAGACGACAGTGACCATCGCGGACAGTCCTGGAAAGGGCGGGCGCAACAGCGAGTTTCTGCTGTCCTTCGCGCTCGATATCGAGGGCATGGACGGCATTTCCGCGCTCGCGGCCGATACCGACGGCATCGATGGATCGGAGGACAATGCGGGTGCCTTTGCCGATGGCGGTTCGGCGGCGCGCATTCGCAAGGCGGCCGGCGATCCGCGGGGCTTTCTGGCGCGCCACGATGCCTGGTCGGCGTTCGAGGCGGTGGGGGACCTCTTCGCGCCGGGCCCGACCGGGACGAATGTCAACGACTTCCGGGCGATCCTCGTTCGCTGACGGCGAAGCGCTCATCCGAGCAGGGCAAGCGCCTCGATCGCCATGATCCTTTCCTCGTTGGCGGGGATGACCAGCGTCCGGAACGGCCCGAGAAAGGCAAGGCGCGCGACGACCGCCTCGCGCACGGATACGGCATTCTCGCCGATGCCGCCGGTGAAGGCGACGGCGTCGACCCCGCCCAGGGACGTCGCCATCATCGCCGCATATTGCGCGACCTTGAGGACGAAATAATCGAGGGCGAAGGCGGCGCGGGGGTCATCGCTTTCGAGGAGGTCCGCGACGTCATTCGTAAGGCCTGACAAGCCTTTCAGGCCGGAACGCTCATACAGGCTCTCCTCGATCGCCGTGACGTCCATTCCAAGCTCGCGCATCATGAAGGTGACCGCGCCGGGGTCGAGCGCGCCGCATCGCGTGCCCATGGGAATGCCGTCGAGGGCGGTCATGCCCATCGTCGTGTCGACGCTCCGGCCGCCCCGGATGGCGCAGAGGCTCGCGCCGTTGCCGAGATGGGCGGCGACGACGCGGCCATCGGCGAGATCCGGATAATCCCGCTCGAGCAGATGGGCGATCCAGTGATAGGACAGGCCGTGGAAGCCGTAGCGGCGGATCCCCTTGTCCCGCAGCGGTTTCTCGATCGCGAAGGTCTCGAACAGTTCCGCGCGGCGCGCGTGGAAGGCGGTGTCGAAACAGGCGATATCCGGCGCATTGCCGGCAAGGCGGTGAGAGGCGCGGATGCCGGCGATATTATAGGGCTGGTGCAGCGGTGCGAGCGGATTGAGCCGTTCCAGCGCTTGGAGGATTTCGGGCGTGACGACCACGGGTTGGGCGAAGCGCTCGCCGCCATGCACGACGCGATGGACCACGGCGACGATCTTCCAGTCGTCGTCATGCCGGTCGATGAGGCCGAGCACGGCTTCGAGCGCCGCGTCGTGGTCGTTGGCTGAAAGCGGAGCCTTGCTTGCGACATCGCCGACTTTCGACGCGAGTTCCGCCGAGGTGCCGATGCCGGTCACCTTGCCCGCCAGCAGGACATCGAGCGTGTCGCGGGCGAAGATCTGGAACTTGAGGCTCGACGAGCCGGCATTGAGGACGAGCAGGACATCCCTCATTTGATCCGGCCCCGCTTGCGGGCGTCGGCCAGCAGGACGGCGAGCGCGCAGGAGAGCAGGCGCGTGCGTTCGCCGTCGGCGCGGCTCGTCAGGATCACCGGCACGCGCGCGCCGAGCACGATGCCGGCCGCTTCGGCGCCGCTGAGGAAGGTGAGCTGCTTGGCCAGCATGTTGCCGGCCTCGATATCCGGCACGACGAGAATGTCGGCATTGCCCGCCACGACCGAGACGATGCCTTTTTCCTCGGCCGCGGCGGCGCTGATGGCATTGTCGAAGGCGAGCGGGCCGTCCATCAGGCAACCGGTGATCTGGCCGCGATCGGTCATCTTGCAGAGAGCCGCGGCGTCGAGCGTCGCCGGCATCTTCGCGTTGATCGTCTCGACGGCGGCGAGGATCGCGACCTTGGGCGGCGCCGCGTCCCCGAAGAGCACGCGCCAGAGATCGACCGCGTTTTGCACGATATCGGCCTTGATCGCGAGGTCCGGCAGGATATTGACGGCGGCGTCGGTGATGATGAAGGGCTTGGGATAGGTGGCGATGCTCATCAGGTAGGCATGGGAAATCCGCCGTGCCGTGCGCAGTCCGGAGTCCGCGCCGACGATGGCGCCGAGCAATTCGTCGGTATGCAGCGAGCCTTTCATGATGGCGTCGACATGCTTTTCCGCCGCGAGTTCGGCCGCCTTGCCGGCGGCGGCGTGGCTGTGCTCGGTATCGATGACCGGCCAGGCGCCGATGGATATGCCGGCCTCGGCCGCCGCGGCTTCCGTCTTGGCTCTCGGGCCGACCAGAACCGGCTCGATCAGCCCCGCCCGCACCGCCTCATCGACCGCTTCGAGAACATTGGCCTTGGAGGGATGCACCACGGCGGTCCTCACCGGCTTCAGCAAGCGGCATTTTTCAAGGATGGCGTCTGTCTGTGGGCTCATCGGCACTCCTGTCCGGTTGGATCGATCCGGGATGGACGGATAGCATGGCATTCGTGACGGAAAGTTGATGTCGGTCAAGCGTGGCTGGCCCCGCCGCTCAGCCGGACAGGCCGAGATATTTCGCTCCGTCCTCCGTCAGCAGCGGACGGGCATCCCCGAGCGGTATCTTCACGAGATCGTCGCCGCAGGCGAAGATGGCATGCGGCAGGTCCCTGAGTATGAAGATCATCTCCGTCTGCGTGAAGTAGACGCCGAGATTGGTCCGCACGAGATCGTCCATCCCGCACTCGGCCTCCCGGGTGGCGTCGGCCTTGCTGCGCCGCTGGTTGACGAAGGCGAGGAGGGCGTCGTCCGGGCCGTAGGTCAGCGCGTCCTTGTCGGCGACCGTGTCGGGGTCCACCACCTTGCCGTCGAGATCGCGGGCGATCCAGCCCCTGAGCAGGCTTTCGGGCCCGATCGGCTGGCCGGTCTCGATGTCGCCGAGCCGGTAGGTCGAGAAATTGTTCGGATGGGCGCCGCCGCAATAATAGCTGCCGGCCTCGGTGATGCCGATCAGCCTCGGTGTCAGCAGTTCCAGCCGCACCGTCGCGCCACCGTCATAGCCGGTGCCGCCCTCGCCGCCGGGCGAGTCCCACCAGCCGAAGCCGAGATAGGACTGGGACATGCAGGAGAAGGCGTCGAGCGAAAATCTCAGCCGCTGGCCTGCCAGATAGTCGTTGGCCTTGTCGATGTTCCCCCCGGGCAGGGTGACGATCCGCGGATAAGAAAGGTCGGTCCGGCGGTCGGTATCGAGACGGAAGCTGCCGTCGCCGAGCCGTTCGACCGCGCCTTCCTCGCGGGGGAATTCCATCTTCAGGACATCGTAGGGCAGCGTGGCCGAGGTCGGCGGCTCGTCCCTGCCGCCATTGGACATGTAGGTGGGATCGAGGGCGTCGAAGCCGTCGTAACCGTCGGGAAGCGTCCGTTCGGCGACGCGTTCGAGGGCGACGGGCAGTGTCTTGCCGCTCTTGATATCCTTCCATTCGCCCGCAAGATGCCGGCCGCCGTCCCGTGACCGGAGAGACCAGTTCGCCGCGACCGGCGCCTTTTCGACGATTTCGCCCTCGGCGGTCTTGCACAGGGCCGCGGCGCAGGGCGCTTCCTCCGCGA
>JAGRLJ010000042.1:43542-44828 GCA_020441805.1 Rhizobiaceae bacterium
GGCGAGCGCGGGTGCGGCGGTGAGGATCGAAAGGACAAAAGCGAGGCGCAGGCGCATGAAGACTCCATCAGGCGATCGGGTCGCGGATCGGTCGCAGGCTTTCACGGCCTCGGCCCTCCTGCAATGCGGAACGGATGGGTCTACGGGCTTATTTCACGCCCGATGTCGAAATATGGTCCGGAAAGACGGCCGCGACATATTCGATCGCCGCCGCGAGCGCCTTTTCCCGCGTCAGGCCGTCATTCATCATCAGGCGGAACCAGAGGCCTTCCATCATCGAGCAGATGCCGAGCGCCATCGCTTCGGGATCGTAGCCATAGCCGCCCTCGGCCTTGAGCGCGGTGCAGAGCGTAACGAAGGTCTGTTGGTAGTCCCGGTCGTTCATGCCGCAAAGCGCCTGATAGGTGGGCCGCGATTTCGCTTCGCCCCAGAAGGCGCACCACGCCGCGAGCTTGCGCTTGGTGCAGATGCGGCGGTCGAAATCGGCGTTGATCAGGGCCCAGATCCTGTCGGCGGCGCGGGGGCCGGCCTTTTCGAGCGCCGCGTTCCAGTGGCCGGAATATTCGTCCGACATATGCTGGAGCGTGGCGACCAGCAGCTTTTCCTTGCTCTCGAAATGGAAGTTGACGATGCCGCGCGACAGGCCCGCGCCATCGGCCACATTGGCCAGCGTGGTGTCGGAATAGCCGCGCTTGGCAAGCGAGTCGATCGTCGCCTCGATCAGCTGGCTCCGACGGGTTTCCTTGGAGGCCTTGCGGCTCTTGCGCTCGCCGTCGAGCGCCGGGACGATGTTCATGTCTTGGCTTGTTTCCCGTCGTTCCCGGCGGTCATGTGAATCACGCCGGGGGCTTGGTTGCACTCAGATGCGTAGGGCAATGTTCACCGCTGTCAAGGACCTTCTGCATCGCGGTCCAGGTGCGCAGGTTCTTCTCCACGAAGGCCTTGCCCGTGAGCCGCACCGCCTCGTCATATAGGTCGGTCTTCAACCGGTTCAATTCCCGGCGGGCCTCCTCGCGATACCAGGCGTTCCGGCTCTCCGTGCGGACATTCGTGAAGCCGGCGCGCTTCATCGCCTGCCGGTAGCGGCGGGGCGAGGCCATCCCGAAGGACAGGCCTTCCGCCTCGATATAATCCTTCATGTCCTGCGAGAGCTCGCCGTCATGGCCGACCAGCCAGTCGGAGGCGGCGAAGATGCCGCCCGGCCGCAGCACGCGGAATATCTCGGCGAAGATCGCATCCTTGTCGGGAATATGGACCATGGCATCCTTGGAAAAGACGATGTCGAA
>JAGRLJ010000042.1:44892-57772 GCA_020441805.1 Rhizobiaceae bacterium
CGGCGGGTTGCTTCCCGTATTACGGGACTCTCCACGTCGAAACCGGCGATCGACCGTGGCGAGAAGCGTTCGGCGATGTGCAGCGTGATGCCGCCGGAGCCGCAGCCGATATCGAGCACATCCTTGCCCGCGACAGCAAAAGGTTCAAGCACGCGATCGACCTCGGCCGGGCCGCCGGGCGAGAGATAGCCGTCACCCCAGAGCAGTTCCAGGAATCGCATATGGATGTCGTCATATTCCGGTTCGGCTTCGGTCATTCCGCGCTGCTCCATCCTCTGTCGAGATTTTATTCTTCGGAAAATCCTATCGCAATTTCAGGGAATTGCAATATTTTGACTGAATGTTCATTCAAAATATATGGACAAGACGAGGCCCCTTATGGCACCTTCCGGAGGATAACGGGGAGCGCCCATGAAAACATATGACGCCGTGATTATCGGAGGCGGCCATAACGGCCTCGTCACCGCCTGCTATTTACAGCGGGCGGGGCTCGAGGTCTGCGTGGTCGAGAAGAACGACTGGGTGGGCGGTGCCGCGGTCAGCCGCGAACTCTCGCCCGGTGTCACATATTCCAACTGTTCCTATGTCTGTTCGCTCTTCCGGCCCGAGATTATGCGCGATCTCGAATTGCCCCGGCACGGGCTCCAGATCGTCGCCTATGAGGGCGGGGCGGTGCTGACCCGCGACGGCGGCTATCTTGCCTCCTATCGCGACCACAACCAGCATCGCCGCGAATTCGCCCGTTATTCGCCGCGCGACGGCGAGGCCTATGAGCGCTATGCCCGCGATGTGACGCGCCAGTGCCGTTTCATCCAGCCGCTTTTGATGCGCACCGCGCCCGATCCGTTTTCCTTCAGGCCGCGCGATATCGGCGAGCTTCTGTTCCTGGCGAGGAAGATCGGTGAATTCAGCCCCGAGCAGCTGGCACTGACGCTCCGTTTCTGGACCATGTCGATCTCGGATTTCCTCGACGAATATTTCGAGGCCGACGTCGTCAAGGCCTATCTGGCGCTCTCTGGCATCATCGGCACCGCGCTCGGGCCGATGTCGCCGGGCACGGCCTATGTGCTGCTGCATCACTATATGGGCGAGGTCGATGGCTCGGTCGGCGCCTGGGGCTATGCGCGTGGCGGCATGGGCGCGGTGACGCAGGCGCTATCGAGGAGCTTCCAGGCCTCGGGCGGCACGATCCGCACCGGTTCGGCGGTGGACAGGGTGATCGTCCGGAACGGCCGTGCCACCGGCGTGGCGCTCGCCAATGGCGATGAGGTGCATGGCAAGCTCGTCATCTCCAATGCGGACGTCAAGCGCACTTTCCTCAAGCTGGTCGACGAGAAGGAGCTGCCGGAGAAATTCGTCCACCGCGTCAGGCATTTCAAGATGCGCGGCTCGTCCGGCAAGGTGAATATCGCGCTCGACGGCCTGCCGGAATTCCCGGCTCTGCCCCAGGGTTCGACCTGCATCAAGGGCGACCTGCATTTCACCGATTCCGTCGAGCGCATCGAGCGCGCCTATGACGACTGGAAGGCGGAACGCTGGTCGGCCGACCCCTTCCTCGACATGATGATCCCGACGACGATCGACCCGACCATGTCCCATCCGGGCAAGCATTTCATGAGCTGCTTCGTGCAATATTGCCCGCCGAAAGTGGAGGGCCGCGACTGGACCGATGCCGACCGCGACGGTTTTGCCGAGTCGGTCGTCAGCCAGATCGCCGAATATTCGCCCGGTTTCCGCGACCGGATCATCCATATGGAAGTGCGCACGCCGCGCGAGCTGGAAGCCGAGGTCGGCCTGACCGAGGGCAATATCTTCCAGGGCGAGCTGACCTTCGACCAGTTGCTCTTCAACCGCCCGGTGCCTGGTTATGCCCAGTATAGAAGCCCGATCGGCGGCCTTTATATGTGCGGATCTTCTACTCATCCGGGCGGCGGCGTGATGGGCGCTCCCGGCTATAACGCGGCGGCCGAAGTGCTGCGCGACCTCAAGATGACCCGCGAACATATGAGCCCGGCCCATGAAGTCCTTTGACGCCATCATCATCGGCGGCGGCCATAATGGCCTCGTCGCGGCTGGCCTGCTGGCCAGGGCGGGCAAGCGCGTGGTTCTGCTCGAAGCGTCCGGCAGCGTCGGCGGCGGCGCACGGACCCGCGAATTCCATGCCGGCTACAGGGCGAGCGGCCTTGCGCATATCGTCAACCGGCTGGCGCCCGAGGTCGTCCAGGAGCTTGGGCTCGATCCCTCTCTGTTCACGGCGGACCTGGCGCCGACTGTCGTGCTCGACGCTGACAGAGGTCCCGCGATCCTGCGCGGCGCTTATGGCGAAAGCCTGGACGGCGTGTCCCCGGCTGAGGCGCAAGCCTTCGGACGGATGCGCGCCAAGTTGATGATGCAGGCCGGCATTCTCGGCCGCTTCCTCGGCAAGCGCCCGCCGCGTCCGGGCGAGGCGGGGCTTTCGGAGCTTTTCGATCTCGGCATGACGGGTCTCAGCCTGATCGGCAAGGGCCGGGAGGAGGCGCGGGACTTCGCCCGCATGGCGCTGATGAATGTCGCCGACATCGCCGACGAATATCTGACCGACGACCGGCTGAAGGCGCTGATCGCCTTCGATGCCGTGCTCGGCATCCATCTCGGACCGCGCTCGCCGACCTCGCTGCTCGGTCTCTATTATCGCCTGACCGGCTCGGCGCTTGGCGCCAGGGGCGGGCAGTTCCTGCCGAAGGGCGGCATGGGCTCGCTTGCCGCCGCACTCGAACGGGCGGCGCGCGCGCGAGGCGCGGAAATTCGTGTCGATGCCCCGGTGTCGCGCATTCTCTCGGATCGCGGCAGGGTGCTGGGCGTCACGCTGGCCGGCGGCGAGGAGATCAAGGCGGGCCTGATCGTCTCCGCCATCCATCCGGTGGCGACGCTGCGCAATCTCGTGGCGCCCGGCGAGATCGATACGCATCTCTCCATGAGCCTCAAGCATGTCCGCAGCAAGGGCGATGCCGCCAAGCTCCATCTGGCGCTTGCGAAGACACCTGAGTTCAAGGGCGTTTCCGCCACGGACCTCAAGGGACGGCTGGTGATCGCCCGTTCCGTGCGCCATGTCGAGGAAGCGTTCAATCCGTGCAAATATGGCGAGTTTTCCCGCGATCCGGTGATGGAGATCACCCTTCCGAGCCTAGCGGATCCTTCCTTCGCGCCGGCCGGCGGGGCTGTGCTTTCGGCCGTCGTGCAATATGCGCCCTATGATCTGCGCGAAGGCTGGGAGGTCGGCAAGCCGGAATTCATGGCGGCGATCATGGCGGCGCTGGAGCGCCATGCGCCGGGCATTGGCGACGCCGTGGTGGCGAGTGAATTGCTGACCCCCGTCGATATCGAGCGGCAATATCGCATGCCGGGCGGCCACTGGCATCACGGCGAATTGCAGGTCGATCAACTGCTGCTGAACCGGCCGACCTTTGGCGTTTCCGGTTACGACACGCCGCTCGAAGGCCTTTATCTCGCCAGCGCCGGTTCGCATCCGGGCGGTGGCATTTCCGGGCTTCCCGGCCGCAACGCGGCGCGGCATATTCTTTCCCGGAGGGCGGCATGAACCAGATGGACTTGCAGATCGGCCGCCGTGACGGCGACGTGCTGACCCCGCTTCTCGAAACGCCCTTCCATCCGCGTCTCGAGGCGCTCGATCTCAACAACGACTGGTCTGTCTGGTCCGGTTTCAAGGCGCCGGCGACGCTGTCCGACGAGGAACTCGAATATTTCGCGATCCGCTCGACGGCGGCGCTGTTCGACATTTCGCCGATGACCAAGTACAGGATCGAAGGTCCGGATGCGGAAGCCTTCTGCAATCGCCTGACGCTGCGCGACGTGCGCAGGCTCGGCGTCGGCCGGGTGCAATATACCGCCTGGTGCGACGACCAGGGCCATGTGCTCGACGACGGCACGCTCTTCCGGCTCGGACCGCGGCTCTTCCGCCTTTGCTCGCAGGAGCGGCATTTGCCCTGGCTCATCGATAGCGCCGAGGGCTATGATGTCACGATCGCCGACGAAAGCATCGAAATCGCCGGGCTCGCGCTGCAAGGCCCGACGAGCTGGGTCGTTCTGCGCGATGCCGGCTTCGAGGGCGTGGAGATATTGAAGCCGTTCCAGCTTGCGGATTTCCCGCATGAGGGCGGCAGCGTCACGATCTCGCGCACCGGCTTTACCGGTGATCTCGGCTACGAACTCTTCTGTCATCGCGACCAGGCGCTGGGCCTCTGGGACCGGCTCTGGGAGGCCGGCAGCCGCAACCGCTTGCGCGCGATCGGTTATAACGCCTTGAACCACGCCCGGATCGAAGCCGGCTTCATTGTCGCCAATGCCGATTTCGTAACCTCCGAGACGGCGCTGCGCTCGGACCGGCTCCGGCTTCCCGACGAGATCGGCCTCGACTGGATGGTCGATCTCGAAAAGCCGAACTTCAACGGTCGCCGCGCCATCGTTAAGGCGCGCGAGAAGAAGACGCTGAAACATATCCTCGTCGGCCTGGAAGTCGAGGGCAATGTCTCGGGACCGCTGTCGCTGATCTATCACCGCAAGAGGAAGGAGGCCGGCATTGTCACCGCCTCGGCCTGGTCGCCGATCCTCAAGAAGAATATCGCGATCGCGAGCCTGGCGCGCCCTTATGGCGAGAAGGTTGTCGACGATCTCTGGGTCGAGATCTATGCGCTGCGTGAGCTGCAATACCAGAAGATGATGAAGCGGGTGAAGATCGTGCCGCGACCCTTCCTGAAACTCGACCGGCGCGGCGCCAATCCACCCGGCCTGACATAAGCCATGACGGATGAGGACAGGGAAAACTGGACGCTGATCCTGACGCCGGCGGGCGAGGAATGGTCGGGCCGTGCCCGCTACGCGGCGGCGATGTATTTCTATGGACGGGGCGAGATGAGCGCCGAGGTCCTGGAAATCTATCGCATCTGCTCCCGCCTCGACCGTGAGGACGCGGTCGATGCGCTCCAAGCCTATCATATGGGCGAAAGCTGGATCGCGAAAGTGCGGGAGAAGCGGTCGGAACTTGCGAATTTGGCGTAGCGGCCGGCCTGAGCGCCATTGCCAATCGCGTCCGCATCTGCGATATTGACTGAACGAACATTCAAAATGAAGTGAATTTCCTGTTGAAAAGCAGGATATTGCGTCGGATGCATGAAGATCGGGAGTGTGCCATGGCTGCCAAGCGGGATTATGAAAATCTGAACGACAACAGTCCCCGTGACGCTTATGCCATGGCGGAGCGGCATCTCGTGCAGCCCTGGCCGGTTTCCGGCTCGATCGGCGCCGAGGCGCGTGGCTTCATCGAAAGCGGCGAGGGCGTCTATGTCACCGACCATGCCGGCCGCCGGCTGATCGACGGGCCCGCCGGCATGTGGTGCGTCAATGTCGGTCATCGCAACCGCGAGATCGCTCAGGTCATGTTCGATCAGGCGATGGCGCTCAGCTACAATTCGCCCTGGTATACGACCAATCAGCCCGCGGCGGTCCTGTCGAAGCGGCTCGCCGACAATGCGCCGGAAGGCGTCGGCCATGTCTTCTACACGACCGGCGGTTCGTCGGCGGTCGAGACGGCGCTGCGTTTCATGCAGTTCTACAACAATGTCAAAGGCCGGCCGGACAAGAAGATCGTCGTTTCGCGCGAAGGGGGCTACCACGGCTCGACCTATCTTTCGGGCTCGCTCAACGGCCGCCCGCGCGATCACGACTGGATGGATTCGGCCACCCATCTGGTGCGGAAGCTCACCTGCCCCAATCCGTTCCGCCGCCCGGCGGGTATGACGGAAGCCGAGTTCACGGACTTCCTCGTCGAGGAATTCCGGACGCTGATCGCCACCGTCGGCGCCGACAAGATCGGGGCTTTCATCGGCGAGCCGATCATGGCGTCGGGTGGCGTGATCGTGCCGCCGGAAGGATACTGGCCGCGCATGCGCGCGCTTTGCGACGAACATGACATCCTGTTCGTCATGGACGAGGTCGTCACCGCCTTCGGCCGTCTCGGCCATGTCTTCGCCGCCGAAGACGTGTTCGGCGTGACGCCCGACATGATCACCTTCGCCAAGGGCGTGACCTCGGGCTATTTTCCGCTCGGCGGTGTGATGATCGCATCGCGGCTCTTCGAGGAACTCCGCCATTCCAACCACAATGACGCGATGTTCGCACATGGGCTCACCTATTCGAGCCATCCGATCGGCTGTGCCGTGGCGCTCAAGACGCTCGACCTGCTCGAGGGAGGCCTGCTCGACCATGCGCGGGCCATTTCCGGCCATTTCCAGAGCCGGCTCAAGGCGCTCGAGGACCTGCCTCTGGTGGGCGAGGTGCGCGGCGTCGGCCTGATGGCGGGTATCGAATGCGTCGCCGACCATGTCAGCAACAATCCGCTGGCGCTCGATCTCGAAGTTGGCAAGCGCATCGACAAGCACTGCCAGGAAATGGGCCTGCTCGTCCGACCGCTGATCAATATGTGCGTGATGAGCCCGCCGCTGACCATCAATCGCGACCAGATCGACGAGATGGCCGATATCCTGCACCGAAGCATCGTCATCACGCAGGACGAACTGACCCGGGAAGGGCTGTGGAAGGGGTGAAGCCTCCCAGGCTCTCGATGGCAGGGGAACGATCGCGCCGCCGTCAGGGCGGAGGATGACGAATCCGGCCAGGCCCATCGGGCTGGCCTGAAGCATCCGGCGGTCCCGGCAAGGGCTGTGGCGGCATGGATAGAGGCAGGCCATGTCCCCCGGGGACGGCACGGCCTGATATCGAATTCGAGCTCCTGGATCAGCCGCGCATCCGGATATTCACCGACGCCACGTCCTTCTCTTCCGGCGCCTTGTCCAGCGTCATCACCGGAAGCACCCGGCGCAGATGGTCGTGATGGGTGCGCACGCCATATTCGAGGTCGGAGAGATAGAAGCCGTTATAGGTCTTCGAGGCCATGGCCTCGTTCGACCAGATGGTGAGCTGGACATCCTCGGCCAGCGTGTCGCGATCGATGCGCATCTGAAGATAGCGGGCCAGTTCCTGCGCGCGGCTTTCCTCGCGATAGCGGTAGACGGCCCCGCGCAGCATCGTCCGACTCCTGGTGATCGGGAATTCCTGGTAGAACTGCACGGTTTCCGGGGTCACGGCGATGACATTGTTGGGGAACAGGCCGTAATAGATCCAGGCCTTCTTGAGGCGTTCCGGCAGGCGCGGATTGTCCTGGCTGATCTTCACATAGTTCCGCACGCTCCAGCGGCGGCCGGCATGGGGATTGTAGGTCGCGAAGGATCGGCAGATGCCGTTGACGTAGGGTTCGTCGTAATAGGTCTGGCCGTAAAGGTCCTGCAATGCCGGATGCGCCATGGGGACATGGTAGCCCTCATTGTCCACGTCGCGCACGGATTTCCAGTTGACCGGCGTGGTCTGGATGGAGATTCCCCCGGTGGGAACCATGGTCTCCGACCGATAGGGCGCGAGTTCCTCGGCGAAAGGCGCCATGACCTCGGCGACCGATGCCTGCGGCCCTTTCTCGAAGCGGATGAAGACGAAGCCCATCCAGATCTCTGTTTCGAGCGGCGTCAGCCCGAATTCGACCTTGTCGAGCGGCGGGAAGGAATTCGGCCGGGAAGGGCCGCGCAGCGTGCCGTCGAGATTGTAGACCCAGCCATGGAAGGGACAGACCAGCGCGTTGCGGCATTTGCCCTTCTCGTCGGCGACGAGCCGCGAGCCGCGATGCTTGCAGATATTGTGAAAGCCGCGGATCCGCCCATCCTGGCCATGCAGGATCAGCGCTCGTTCGCCGACAATGTCGAGGGTGAGATAGTCTCCCGGCTCCGGCAGGTCGGACAGATGACAGGCGATCTGCCAATGTTCCCGGAAGATATGCTGCTTTTCCAGTTCCAGAAGCGCGTCGGAATGATAGGTCCAGCCCGGCAGGCCGCGCCGGTCCCAATCGTTCGGAATGCTGAGATCGCGGACCATCTCATTCATGGCAAGGCTCCATATTTGCTGAATATTCATTCAATACAAACATATTTTCTCATTGATTGGAATAGTTTGAGAGAAAAATTGATGAACGATCATATCGCGTCGGCGGCGTCGCGCGTGGAGTGGAGCGGTGAAAGCCTTTTGGCTTCAAGGGCCTATTCGCGGGTCGCCGTCCCGATCGGCGCGGGGCTCATTCGGCCGCGGCGAGGGCGGTGATCTCGTCGTTGAGCCATTTCATGAACAGCATGGCCTCGGCGGTCATGCGTTTGCCGCCCTCGGCCTGAACCACATAATGCGATTCCTCGACGGCGAGCGACATGTCGACCGCCCGGACAAGCCGGCCGGCGCGGATATAGGGTTCGGCGAGGCCGTCGAGCACGATGGCCGGCCCGACGCCGCAGGCGGCCATTTCAAGCGCCGAGATCGTGGTGTCGATATTCATGCCGGAGGTCGGCGGCAGCGGCATGTCCTTGGACTGCGCGAGCCGCTGCCAGAGATTTTCATAGCCGGTTACATGGATCAGCATTCGGCCGGTCAGCAGTGAGCGTAACCGGTCCTCCTCCGTCTCGCCTTCGATTAGTCCGGGGGCGGAGACCGGAATGACCTTGTGCCTGAGGAGCAGGGAAGACCTGAAGCCGGACCACTTGCCGTCGCCGAAGCGGATGTCGATATCGGCCACTTCGTCGGTCGAGGCCGGCGCCCAGACGATGGTGGAGATGCGCAGCGAAATGTCGGGCCATTGGCGCTGAAAGCCGGGAAGCCGGGGGGCGAGCCAGAGCGCGAGGAAGGAGATCGGCGCTCGGATCGTCAGCATCCGCTTACCGACGGGGCCGAACAGGCCGGCCGTGGCGGCGGCCAGCTCGTCGAAGCTGTTGCGCAGCGGCGGCAGATAGGCGGCGCCGATATCGGTCAGCCGCAGGCTGCGGGGCAGGCGCTCGAAAAGCACCACGCCGAGATGCTTCTCGAGCGATCGGACCTGGTGGCTCACAGCCGCCTGGGTCAGATTGAGTTCGCTTGCGGCAAGGGTGAAGCTCTGGTGGCGCGCGGCCGCCTCGAAGGCGCGCAGCCAGGCGAGCGGCGGAAGCTGATAGCCTGCGAAAGGATTGTGCTCGTTCATTTTTTTCGCTGGGTCGGGCTGTTTCGCGCCGGACTCTATCCAGAGATTTTCCATTCCGCTAGGCCTCTTCGTCGTCAAGCAGCCAGGTCGCGGCGCGGGCGGCGACCATCATGGTCGGCGCGTTGATATTGCCCGATATGATGGCGGGGAAAATCGAGGCATCGGCCACCACGAGGCCGTCGATGCCATGGACCCGGAGCCTCGGATCGACGACGGAGGTCGCGGGGTCGGTCCCCATCCGCGCGGTGCCGCAGGGATGATAGACCGTGCCCGAGCGATTGCGGAGATCCTCGACAAGATCGTCGTCGCTCCGAACGGAGGGGCCGGGCACCAGCTCCTCGGCGGTAATTTCGGCGAGGGCCGGCTGGGCGGCGATCCGCCGGATCAGCTTGACGCCCGCGAGCATCGTTTCGGCATCCCCGGCGGCGCCATGGGCATTGGCGCGGATGGCCGGATGCGCGAACGGATCGGCGGAGCGGACGAGGATGCTGCCCCGCGCCTTCGGCCGCGTGCTCGACAGGCCGATCGCATAGCCGGGAAAGGGATCGGGTTCTGTCAGCGGCCGCGTGCCCTTGCGGGCGGTGACGGTGCTCACCGCCTGGAAATAAAGCTGGATATCGGGCCGGTCGAGGCCGGGACGGGAGCGGACGAAGCCACCGCCCTGGTTGAGGCTGAGGCTGAGCGGACCGCGGCCGGCAAGCAGGAACTCCAGTCCGTACCTGACCTTGCCCCACCAGGGCCGGAGCTGCTGGTTGACGGTCGGCACCGTGGCCCGGAACGTGTAGTTGATGCCGAGATGGTCCTGAAGGTGATGGCCGACCGCGGGACTGTCGAGAATGACGTCGATGCCGAGGGATCGCAGGTGCTCGGCGGGGCCGATGCCGGAAAGTTGCAGAAGTTGCGGCGTATTCACCGATCCCGCCGCGAGCACCACCGCCCGCCCGGCCTTCAGGCGCTGTCGCCGGCCCCGGTGCTCGATCTCGATGCCGCCGGCGCGCCTGCCGTCGAGCAGGATGCGCGTCGCCTGCGCTTCGGTGACCAGACTGAGATTGGCGCGCCTCAGCGCCGGGCGCAGGAAGGCGCGCGCGGCTGACATGCGCCAGCCATCCTTCGTGTTGATCTGGTAGGTTCCTATTCCTTCCTGATCCACGCCGTTGAAATCCGCGTTGCAGGCGAAGCCCGCCTGCTGGCCCGCGAGCAGGAAACGGTCCGTCAGGCGTTGTGGGCGATATGTGCAATCGGTGATGTGAAGCGGCCCGCCTGTGCCGCGATAGCGGTCGCCACCGGCCTCGTTGTGCTCCAGGGCCTTGAAGACGGGCAGGACATCGTCGTAGCGCCAGCCCGGCACGCTCCATTCGTCATAGTCGCGCCGGTCGCCGCGAATCCAGACCATGGCATTGATCGAACCCGAGCCGCCGATAAGCCTGCCGCGCGGCCAGAAATCGCGCTGGCCGTTGAGGCCTGGATCGGGCTCGGCCTCATAGTTCCAGTTGATGGACCGGTCGAAAAAGGTCTTGCCGTAGCCGAGCGGCATCTGGACGAAGAACTTGCGGTCGGTGCCGCCCGCCTCGACGATGGCGACGCTGCGGCGGCCGTCGCGGCTGAGCGCTTCGGCCAGCACGCAGCCGGCCGAGCCCGCGCCGACGATCACATAATCGAAGGCCGAGCCGTCGGGTGCCATCAGAGTTCGGCCGGAAAGCCGGGCGCGCGGAGATCGGTGCCGGTTGCGTCCTCCAATAGCTTGACGACCTGCGAGGACCAGGCCGAACCGCCATAGGCGGCGCGGGCGCGGATGAAGGTCTGCATGGCATGGCTCGCAAGGTCGAGCGGCACGCCGAACTCCTTGCCGAAGCCGAGCGCGAAGCCGAGATCCTTCACCGCGAGGTCCATGGTGAAGTTGATATTGTAGCTGCCGTTCAGGATCACCTGGCCCTCGGTCTCGTGGACGAAGGAATTGCCCGAGGAGGCCTTGATGATGTCGAAGGCGTCGTTGAGGTCGATGCCGCCCTTCCTGGCCAGCATCAGCGCCTCGCCGGTGGCGATCAGGTGGATGAAGGCCAGCATGTTGGTGATGACCTTGATCACGGCCGCCTTGCCGAGTTCGCCGGCATGGAAGATCTCTCCGCCCATGGCGGCGAGCGCCGGCCTGTGCAGTTCGAAGAGGTCCTTGTCGCCGCCGGCAATGACGGTGATCTCGCCGGTCGCGGCCTTGTGCACGCCGCCGGTGACGGGGGATTCCATCATCCGGATACCCTTTCCGGCGGCGATCGCCGCCAGCCGCGTCACGTCGCCGTGGTCGAGCGTGCTCATCTCGATCCAGGTGCCGCCGGGCTTCAGTCCCGACAGGATGCCGCGCGGACCGGTCAGGACGGCTTCGGACGCTTTGGGCGACGGCAGGCAGGTGATGACGCAATCGACCGCCTCGGCAACGGCCTGCGGATCGTCCGCCCATTTGGCGCCCGCCTCGATGAGGCTATCCGCATTCGCCTTGTCGAGGTCGTTGACCGTGACGTCGAAGCCGGCCTTGACCAGGCTGCCCGCGAGATAGCGGCCGAGATGGCCGAGACCGACATAGCCGTAACGCATGATTCCTCCCGGAAGCCCGACGCAAACAGGCAAGAAGACCGGTTCCGAGGGGCTGATAAATTTGTGCGTTCCAGTTTATCGCAAAGGGTTCACTCGGTAATTCCCCTTGCTGCGCAAAAATTTCGTGGCCATTGGCAATTTATCCTTTGTTTGCGCCAAGGCTGGGCAAAGGAGCAAATCGGAAGCAATATCCTGGGTGCCCGGATGTCATGTCCGGGGAACGGGTGGAATCTGCTTCGGAGGTTGTCAATGTCGGAACTGCCATCAACGGCGCGGGTGGTGATCATCGGGGGCGGCGCGGTCGGTGCGTCGAGCCTCTATCATCTCGCCAAGGCCGGCTGGACCGACTGTCTGCTCCTCGAAAAGAACGAGCTGACGGCGGGCTCCACCTGGCATGCTGCCGGCAATGTGCCGACCTTCTCCTCCTCCTGGTCGCTGATGAACATGCAGCGCTATTCGGCCGAGCTTTATCGCGGCCTTGGCGAGGCGGTCGACTATCCGATGAACTACCATGTCACCGGCTCGGTGCGCCTCGGCCATTCGAGGGAGCGGCTACAGGAATTCAGGCGCGTCGTCGGCATGGGCCGCTATCAGGGCATGGATCTCGACATCCTGGCGCCGGATGAGATCAGGTCCCGCTACCCCTTCGCCGAGACGCATGACCTGACGGGCGCGCTCTACGACCCGAACGACGGCGACATCGATCCGGCGCAGTTGACTCAGGCGCTGGCCAAGGGCGCGCGCGACATGGGCGCGAAGATCGTCCGCTTCTGCCCCGTCACGGCGGTGCGCCGCGAGAAGGACGAATGGGTGATCGTCACGCCCAAGGGGGAGGTGCGTTGCGAATATGTGGTGAACGCCGCCGGCTATTATGCGCGTGAAGTGGGGAGACTGTTCGGACGCGACGTGCCGATGATGGTGATGAGCCATCAATATATGCTGTTCGACACGATCCCGGAGCTCGAGGCGTGGTCGAAGGAGGCCGGCTACAAGTTGCCGCTGCTGCGCGACGTCGATTCCTCCTACTACCTCCGGCAGGAGAAGTACGGCATGAATCTCGGCCCCTATGAGCGGAACTGCAAGGCGCATTGGGTGAGCAAGGACGACCCGATGCCGGAGGATTTCTCCTTCCAGCTTTTCCCCGACGATCTCGAACGGCTGGAATGGTATCTCAACGACGCGATCGAGCGTGTGCCG
>JAGRLJ010000326.1:0-187 GCA_020441805.1 Rhizobiaceae bacterium
GCTGGTCGGCCGATTTGTAGATGATGTGCCGGAGATCGTTGAGCCGGCCGGGCGAGGGGGGCTTGCCGCTCGAAAGCCATCTCTCGCGTGACTGTCCGCCCTTCCAGGCCTTGGTGGTGAAGCCGAGAATCTCGACCTTCACGCCGCAGCGCTCCAGTGTGCGGGCGAGAATGTCGGCGCAGGTGGC
>JAGRLJ010000326.1:377-1879 GCA_020441805.1 Rhizobiaceae bacterium
TGCTGCGCCATCAGCCGGCGCTGCATCTTGTTGGCAAGCCGGCCGACCGCGCCCTGAAGATGGGCGAGCTGCTTGTCGAGGAAAGCGCGCAGGCGGTCGAGCTCCGCCTCGTCGCATAGTTCCTCCGCCGTCACCTCCTCGTCGAATTCGTGGGTGAAGACGGCATAGTCGATCTTCTCGGCGAGATCGTCGAAAGGGTTGTTGGGTCGCTTGACCTCGCCCGGCGTTTCCGAATCCTCGTCGCCCTCTTCCATGAGGTCGTCTTCGGAAATCTCGGCGCCGTCGGTCTCGCCCTGCTCCGTTTGCTCGTCGGCGGCCTCGTTCTCCTCGGCGGGCGCCTCCTCGGTGCCGCTGTCGTCCTCCTCGGATTGCTCGGTCTGCTCCTGGCTGCGCGGCTGTTCCTCCTCCGAGGTCGAATCGTCGTCCTGGGAATCGGAGGAATCGTCGCCCAGGTCCTCGGCGAGCTCCATGGAGGCGAGCATGCTGCGGACAAGGCGCGCGAATGCCTCCTGGTCGTCCATCACGCCCCTGAGCGAGCCGACTTCCCGCTCGGCCTTGTCCTTGAAGAAGGCGCGCCAGAGATCGAGCACCTTGCCGGCGCTTTCCGGCGGCCGTTCGCCGGTCAGCGCCTCGCGCACGAGGAGCGACATGGCTTCCTCGATCGGCGCGTCCTCGCGGCCGTTGATGCCGCGGAAATTCGCCTTGGAGTATTTCTCCGACAGCATCGCGTTCAGGTTCTGCGCGGTCCCCGCCATGCGGCTCGCGCCGATCGCCTCGACGCGCGCCTGCTCGACCGCATCGTAGATGGCCCGCGCATCGGGGCCGGCCGGCGCGAATTGCGTATGCAGCCGCTCGTCGTGGCAGGCCCGGCGGAGCGCCATGGAATCGCCCAGGCCCCGCATCACGGAGACTTCCTGCGCCGAGGGCTTGCGCGACAGTTCCGGCAGCCGCATCCGGTCGCCGGTCATGCCCGGGCGGTCGTTGGCGAAGGTCACCTCGACCTCGGGCGAGCCCGCGATCGAGCGGACGCACCCGGTCAGCGCCCGGCGGAACGGCTCCAGGTCGACCGCCTGGCCCGGCTTGGCTCTCGAATTGTCGCCCGGTCCTGCCATGATCGAGTCCTCAGATGATCCCGGCCGGCCGTCAGACGCCCAGCACGAGATTGGCGGCGCTCTCCTTGAGCTCGACGCCGAAGACCCGCTGGTACTGCTCGGCGACCAGCGCGCGTTCGAGGTCGTCGCACTTGTTGAGGAAGGTCAGCCGGAAGGCGAAGGCGACGTCGCCGAAGATCGCGGCATTCTCCGCCCAGGTGATGACGGTGCGCGGGCTCATCACGGTCGAGAGGTCGCCGTTGACGAAAGCGGCGCGCGTCAGTTCGGCGACGCGGACCATCTTCGCCACCGCGTCGCGGCCGTTCGTCTCGACGAAGGCCTTCACTTTTGCCGAGACGATGCCGACTTCCTGCTCGAAGGGCAGGTAGTTGAGCGTGGTGACGATCGACC
>JAGRLJ010000327.1 GCA_020441805.1 Rhizobiaceae bacterium
AGCCGGACGCCACCAAGCGCAACCTCACGGGCGCGATCACCATGATGCTCGAGGATGCTGGCCTGCGCGTCGTCGCCTCCCGGCGCGTCTGGATGAGCCGCCGCGAGGCCGAAGGCTTCTACGCCGTCCACAAGGACCGCCCCTTCTTCGGCGAACTCGTGGATTTCATGTCCTCCGGCCCGACCGTCGTGCAGGTGCTCGAAGGTGAGAACGCCATCGCCAGGAACCGTGAAGTGATGGGCGCCACCAATCCGGCCAATGCCGCCGAGGGCACGATCCGCAAGGTCCATGCGCTCTCGATCGGTGAAAATTCGGTTCACGGCTCCGACGCTCCGGAAACCGCGAAGGAAGAGATCGCCTACTGGTTCTCCGGCACCGAGGTCGTCGGTTGATCGCCGCGTCATGAACGTCGAAAAGGCCGGGCATGTCCCGGCCTTTTTCATGCCGGATCGAAGCGGAAGAGCGGATTGCCAGGCATGGTCACCGCCTCGCCCGGAAAGGCGAGATGGCCGCCGCAGCGCCGGTCGAGCGCCTCGGCATGGATTTCGGCGAGGCGGATGCTGTCGCTATTCGGCACCGTGCGGGTGAGGAAGGCCGCAAGCTCGGCGAAGCGTCCCGAGGCGAAAAGCAGGTTCGCCATGATCGACAGCTTCTGCCCGCTCGACCGGAAGGGCGCGAGGTCGCCGCCCTTGCCGAGCGTTTCCACCGCATCCCGCCACGCGGGCAGTTGGACGACGAATTCCTTCGAGGCGCCCTCGACCATTTCCGGCGCCGCGCCCTGTCCGGCCACTGCCGGCTTGAAAGCCTCCACAGCCAGCATGGTGTCGATCGCGTCGCGCACGCTCGCGCCGCCGAAACGCGTGCCCGAAAGCTGGATCGCCTGAAGCTGGCGGTCGATCGCCTCCTTCGCCTCCGAGCCCTCGCGGATCGCTTCATGGACCACCAGCCAGGCCGTCTCCATGTCGATCGTCGCGCCGTCGCGCGTCAGGTCGTTGATCATGGTCGCGGCGGCGCTGGTTCCGGCGAAGTCGCCGGAATCATTGAGATAGGACATGAGATAGTCGCGCTCAGGCGTATGCGCCGCGGCAATCGTCGTCTGGTGAAGGAGAGAACGCGTGATCTCGCCCTGCGCATCGCTTGCGGGCGGCCGAGGCAGGGGCGGATTGCCGTGCAGCGCCGGCATCCAATAGAGCCGGGCCGCCAGGGCCTCGGCCTTGGCGGGGTCGGCGAGCGTCAGCAGGAAGGCCGTCCAGGCGGTGGGATCGGCGCTCGTGGCGAGGAGGCCGCCGGCAAGCGTGAGGAGCTTGCGGTCCAGCGCCGCGCCCGCCAGGGTCGCGCGGGATTCGTCGTCGAGATCGACGAGCGCCTGCACCGCCGCCATTTCCAGCCGGTCCCGGTCGCTCTCGGCCGGCAGGGCGGCGATCCTGTCGAGCAGCGGCTCGATCTCGCCGGAAAGCACCGCCGCCCGCATCGGCGACAGCGTCGTGGGAGCGTTGAAAAACTCGCTCTCGCGATCCGGGGCGCCTTCGATCGCCTGCGCGAATCCGTCCTGCCGGATCCGCCAGGTCAGGTGCAGTTCGGAGGCGCGGTCGACGCGCGCCGCCTGGAGCGGTTCGAGAAGAGCCGTGACCCGGTCGTCGGGCAGATCCTGATAGTGAATCTTGAGGTAAGCCGAGATCGCACCGCTGCGGCGGCTTTGCAGCTTCGGCAGCTTGGAGCGGTTTTCGAGCACATAGTCGGCCAATGCCACGATCTCGTGCCCGGCGCCGCAGCTGTCCTGTGCCAGCGCGGGCCAGGCCCGCAATGCGAGCGGCGCCAGCGAGCCGAGAAGAAATGTGCGTCGTGTGATCAAGTTACGCCCCTGCCGTCGCGGAAGGCCGCATGCGTCCGCAAATGCATGCTTTGGTGGCCACGAAGGCTTTCCTGTGGCGAACCTATCGCGGGAGGGATTTATTTCAAGTGCCCGAGGGAACAGGATCGGCCGGACGGCTGGCTAGCCGCATTTCCTGCGGTAGCGGATCTTGCCGTCCGGACCGAAGGCAGCCTTGGATTTCGTGTAGGCGGGGCCGTCGAACAGCGCCTTCTGGGGAAGCATGTCCGAATCGAGCGTCGAACTAAGCGTCGTGTCGATCGTCTGCAATACCGCGCCGGACGCGTCGCGCAGGGTGACATGGATCCTGTAGGGCTTGCCGGTCCTGATGCAATCGAGATCCGGGCTTTGCAGGTCGATGCGCGTCATCTTCGGGAAGACCTTCTGCCGCTTGACCAGCGGCGGTCCGCCGGCGGGATCCTCGAATTCGGCGGTCACCACGGCATTGTCCGGCGTGGCGGGCAGGCGGTTGAGCGTCAGCATGTAGAAGGCGCTCGCCTGCCGGATGTTGAAGATGAATATCTTGCCGTTGATCGACATATAATCCTTCTCCTGCCGCTGGCAGCCCGCGGCAAGCAGCAGCGCGAGGAGCGCCGGGATCATGACGAGCGTTCTCATCGGGCGCTTCCCTTCCGTTTTTTCCCGTAATGCAGCCGCGCCTTGGTCCGGTTGCCGCAGACCGCCATGTCGCACCAGTTGCGGCTGCGGTTCTTGCTGCGGTCGATGAAAAGCCACTCGCATTCGGGGCAGATCTTCAGGCGCCCGGTTTCTGGCGAGGCGAGGAGGCCGATCGCGGAGCGCGCTGTGGCGAGGTCGAGCGGAACCCGGTCCGCAGGCTCCGGATGCGCCGCCAGGATCTCGGAGAGCGCCGAAAGCAGGGCGGCGAGCAGCCGGTTGTCGTCCTCGCCGTGAAGCGCCCTGTGCCGGAAATGCGCGTCGATCGCCTCGCGCAGCGCGATCAGCCTTGCCTGGCGTGCCGGCGCGACCGGGTCGAGCGCGCCCAGCGCATCGCGCTCCACCGACAGCCTCGCCGCCGCGTCCGGAAATGCGCCGAGCTGTTCGGGCACCGCGAAGCGATCGATGCACCGGGCCGGATCGAAGCGCAGGATCACGCTGTTGGCGACATCGAGCGCCAGCGCGCCGCCGGAAAAACGGTGAGGATTCCATTGAAAGATCATGAGTGAATTATAACTGGTAAAATTAACTTTACCAGTTATAATTCGTCATGCCAACCGACGACCAGCTTGCCTATTTCCTGCAACAGGCCCTGAACGCGGCGCCGGTGGCGGCGCTATACGCGATGCTGGCCTTCGGCTACGCCCTGAGCTTCGCCTTGACGAAACGGGCCGATTTCACGCCCGGCGCGCTGTTCGCCTTCACCGGACAGGTCTTCGTCTTCCTCACCGCCTTCGCCTATGATGGGCTCTGGATGGTCTATCCTGCGGCGCTGGCGACCGGCGCGGCGCTCGCCTTCGGCTATACGATGCTGGCTGCGGCGATCGTGGGCGGCAAGGTGACCCGGCCGCTGTCGTCCGTCTCGCCCAATGCGGTGGTCGCGGCATCGCTCGCGGTCATGATCGTGCTGATGGAACTGGTCCGCATCGCCGCCGGCAGCCGCGATCTCTGGCTCTCGCCCTTCCTCAACGACCGGCTGGTCTTCTGGAATCATCCGGGTTTTCCGGTGGTCCTGACGCGGATCCAGATCGCCAACGCGCTCGTCATGGCCGCCATCGTTCTCGTCGCCACGGCGTTCATTGCCCGCAGCCGGCAGGGCCGCGACTGGCGCGCGGTATCCGACGATCCCTTCGCCGCGGCGCTGCTCGGCGTCGATTCCGGTCGGGTCGTGGCGGTCGCCGGACTGGCGACGGCCGCCTTCTCCGCCGTCGCCGGCATCCTGGCCACGGCCTATTACGGTGCGATGGATTTCGGCGCCGGCCTGATGTTCGGCCTGAAGGTGGTGATGATCGCGGCCATCGGCGACCAGTCCTCGCCCGGCCGCTGCGCGGCGGGCGCGGCGATATTCGGCGCGGTCGAGACCTTCTGGGGCGCCTATATGCCCTTTCTCTGGCGCGACTTCGCCATGTTCTCGTTTCTGGTGATCCTGGCCGTTCTCATGCGGCGGGAACGGCGGGTATGAGGATCACGAGTCCCTGGAAGCCCAGCGGGCAAACGCGGCCTCGTCGGCGGTTTTCGCGCTGACCCAGCCGCCTTCCGACCCGTCGGTGTAATGCTCTTTCTTCCAGAAGGGCGCCGAGGTCTTGAGGTAATCCATGACGAAGCCGGCGGCGTCGAAAGCCGCCTGGCGATGGGCGGAGGCGGCAAGCACCAGCACGATATTGCCGCCGGGGTCGATCCGGCCGAAACGATGGATGGCGGTGAGGCCCGTGACCGGCCAGCGCGCGATGGCGATACGGCAGATGCGGGCGATCTCCGTTTCGGCCATGCCGGGATAATGTTCGAGTTCCAGGGCCGAGAGGCGGCCGCCCTCGTCGCGGCAAAGGCCGGTGAAGGTGACGACGGCGCCGACGTCCCGACGTCCCGCGACAAGCCGTTCCGTCTCGGCGGCGAGGTCGAAATCCTCCGCCTGCACGCGGACGAATGGCTCGACCGCCGCCATGTCAGCCGCCCGTCATCGGCGGGAAGATGCCGATCTCGCGCACGCCGGCGATGCTGTCGCCATGCTCTGCATGCTCCTGGTCGAGCGCCACCCGGATCACCCGGTCATGTTCGAGCGCGATCTCATATTCCTCGCCCAGCGTCTTGAGATGGGTGAGCAGGTCGCCCACGGTGACGACGCCCGCCGGCAGGTCGACCTCCTCGCCGCCCTTGCCGATCCTTTCACGCACCCAGGCGAAATAGACCATCGAGACCTTCATTCGTCCACCACATGCTTCAGCCCGGCGCGGAAATAATCGTAGCCGGTATAGATGGTCAGGATCGCCGCGACCCAGAGCAGCACGATGCCGATATCGATCGTATAAGGCAGCACCTTTTCCCCGGCGGGACCTGCCAGCAGGAAGCCGAGCGCCAGCATCTGCGCGGTGGTCTTCCATTTGGCGATGCGCGTCACCGGAACCGAGACCTTGAGCTCGGCGAGATATTCCCGGAGCCCGGAAACGAGGATCTCGCGGCACAGGATGATGATCGCCGCCCAGAGCGGCCAGCCGGCGATGGTGCCGTCGGCGGCAAGCAGCAGCAGGATCGAGGAGATCAGCAGCTTGTCGGCGATCGGGTCCAGCATCTTGCCGATATTGGAGGTCTGCGCCCAGATCCGCGCCAGATAGCCGTCGAGGAAATCGGTGATCGAGGCGACGGCGAAGAGGGTGAACGCCGTCCAGCGCGCGAAATCCGAGCTCTGGAGGCGGCCTTCGATGAAGAAGCAGAGGACGATCAGCGGAACGGCCAGAATGCGGCCATAGGTCAGCATATTGGGGATATTGTATGCGCGTTTCGCCATGATCACCGCTTCAGAATCGTCGAGAGCCGCTTCGTAGAGGAGGGGACATCGTCGGGAAGTCAGGCTCGGCCATCCGGACCCAGTTCTTTCCTCCCCGCCTTTGGCGGAAAATAGGCGGCAACGGCCGGGCTTTCAAATCTATTCGGGTGAAAACGGAAAAAAATCAGGTTTTTCTCCCGCCGCCGCCGGATATGGCGACCGGTCGGTCCGCCGCCCGCGCCTGCAAACCGCGCGGGCCGCGTCCATCGGCCGCATGTCCCGTCATTAGAAAACTCTCAATCGATTGCCGCTACGATTCCCGCGAGATTCGGAGGTCCGAATCGCACCGCCTTGACGCGGCAGGGGGCGACATGAAAATCCTGGTCCGGACGGCCGCCATTCTCGCATCCCTGCTGGCGGGACCGTCGCTCGCGGCCGACGATGCCGCCTATGACCGGTTTTTCCTGAGGCCCGACGTCTCGACCCTGGGCGCGGGTATCGAGGGCGGCTACAGGATGAGCGAATCCTGGCGCATGCGTGCCGGCATCAACGGCTTTGCCGCCCGCTTCGTCTATCGCGACCGGGATTCCGATCTTCACTCGCGCCTGACGCTTCTCAGCGGCGGCGCGACCGTCGATTATTTTCCCTTTGCCGGGGACGTCTATCTGTCGGCGGGACTGCGCCTCTCCGCCAACAGGATCGAGGGCTCGGTAAAGAACCTGCATGGCCGGCTCCGGACCGGTTCTCCGGTCTTCGTCGCCGATCCGCTGACCGATTTCACGGTTCGGCAGAATGTCGTCCAGCCATATCTCGGCGCCGGCTATTCGAGACGGATCGGCGACCGTGTCTCGCTGACGCTGGATTTCGGCGCGCTCTATGCCGGCACGCCGGATCTCGACGTCACCTCGCGCGCCGACACGCTCGGCTTCTCGAAGAAGCAGGTCCGCGACCAGATCGAGCGCGCCCGGAGCCGCATCGCGCCTTTCACCCTCTATCCCGTCGTGCAGGCCGGGTTCACGTTCCGGTTCTGATCCGCGCGGATCGTCGCCGCGGGCTGCGTTCCGCGCCGCGCCCCGGCCGCGTCCCAGGCCGCGCCCTGTGAATTGCGTGGACATCCCGGCCGTCTCAACCTTTCGTTAACCAGCCGAGTCTCGTTGTCTTGACCAAAGAACAAAAATAGAACATATAAAAAACTATAAGAGAACAGGAGGCATAGATGACCGATTTTCTTCGTGACATGGCAGCATTCACCTCGATCGTGACCTTCGTGGCCAGCGTCGCCGTGCTGATGATCACTTTGTAGTGGGAAAGAAACCGAGGCCCGAAAGGGGACTCGCGCCGCCGCGCCGGCGCCGGTAAAATCCGGCGCATCGCACAAGGTGGCATGACATGGCGGATGATTCTTTTCTGACGGCGGAACAGGGGCTGACCGAAAGCCCGCAATTCGTCCATCTCCGGGTTCACTCGGCCTATTCGCTCCTGGAAGGAGCGCTGCCGGTCAAGAAGATCATTGCCAGGGCCGTTGCCGACGCGCAGCCCGCCATCGGGCTGACCGACACCAACAATCTCTTCGCAGCGCTCGAATTCTCCAAGACCGCATCGGGCGAGGGCCTGCAACCGATCATCGGCTGCCAGCTCTCGATCGACATGGAGGACGATTCGCCGGACGAGCGGAGCAATCGCCAGCCGCAATTGCGGAAATTGCCCGCGATCGTGCTGCTCGCGGCCGATGCGGAAGGCTATCACCGGCTGTCGCATCTCGTCAGCCGGGCCTATATGGAGGGCGAGGGCGGACATGGCGCGATCCATATCAAGCGCGCCTGGCTGGGCGATGGCGTTCCGGGCGTGATCGCGCTCACCGGCGCGCGCGGCGGCCCCGTCGACATGGCGCTGGCCGAGGGCCATCGCGAGCTTGCCGTCAACCGGCTCGAGACGCTCTCGGCGCTGTTCGGCGACCGGCTCTATGTGGAACTTCAGCGCCACGCGGCCTATGACCGCGCCCATGAAGCGGCGATGCTGAACCTGGCCTATGCCCACGGCCTGCCGATCGTCGCCACCAACGAGGCCTTCTTTCCCTCCGCCGACGATTTCGAGGCGCATGACGCGTTGATGGCGGTGGCCCATAACGCCATGGTCTCGGACGACAATCGCTTCCGCCTCACGCCAGACCATTATTTCAAGTCGCGCGCCGAGATGGCGAAGCTCTTCGCCGACCTGCCCGAGGCGCTCGGGAACACGGTGGAAATCGCCCGCCGCGCCTCCTTCATCCTCAAGACCACGGCGCCGATCCTGCCGCGCTTCACCAGCGAGACGGTGGGCGACGCGGCCACGGATCCGGAAGCCGAGGAACTGAAGCGCCAGTCCTGGGAGGGGCTGGAAATGCGGCTCGCGACCATCGGTCTCGCCGCCGGCTATACAGAGCAGGACTATCGCGAGCGGCTGGAATTCGAGCTCGGCATCATCGAGCGCATGAAGTTCCCCGGCTACTTCCTCATCGTCGCGGACTTCATCAAATGGGCCAAGGCGCATGACATTCCGGTCGGGCCGGGCCGCGGCTCGGGCGCGGGCTCGCTGGTCGCCTATGCGCT
>JAGRLJ010000328.1 GCA_020441805.1 Rhizobiaceae bacterium
GAGGGCCAGACCACGGCGCATTACATCACAAGCCAGCTGACCGGTCTCGACGTGACGATCACCCGTCTCGCCCATGGGGTGCCCGTCGGCGGCGAGCTCGACTATCTCGACGAGGGCACGCTGACGGCGGCGCTACGGTCGCGGACGGCGATATAGACAGGAGCCGACATGCCAGGTTTACCCTCCCCTGCCCTGCCGGGTATCTCCCCCTCAAAGAGAGAGATTGGCAGGCAGCACGCTCCCCGTTCCGAAGCAAACGCCGAAATTGGAGCGAGCGGTCGCCGCGATTCGGCCTCCCCCTTTGAGGGGAAGATGTCCGGCAGGGCGGAGGGGGGTGTCTTGGCGATCCTCGTCAGCCTTGCGGTGCTCTTGCTCCTGGCGTCCGCCCCCGCCCTCGCCGCCTCGCAGGCCAAGGTCGAAAGGCAGTTCGCCGCCTGGATCGAAAGCGACGTCTGGCCCGCCGCGCAATCCAATGGCGTCTCACGCAAGTCGTTCGAGCGCGCCTTCGCGGGCGTGAAGATCAACTGGAAACTTCCCGACCTCACCCCGCCCGGTGAGAAGCCGAAGAAAAAGAAGAAGCAGAGCCAGGCTGAATTCTCCTCGCCCGGCCCCTATTTCGCAGAGAAGCGGCTCGCCAATCTCGCCGCCGCCGGCCGGTCCCATGCGGCCTCGCATGCGCGGCTGCTGACGCAGATCGAGAAGAAATACGGCGTGCCCGGCGCCATCGTCCTCGCCATCTGGGGCCGGGAGACCGGCTATGGCCGCGCGAAGATCACGGCGTCCGAGATGGATGTGCTCGCCACCATGGCCTTCATGGGCGACCGCAAGGATCTCTTCATGAAGGAGCTCGTCGCTGCCCTCCTGATGGTCGAGCAGGGAATCGACCCGGCCAGGATGAAAGGGTCCTGGGCCGGCGCCATGGGCCAGCCGCAGTTCATGCCGTCCAGCTATCTCAAATATGCCGTCGATTTCGACGGCGACGGCGTCAAGGACATCTGGAACTCCGAAGCGGACGCGCTCGCTTCCATCGCCAACTACCTCGTCCAGAAAGGCTGGCAGCGCGGGCGCGGCTGGGGTTTCGAGGTCACGATCCCGGCCGCGGTCTCCTGCGCGCAGGAGGGCCCGGACCTCGCCCGGCCGATTTCCCACTGGGCGTCGCTCGGTATAACCCGCATTTCCGGCAAGGCTTTCCCGAAAGCCGAACTGAAGGCGGCGGGCATGATGCTGGTGCCGGCGGGCCGCCACGGGCCGGAATTCGTGGTCACCCCGAATTTCTACGTGCTCAAGGAATATAACAATTCCGATCTCTATGCGCTGTTCATCGGCAATCTCGCGGACCGGATCGCCTACGGTTCGGGAGCCTTCGACGGCCGATGGGGCAAGGTCGGCCATATGTACCGTTCCGACGTCGAGAAAATGCAGAAGAGCCTCGCCCGCATGGGCCACGATGTCGGCAAGATCGACGGGCTGCCCGGCTTCAAGACCCGCCGTTCGATCGGCCGCTGGCAGGAGAAGAACGGCATGAAGCCCACCTGCTATCCGGAAGAGGAGATGCTGGGCAGGCTTTAGGCAAGCATGGTGGGCAAATCGACCTTGGGACTTGCAATTTACCCCCGACCGGTCTATATCACCGCCAAATTCTTGATCATTTGATGAAGAGTGGGGCCGCGAGGACCCGCTCTTTTTTGTTAGGTCCGGCCGGACCGGGAGCGACGATGTCGGGAGCGGAGCGCGAACCGAGACTCATCACCGAAACGGGCATCGATGCGCGTATCGCCGCCATCATCGAACCGACCATCGAGGGCATGGGCTACCAGCTCGTGCGGGTCAAGCTTTCCGGCCAGAACGGATTGACGCTACAGATCATGGCCGAACTGCCCGACGGCACGATGACGGTCGACGACTGCGAAAAGCTTTCCATGGCGATCTCGCCGGTACTCGACGTTGAAGACCCCATCGACAAGGCGTATCATTTCGAAGTGTCGTCGCCCGGCATCGACCGGCCGATGGTGCGCAAGTCCGATTTCACGCGGTGGAGCGGCCATCTGGTCAAGTGCGAGACCTCGGTGACGGTGGAGGGTCGCAAGCGTTTCCGCGGCAAGATAAAGAGCGTTTCGGACGACGGTTTCGTGATCGAACGCGACCAGCCGGCCAAGGACGAGGCCGCCGAGGCGGCGATCCCCTTTTCGGCGCTGGCCGAGGCCCGGCTGATCCTGACCGACGACCTGATCCGCGATGCGCTGAAGGCCGACAAGGCCGCGCGCATGGCGGCAAACGAGAATTTCGAGAACGAGGGCGACGCCTGACGCCTCCTGGTGGCAAGGCCGATTCCTGAAAATCCGACCATCAGCATGGAGACTTCGAGATGGTAGTGAGTGCAAACAGGCTGGAGCTGCTCCAGATCGCCGACGCGGTGGCCCGCGAAAAGTCGATCGACAGGGAAATCGTGCTCGCCGCGATGGCCGACGCGATCCAGAAGGCCGCGCGCTCGCGCTATGGCACCGAGTCCAACATCAAGGCGGACATCAACCCGAAGACCGGCGAGATGAAGCTCCAGCGCCTGCTCGAAGTGGTCGAGCATGCCGAGGACTATTCCCGGGAAATCCCGCTGCTGCTCGCCCGCGACCGCAATCCGGACGCCCAGATCGGCGACTTCATCGCCGACCCGCTGCCGCCGATGGATTTCGGCCGCATCGCCGCCCAGTCGGCCAAGCAGGTCATC
>JAGRLJ010000329.1:0-2992 GCA_020441805.1 Rhizobiaceae bacterium
TGGCGGCTGGGTGGTCGCCTGGCAAGGTTCCGACGCCGACCTCGGCGGCATATATTATCAGCGCTTCAATGCAGCGGGCGGTGCGATCGGCGTCGCCGTTCGGGTCAACGACATTCAGGCCAACAACCAGACTTTCGCCTCGGTGGTGGGAACCGACGATGGCGGCTGGATCATTACCTGGTCCAGCGACGATGATGACACCAGCATAGGCCACTATCAGATTCATCAGAAGCGTTACGATTCAGGCGGCGCCGCGGTCGAACTGGGCATCGGCGGCACGCCGCCGCGGGCGGCCGATGTCACCGTCAAGCTGACCGAGGATCATTCCTATCTCTTCTCGAAGAAGGATTTCCATTATTTCGATTACGATGGCGACAAGTTCGCCCATGTGACGATCGTTACCGTGCCGGACACGGGCGTGCTCAAGCTTGGCGGTTCAAAAGTGCATGACGGCGATGTGATCGCGGCGTCGGCCCTTTCCAACCTCAAGTTCGTACCGGCGAAAAACCAGATCGGCGAGGCGTCCTTCGAGTTTTCCGTGGGCGACAAGAGCGGCAAGGAAAGCCATCTGTCCTACAGCTTCGCTTTCGAGATCAAGGATGTGGTGGATACGTTCCGGGGAAACAAGAAGGCCAATACGCTCGATGGGACTGACGGGTCCGATATTCTCGATGGAAAGCAAGGCAACGATACGCTGACCGGAGGGGATTCATCGGATCGGTTCGTCTTCAAGACCGGCTACGACAGGGACGCAATCACCGATTTTGCCGCGACCGGCACGGAACACGATGTGGTCGATCTCAGGGGACTGTCTTCGGTCAAGAACTGGAACGACCTTGTCCAGCATCATATGAGCCAGGTTGGAGACGATGTTGTCATCAACGGCCTGAAGGGCGACGTGCTGACGCTTCAGCACGTTCAGCTCGCGGATCTCGATAAGGGCGACTTTTTGTTCTGAGCCCGATCGGGCTGAGGTCGGTTTTCGCCGGCTGGGCAATCCTGTGAGCGGGTTATAGCTCGCCTTCCATTGAAATCACGCGCCGGATCTCGTCGGATCGGAAGCCGATCATGGTCGGCGCGCGACGACCGGGGAGGGCGCCGACGTCATAAAGCTCGCTGACGACGCCTTCGAATGTCAGCCAATGCTCGACGTCCCCTGTCTTGAGGTTGACGATCTGAATGCCGCAGCGGGGGCGCATGGACGACGATTCGAGACGCCGCTGGAGTGGCAATCCCTCGAAGGTCCGGTTCTCGCGGGGCGCCGAAATGCCGATCACGGCATGGTCGCCGATGAAGGCGAGCCCGCGCGCGTAGCCAGGCAGGAAGGTGACCGGTTCAAAGCGGCCCCTGTCGAGATCGACCGTGCCGAACTCGCCTTCGCCGGAATTCAGCATATAGAGGCGGCCATGATGCCAGCGCGGCGAATGCGGCATCGAAAGACCGTTGCAGACGATTTCGTTTGCCTCGACATCGACGACCACGCCGCCGCTGCCGCGCGCATCCCGCCAGCTGTCGGCCACATCGCCATGGCCGATGGCGGAAACGAAGGCAGCCCGGCCATCGCGCATGGCAAGTCCGTTCAGGTGGCAGCGATCCTCGGCGGCCAGCCGGGACACGAAGGGCGGCTTCCAAAGCGGCTTGAAGGAATGGGTCTCCGACACGGTCGCAAGGCAGGAGAACAGCGTGTTGACGAAGACGAGCCGTCCGTCGGCATCGAAAGCCATGTCGTGGACGTCGAGGTCGCCGGTGAAATGGCTCGTCTGCGGCACATAGACGGCGTCGGCGCCCCTGGCTGTCTCGCCGGAAGAGAGAGCGTCCACGAAAGTATAGACCTGGTAGAGCGAGGCCACGGCCAGTCTCCGGCCGTCGGTCGCAAGTCCCATCGGCCTTTCGATCGATCGTTCGAAGACCGAGAGCTTGCCCGTTTCGGGATTGACGGCGATGAACAGCGCCTTGCCGGACTGATAGGTCGTCAGCACCAGCGCGGCTCCGGCGTCGCCGAGCCAGGACGAGAATTGCCGCGACGTGAAGATCTGTAGTGCCGGTTGGCGAGGTTGCTCGGTCATGCTGTCGTCTTGATTTCAAGGGCCTCCTTAGAGCACGACGCTTACGT
Source organism: Rhizobiaceae bacterium (assembly GCA_020441805.1). Lineage (GTDB taxonomy): Bacteria > Pseudomonadota > Alphaproteobacteria > Rhizobiales > Rhizobiaceae > Rhizobium_E. The sequence continues at coordinate 2,114 of JAGRLJ010000329.1, forward strand.
CGCTGTCCACCGCCACGCTTGCCAGCACATCGCCATTGCCATCGGTGAGATTGTAGAAATCGAACGCGCCCTTCTTCTTGCCGGCCAGCGTCCGGCCGGAGGCATCGAGTTCCCAGGCGGCGCCGGACGAGGCGTAGTCGATCAGTTCCAGGCTGTCGCCCGCATTGCCGAGAACGACGAGGTTGTTGTGGCTGTCGGCGGCGGTGAAAGAGGAATTCCCTATGGTCGAGAAATGGAAGACGTCGCTCGCCTCGAGGATCAGGGTATTGTCGCCCGTGCCGGTCAGGTCGAAGGTCTCGATGCCGGAAAGCCGATTGCCGGACCAGTCGCGGGCATCGATGGTGATGCCCGAGCCGAAGAGCGAGACAGTATCCTGTCCGGTCCCGGCATGGATGAAGCGGAACTCGTCGGAGCCGACCAGGATGACGTCGTCCCCCGCGCCGGCACGGAACCTGTCGGCCCCGCCGCGCCCGTCGAGCCGGTCGTCGCCGGCGCCGCCGATGAACATCTCGGCGTCGGATGAGCCGATCGTTTTCACCGGGGTCGTGTCGCCGCTGAAATTGCCGCCGAAGATCACATAGGCTTCGCCGGCATTGATGCCGCCGTCGTCGCCGCTGAGGGCTCCGACGATGAGGTCGTCGAAGCCGTCGCCGTTGATGTCGCCGGCGGCGGACACCGGGCGGCCGGCATAGTCGTAATAGGTATCGCCCTGAATGATGAAGCCCTGGGCGGCGGTGAGGGTGGTGAGGTCGAGTACCTGCCGGCCGGAGACATCGGTGCCGAAGGTCCCATCGGTGCCGAAGATCACATAGGCCTCCCCGACGCCGTAGCCACCGTCGTCGCCGCCGGGAGCTCCGACGATGATGTCGTCGAATCCGT
>JAGRLJ010000329.1:3081-3327 GCA_020441805.1 Rhizobiaceae bacterium
GCGGCGGTGAGGGTGGTGAGGTCGATCACCTGGCGGCCGGAGACATCGGTGCCGAAGCCCTGGTCCGTGCCGAAGATGATATAGGTTTCCCCAGCGCCGCCGCCGCCATCGTCGCCAAAGACCGCTCCGACGATCAAATCGTCGAATCCGTCCCCATTGACGTCGCCGCCGAAAGAGACCGATGCGCCGGTAAAGTCACTCGCCGCGTCGCCCTGGACGAGGAAGCCCTGGGCCGCGGAAAGCGTG
>JAGRLJ010000330.1:0-608 GCA_020441805.1 Rhizobiaceae bacterium
GCGGGCGACGTCATTCCCGGGAACGTCCTCTCCAGAGCATGCAATATCCCCACCGCCGCGGGCAAACCTGTCCTGCGGCGCGCCGATATCCCTTGCGAACAGACAATCCGACTTTGATGACGCTATCGGGAGAAACGCCGGTGGATGAGGCGACGATCTCGGACCTCAGGAGGCTGCAAGGCCGGTGGCGCCAGGTGCGGTTCGAGGAGAACGGGGCCATCGATCCCCCCGACACCCATTCGGCGCCCGGCGCGATCCTGACAATCGACGGCAACCGCTTCCATGTCGGCGTGCCGGGCCGGGAGACCATCCTGGAGGGCAGCTTCGCGCTGGATGCGCGTACCGCGCCGAAATCGATCACCTGGACCGATGCGACCGGCGAGGATGCCGGGAAGTCCCTGCCGGCGATCTATGCGCTTTCCGACACGCATTTTACGTTCGTCGCGGCCGATGAAGACATGGCCCGGCCCGAAGACTTCAGCGGAGGACAGGGCCTGACGCTCCGCGCGCTGGTCCGGGTCGGGCCTTGAAGACGCCCCAGATCGGGTGAGCAACCAGCTTGTCCAGCTCTCGTCGCGGCCGATATTCGCAGCAGGGCGGCCTCCGCG
>JAGRLJ010000330.1:655-2726 GCA_020441805.1 Rhizobiaceae bacterium
GCCACCAGGCGAAGGGCGCATAGCCCCGGCGCGACACGAAGGCGAGCAGCGAGCGGACGACGAAGAGCGCCGATATGAATGCCGCGACGAAGCCGACCGCGATCAGGGTCATGTCGTCGGTGTTGATATCGTTGCGGTACTTGTAGAGGTCGAGAACAAAGGCGCCCACCATGGTCGGCATCGCCAGGAAGAAGGAGAATTCCGCCGCCGAGCGCTTGTCGGCGCCCATCAGCAGCGCGCCGACGATCGTCGCGCCGGAGCGCGAGGTCCCCGGTATCATCGCCAGGCACTGGCAAAAGCCGATCTTGAGGGACAGCGGCAGGGGATAGGCCATCGCATCGAAATAGTGCGGCTGGAACTTGATCTTGTCGACGGCGAGCAGGATGATGCCGCCGCCGATGAGCACGTAGCAGATCAGGATCGGAGTCTCGAACAGCACATCCTTGATGAAATCATGCGCGATCGCGCCGATCACCGCGGCCGGCAGGAAGCCGACAAGGATCGAAAGCACGAACCAGCGGGAGCGCTCGGAGCTGGGCAGGGTGAGCGCGACGTCGAGAAGCTTGCGGAAATAGACCGACAGGATGGCCAGGATCGCGCCGAGCTGGATGAGCACCGGAAATGTGTTGCCGGTCGTCCGGAAGCCCAGGAAATGGCTGGCGAGCAGGAGATGCGCCGTGGAGGAAACCGGAATGAACTCGGTCAACCCTTCGATCAGACCTAGGACGAGGGCGCTGAAAATATTCGGCTCGCTCATGAAAACCTCGTGAGATTAAGAATGATGCAGGGTTTTAGAAGAGATAACTTGCGACGGGCTGTCGGCTGCGTCGCGACCGCCGACGAATGAGGCTTGACAGTTCGTCCGGCCAGACGCCATTGAGTGAAATTGACGCACCACGGATTCCGTCCATGCCCGCCCTCTATTACCATCCGATGTCCACAGCATCGCGCTTCGTGCGACTGATCTTCGCCGAATACGGCTTCCAGGCCGATCTCGTCGAGGAACAGCCCTGGGAAAAACGGCGCGATTTCATCGCCCTCAATCCGGCCGGCACGCTTCCGGTCTATGTCGATGACAATATGCGCACGCTCTGCGGCGCGACCATCATCTCCGAATTCATGGACGAAACGAGCGGCGTGCTCAAGCGCGACCGCCGTCTCCTCGCCGAGGATCCTTTCCAGCGCGCGGAAATCCGCCGGCTGACGGAGTGGTTCCTGTTCAAGACCGAGCAGGATGTCACGCGGCCGCTGGTGCGCGAACGCGTCTTCAAACTCCAGATGACGCCCGAGCAGGGCGGCGGCGCGCCGGACTCGAAGGTGTTGCGCATCGCCCGGGGCAATATCCGCCAGCATCTGCGCTATCTCGCCTGGCTTTCGGGCTCGCGCGCCTGGCTCGCCAGCGACCGGCTGTCCTATGCCGATCTCGCCGGCGCCGCCGCCATATCCGTGCTCGACTATCTCGGCGAGATCGACTGGAACGAATGGCCGCAGGTGAAGGAGTGGTATCAGCGGCTCAAGTCGCGGCCGAGCTTCCGCGCGCTCCTGAACGACCGGGTCCGGGGCATCACTCCGGTGCCGCATTATGCAGACCTCGACTTCTAAAGGCCCGGGAAACGCCGCCAAGCTCACCGCCTATGTCAAGGACCTCGGCAAGCAGGCCGGTTTCGACATGTGCCGGGTGACGGATGCCGCAGCCGATCCGAGACTCGCCGCGGATCTCGGCGCCTTCGTCGCCGGCGGCCATCACGGCACCATGGCCTGGATGGAGGAAACGCGCGAGCGCCGCGCAGCGCCCGCCACGCTCTGGCCGGAAGTGAGATCCGTCATTCTTCTCGGCATGAATTACGGTCCCGACGGCGATCCCCGCGCGCTGCTGGCGAAACGGAGCGCCGGCAATATCTCGGTCTATGCCCGCAACCGCGACTACCATGACGTGATCAAGGGCAGGCTCAAGGAGATCGGCGGCCGTTTCGCGGCGCGCAGCGGGGCGGCGATCAAGGTCTTCGTCGACACGGCCCCGGTCATGGAAAAGCCGCTTGCCGCCCGCGCCGGCCTCGGCTGGCAGGGCAAG
>JAGRLJ010000330.1:2826-2984 GCA_020441805.1 Rhizobiaceae bacterium
CGGCTCGTGCCGGGCCTGTCTCGATGCCTGTCCGACGGCCGCGTTCCCCGCGCCCTACCGCATCGATGCGCGGCGCTGCATCTCCTATCTCACCATCGAGCACAAAGGCCCCATACCCGCCGAGTTCCGGCCACTGATGGGCAATCGCATCTATGGCT
>JAGRLJ010000331.1:0-228 GCA_020441805.1 Rhizobiaceae bacterium
ACGAAACGCACGGGATCGAGGCATTCCGCGCGCTGGCGGAACAGGGCGTCCAGTTGTTTGCTGAAAGAGAACAGACGATCCTCGACTGTATCGCGATAGACGACCGTGCAGCCGTGCGCATCGGCTATCGCGCCAAGGTCAAGACCGACCTGCCCAATGGCTGGAAGGCCGGGCAGGAGATCGAGATGACGGGCACCTCGTTTTTCATGATCTCCGAGGGAAAGATCA
>JAGRLJ010000331.1:327-1458 GCA_020441805.1 Rhizobiaceae bacterium
GGATTGGCGCGCAGTCGCTCGGCATCGCGCGGGGTCTGGATCACGATGGTCAGGATGGCGGTCCATCGTTCGGTCGTGGAGAGCTGGCTGTTCTCGTAGTGCCGCTCCACCCACGACACGCGGAAGGAATCCGGCGATGCCCGGATGACCGATGACACTTCGATGGCGACCTGTTGGCGGCCAACCTTGGTGAAAGGATCATTGGCGCGGGCGTAGTCGTTCAATGCCGCCGCGCCGCGATCCGTGGTCCACTCATAGGCGCGAAGCCAGTTCTGGCGGACAATGATCGCGTCGGCCGGGATCGCGCGCACCTGCTCGATGAAGCGGCCGAGATGGAAAGCAATCTGCGGATCGGTCGGGCGATAGTCGGCATTGGCGGGCGCGACGGTCTGCGCCTGTCCTAGATTATCGACTTGCACCACCCACGGCACCACGGTCCCGCGTGCCGACTGCCAGACCAGCGCGGACGCAAATCCGGCTGACAGGATCAGCGAGCCGAAGGCCATATAGCGCCAGTTCTTCGCCTGAACGCGGGCCGAGCCGATACGCTCGTCCCATGCCTGCGCGGCCTTCTGATAGGGCGTTTCGGGTTCGGGCGATTTGCCGTAATGGGTGGCTGGTCGTTTGAAGATGCTCATGAGCGGTCACTTTCGGAAAGGTTGATGGAGGAACCGGAGCCGTGGCTGTCGCCGGAGCGCACGGCATGGGCGGCCATGGTCGTGCCGTGGTTCATGGCCTGCGAGCGCCGCATCCGTTGCGCCCATGGGGGCGGGCTGCCGGCCGGGCCGGATGCTGCTGCGGCGGGATCGGCGCTCGCGCCGCCGACCGTGCCCATGGTCGAGCTGCCGCCCGACGCGCCGAATCCGGCTTTCGCGCCAGCGGAGAAGCTGGATTTGACGGATTCGCTGGCGCGCGCGGCGGCGCGTTTGAGGGGCGAGATAGCCGCCGATCCTGCGGCACGCGCGACGCCGCCGAGGCCGGAGGTGACGCCTGCCGCGCCGGACTGGCCGAGCGATCCGACGCTATAGGCGGCGGTCGCCGCGCCCGCGGTGGCCGCGCCGCCGCGGACGGCCGCGGCCCCGCCGGACAGGGCAGCGGCACCACCTTTGGCGGCGAGCATGGCCCCGCCGC
>JAGRLJ010000331.1:1602-1828 GCA_020441805.1 Rhizobiaceae bacterium
CCATGGCGTCGTCGATGGTCGGGGTCGCCCCGCCGAAACCGGCCGTGAATTGCGAAAACAAGGTGCTGCCGATGCCGATGATGACGGCGAGCACCAAGACCTTGATGCCGGACGACACCACGTTGCCGAGCACCTTTTCGGCCATGAAGGCGGTCTTGCCGAAAAGGCCGAAGGGGATGAGGACGAAGCCGGCAAGCGTGGTCAGCTTGAACTCGATCAGCGTCAC
>JAGRLJ010000332.1:0-492 GCA_020441805.1 Rhizobiaceae bacterium
CGGCAAGCTTGGGGGCTGTCGTCGTCACCACCACCGAGTTGCAGCCATGCGCGATGTTGGCAAATAGGCCGCCATGCACGAAGGCCGGATTGTTTTCCAGAGTCTGCACCAGGTTGGACTGCATGGCGTCCTTGAGCAGCACGGTCATGGCGCCGTCCGCCTTGATGTCGCGGGCGAAGACCGGGCTCTTGTCGCGGCGATAGCCGATGATGATGTTGCCGAGGCGCTTTTCGAGATCCTTGAGGTCCAGCGACAGGCAGAGGATCGCCATGACTTCGGACGCCACAGTTATGTCGAAGCCGGCTTCGCGCGGATAGCCGTTGGCGACGCCGCCGAGCGAGCAGACGATCTCGCGCAGCGCGCGGTCGTTCATGTCCATGACGCGGCGCCAGGCGACGCGGCGGATGTCGATATTCTGCTCGTTGCCCCAGTAGATATGGTTGTCGATCAGCGCCGAGAGCAGGTTATGCGCCGAGGTGATGGCGTGGAAGT
>JAGRLJ010000332.1:662-12583 GCA_020441805.1 Rhizobiaceae bacterium
TCGCCGGCCGGCGTCGGGTTGATGGCCGTGACCAGGATCAGCCTGCCATTCGGCTTGGAACGCTGCTGGGCGATGAAGTCGGCGGAGATCTTGGCCTTGTCGTGGCCGTAGGGCAGCAGATGCTCGGAGGGGATATCGAGCTTGGCGCCGATCTCCATGATGTTTTTCTTCTTGGCGGCGCGGGCGATTTCGATATCGGACTTTACTTCGGCCATGGCCTTGGAGCCTCCCATTTGGCATTTCGAGAATTGGGTCGGAATAGAGCCGGAACTGGCGCTCCATGGCCCACTGGAATCTGTCGCGGAATGGACAGAATGCGACATCGGCGACATTTCATTTCACATGAGCAGGAAATCCTTTGGCTGAGGCGTGGGCGGCAGGTCGGTTTCGCCGAGCGCCTCGCGCAGGTTGATCTCGATCGTCGCGCTCATCGCCATCAGCGCGAGCCCGTTGGGATTGTCCTCGAAAGGCTCCTCCAGGTGCACGGAAAGTGCATCGAGCCCGAAGAACGCATAGGCCGTAAGCGCCGCCGCGAACGGCGTTCCCCAGCCGAGCGCATCGGCGAAACCGAACGGCATGAGGATGCAGAAGACGTAGGCGGTGCGATGGAGCAGCAGCGTATAGGCGAAGGGGACCGGCGTGTTGAGGATGCGCTCGCAGGCCGCCTGCACCAGCGCGAGCCGCGCGATATTCTGGTCGAGCATCTGGAAGAGGATGTCGCTCACGGCGCCCCGCGCCCGCAAACCGGCGAGCTCGCGCCCCATCAGCCGCAGGATCGCGTCCGGCCGGTTGCGGCTTGCCTCGATCGTGGCGATGTCTCCGGCCGGCAGATAGGCCGCGACGCCGGCGAAATCCCCCGCCGAGCGCCGGAGACTGCGCGCGAGGGACCGCGCAAAGGCGATTTGCAGCCCGAGCAGCCGCGCCCGGGCCGGCGCCTCGGGCGTTTCCTCCCATATCAGGGTCTGCCGTGCGAGGTTGCGCGCCACCGCGATCATCTCTCCCCATTGCCGCCGCGCCTCCCACCAGCGATCGTAGCAGGCATTGTTGCGGAAGCCGAGGAAGATCGAAAGCGCGATGCCGACCAGCGCGAAGGGCGCCCCGCCGAAGGTCGGAATCAGGCTCGGCCACGTCCTGTGCGCCAGAACGACCAGCGTCGCGACCACGGCCATGACGACGATCCGGCCGATGATCTCCGGAACGATCGACCCGCGCATGATGAAGAGAAGCTGGAGGAAACTGGGGCGCGGTCGGACGATCAAGGTTCTTCTCCCGATGACGACATCGTCAAGGATTATGCGTCGTCGCTATACTGCCGGGGCCGGTTCGCCGCCATGCCGTCTGCGACGCCGGCCCGTCTGGATCGACCACCGGGACAGGCACGGGGTCACGTCGGATTGCCGGGCTTGCCCTGGGGCAGGATGGCCGTGCGCGGCGCCGGATTGCGCATGACGCAATGGCCGGGCGCCGTCGCCTCGGCGCAACGCTCCGGATCGGCGAGCGTATCGGTGTCGGTCAGCTCGGTGATCAGGCCAAGCGCCAGCATCTCCTCCGGCTCGAGCCGGCGGATCCGGTCCGGCGGCGTGGACAGCATGGCGTCGAGAAGCTTCCGTCCGACGCCCATTTCCGCGAAATAACCGAGCAGGGCGTTCCGCGTCGCCTTCGGCAGCCGGGTCGTCGATTGCGTCCCCGAGCGCTTGCGTTCCACCACCTCTCGGCTCACCACCTTCTTCTTGCCGCCAACCATGCGGTAGCGCTCCTTGAAATAGACGCGCTCCTTCGCATAGACGGTGGTGATCTGGTGCACGCCGGTATGCGCCCACTGGCTCGAATAGCGATGCCGGCCGGCGGCGAGGACCAGCGGACAGGCCGACCAGCAGAAAGCGCCGGCCGAAAAGGCTATGCCGCGATATTCGCCCTTCTGCGGCCCGTCCGGCGTGCAATCGCGGTCGCGCGGCGCGCAGGTCATGAACCGGGTCGCGCTGACCTCGACATCGATGCCAAACTTGCGGACGGTGCGGCCCATTTCAAGCGCCGCCATCACATTTCCGCCGGGCGAGACGATCAGCAGCGGCAGCTTCCGTCTTCCCGACTGCTTCAGGACCTTTCGGAAAGCCGCCGGCGTCGCCGAGACGATCTGCCCCTCGCCGTAGATCCATTCCGGGCAATTGGGTTCGCAATAGCCGGCGGCGGAACGCACGATCGAGAACACCATCGGCTGTTCGAGCGGATTGTCGGACTTGTTCTCCATCTTCCGCGCCTCGGCTGCCCCGGCGACGCCGGAAGGCCCCGCGAGCAGGATCAGGGCCGCCATCAGGCCCGGCAGGATCTGCCGCATGTGGAAATTCTCGATCATGGCCGCTGGTGTCGCCGGACAGGGTTGCACTGCGGTCAGGATTAGGGGGAGCTGAAATGGATCGCAAGTGCGCGCCGGCAACACCACGGGCAGAACCCTTCCGGGCCGATCCCGCCCGCGCTTGGCTGTTGCAGTCCCGCCGCGTCCGGCGTATGGGCTGACGCAAGGCAGAACAGGACCTTGCGAATGAAATCACTCGAACTTTTCGTCGAACGCATCATTCTGGCGGCGCGCTGGATTCTCGTCGTCTTCTATCTCGGCCTCGCCGCGGCCCTTGTCGTCTACGCCGCCTCGTTCATCGGCAAGTTCGTCAAGGTCGCCGCCTCGGCGATGACGCTCGACGAGGCGGACATGATCCTCGCCATGCTCGGGCTGATCGACGCCGCGCTGGTGGCGAGCCTGGTGGTGATGGTGATGATTTCCGGCTACGAGAATTTCGTCAGCCGCTTCGACGAACATGACGGCGAGGTGTCCTTCCTCGGCAAGCTCGATGCCGGCAGCCTCAAGATCAAGGTCGCGTCCTCGATCGTGGCGATTTCCTCGATCCACCTGCTCCAGGTCTTCCTGAATTCCGAGAAATACGACACGGTCAAGCTCATCCTCATGACCGGCATCCATCTCGCCTTCGTGCTCTCGGCGCTGATGCTGGGCCTGCTGGAGCGGCTGATGGCGAAGAAGAAGGGAGAGGCCGACCCGCATGTCTGACATGCGGGCGGGGCTGGTTCGAACGAATGCAAACGATCGCCGCCGCGCCGTCAGGCGGCGGTCTTGCTGGTCGTCTGCGCGCCGTAAATGGTTTCCAGCGCGTCGAGAATCGTCAGGACCTGAGGCGCGTTGCTCGAATAATAAATGGTCTGCGCGTCCCGCCGCGTCTTGACGAGCTTCTGCGCGCGGAGCTTGGAAAGGTGCTGCGAAAGCGCGGACTGGCTGAGCCCCACCTGAGCCGCGAGAACCCCCACGGGGACCTCGCCATTGACCAGATTGCACAGGATCAGGAGCCTCTTCGGATTGGCCATGGCCGAGAGCAATGCGGCGGCGGAAGTCGAATGTTCTGAAAGCTTTCTCATTTTCATGACAAGGCACTTTCGTGTAGCGTATTGAATGATCACCCAGTCAAAATCGACGACGGTTTGAAATAGAGCGCCAAGTCATATAAATGAGGATTTTCGTTTGTACACTGTTAATTTTCGCCGCAGCGATTTAGCAGGTTTGAATATTCCTCAATCAAACCGTTCAGGTCGGAAACGCGGTTCGTGAAGTCGATGCGGCGCGATTTCTCCTTTCGCGCGAGGTCGAGACCTTCCGCGTCGATTCCGTTGATGCACCAATTATCTGTTTTTTCATGAAAATAGTGGCGCGCGAGAGCATCCGCGCCTTCGCCGCGTCGCCGGGCGATGTCCTCGATAATCTGCAACTCCTGGACGCCGAGATATCCGTTGAGCGGAGAATCGATGACCAGATCCTCCCCGGAAATTATATAGGCGCGTCCGAAACCGCCGTTGAGGCTGGCCGATTTTGGCACGAGTCGAACGAAAGCGAAGTCCCGAAAGCCCGCATAGAGTTTCGCTTTCGGATGCCGCCGGAGAAAGCGCGACCGGATTCGCGCATCCGATTCGCTGTCGTGAACGATCCTTTCCGCCACGCAGCGCAGCGTGATACGCGGCCAGGCGAGCGGATCGCCGCGTCCCGGCTCGCCCAGGAGCAGCGCGCAACGCGGGTCGTCCAGCAGCGCTTTGGTGTGGGTCGCCAACATCGAGGCAAGAATCACCGGCACGCCGTCGATGTCGGTGCCGGTCAACACCCGGCTGACGAAAGGATGGCCGCCATCGGGCTCGATCACGCTGAGCGCGGCATAGCGCCCCTCCCGGACGAGGCGCCGCGCGAGGCGCAGCGACGCCTCGTCTGTCGGCCGGATGACGGAGGTCGATTTCGGCCCGCCCGTCGCGCCGGGAGCGTCTTCGTCCATCGCGGAACACCTTTCCCCGTCAGCGAAGGGCTTCGGTCTGAACCTTGCGATGCTGCGTCAGGCCTGCCACGACATCCTGGGCCGAAATGACGCCCACCACGACCCCGTTGTCGACCACGCCGACGACGCCGGGTTGACGCGACATGGCGTCGAGAACCTCGACCAGGGGCGCGGTCGGCGTGGCGGTGGCCGAAACCGCCTCGTTCGCCGCCGCCGCGCCGGCGCGCATCACATCCGCCGCCGTCAGCATGCTGATCGGGTTCATGTTCTGCACGAAGTCGGCGACATACTGGTTGACCGGATTGCGGACGATATCCTGCGGCGTACCGCATTGCACGATGCGTCCGCCTTCCATGATCGCGATTCGATTGCCGATGCGGAAAGCCTCGTCCAGGTCGTGACTGACGAAGAGGATCGTCTTCCTGAGCCGGCGCTGGAATTCGAGCAGTTCGTCCTGGAGCCGCGTGCGGATCAACGGGTCGAGCGCCGAGAAGGGCTCGTCCATCAGCAGGATCGGCGCGCCGGTGGCAAAGGCGCGGGCGAGGCCGACACGCTGCTGCATGCCGCCCGAAAGTTCCTGCACCTTGCGGTCCGCCCATTTGGCGAGATTGACCAGCTCAAGCTGTTCAGCCACGGTCTTTCTGCGCTGGTCGTCCGGCACGCCGGCCAGTTCCAGCCCGAAGCCGACATTTTCCGCCACGGTCCGCCACGGCAGCAGGGCGAACTGCTGGAATACCATCGACACGCTGTGCATCCGCAGGTCGCGAAGTTTCTGCGGCGTGCATTTGTAGGGATTGGTGTCATTCCCGTCGGAATAGACATGGACATCGCCACGCACGACCGGCGCAAGCGCGTTGACGGCGCGCAGCAGCGTCGACTTTCCCGAGCCGGAAAGACCCATCAACACCAGGATCTCGCCCTCCTCGATATCGAGCGAGGCATTGGCGACGCCCAGCACCAGCCCGGTCGCCGCGCTGATCTCGTCCCGGCTCCGGCCCTGATCGGCCATGGCGAGCGCGCGCTCGGGTTCCTTGCCGAAGACGATGGAGACATTGTCGAACTTGACGGCGGTCATGCTTTGTCTCCCTCGTCGCCGGAACGGAACACGCGGTCCAGGATGATCGCGAGAATGACGATGCAGAGGCCCGAATCGAAGCCCTTGGCGACATTCACCGAGTTGAGCGCCCGCACCACCGGCACGCCCAGGCCGTTGGCGCCGACAAGCGCGGCAATGACGACCATGGAGAGCGAGAGCATGATCGTTTGCGTCAGGCCGGCCATGATCTGCGGCTTGGCGAAGGGCAGTTCCACCTTGGTCAGCACCTGCGATGGGGTCGCGCCAAAGGCCTGCGCCGCCTCGACCAGCGACGGCGGGGTCGAGATGATCCCGAGCCGCGTCAGCCGGATCGGCGCGGGAATGGCGAAGATCACCGTCGCGATCAGGCCCGGCACCATGCCGAGGCCGAACAGGATCAGCGCGGGAATGAGGTAGACGAAGGTCGGGATCGTCTGCATCAGGTCGAGGATCGGCCGGATGATCGCATAGAGCCAGGGCCGGCGCGCGGCGGCGATGCCGATCGGCATGCCGATCGCCATGGAGACGGCGGTGGCGGCAAGCACGAGGGCGAGCGTCTCCATCGTTTCCTTCCAATAACCCTGGTTCAGGATCAGCAGCAGGCCGAAGAAGGTGAAGGCGGCGATGCCCGCCGACCGCCGGAGCAGCCAGGCGATACCGGTGAAGACCGCGATCATGACGATCGGATAGAAGGGTTCGAGCCCGGTGCCCTTCAGGAAGGATCCCTGTAGCACATAGAGCATGGCGGTGATGCCGCCATCCAGCACCAGGGCGATGAAATCGAAGAAGAATTTCAGGTTGGTCGTCAGCCAGTCGACGACGTCCTTCGCCCATGGCCCGATCGGAATCTTGAATTTGGTCAGCCAGTCCATCTCTGTCCTTCACGCCGGCGCGGCGTCTCCAGGAGGAAGGAGCGCCGATTGCCGCTCCAAGCTTGTTGACATAGGTCGAAAGCCCATGACGTCATCTTCGGCCTTGCACCGAGAATCCGCATTGCCTGTTAAAGCGTTCGACGGGTCGATTGCCGGGATCGGCCCGGACTGGACGGAGGCGGCCTTGCGGCAGTCTGAGGAGCGGCGCCCGCCGCCCCTCCCGGTCGGAAACGGTGTCTCAAAGGCCGAGCGCGCTCTTGACGGCCGCCATGGCATCGCCGCCGTCGCGGGTCGTCACGCCGGCGAGCCAGGCCTCAGCGGCACCGGGATTGGCCTTAAGCCAGTCCGTGGCCGCCGCTTCCGGCTCCATGCCGTCGTCGATGATCTTCTTCATGATCTCGTTTTCCATCGGAAGCGAGAACTTGAGGTTCTTGATCAGCATGCCGGCATTCGGGCACTCGGTCGTGTAGCCGGCGCGCACGTTGGTATAGACGGTCGCGCCGCCGAAGTTCGGGCCGAACACGTCGTCGCCGCCCGCCAGATAGGTCAGCTTGAAATTGGCGTTCATCGGATGCGGCGCCCAGCCGAGGAAGACGATCGGCTTGGCGTCCTTGTCGAGCTTGGCGACCTGCGCCAGCATGCCCTGCTCCGAGGACTCGACGAGTTCCATGCCCTTCATGCCGAACTTGTCCTCATCGATCATGCCGAGGATGAGGCGATTGCCGTCATTGCCGGGCTCGATGCCGTAGATCTTGTTGTCGAGCGCGTCCTTGTGCTTGGCGACGTCGGCGAAATCCTTGATGCCAAGCTTCTCTCCGGCTTCGTTGGTGGCCAGCGTATATTTCGCGCCTTCGAGATTGGCGTCGAGAACCTCGATCGACTTGTCGTCACGATAAGGCTTGATGTCGGCTTCCATGGTTGGCATCCAGTTGCCGAGAAAGACGTCGATATCCTTGTTCTTCATAGACTGGTAGGTGACCGGGATCGAGAGAACCTTGACGTCGGTCTCATAGCCGAGCGCCTTGAGGATCACCGAAGCGGTGCCCGTCGTAGCCGCGATGTCGGACCAGCCCACATCGGCGAAACGGACGGTTCCACAGCTGTCTGGCTCGGCCGCCAGGGCCGCCGTCGACAGGCTCAGGGCCAGGAAAGTCGCGGACAGAAATTTCTTCATCGTAGTCTCCCAGTTGTTTTTATGAGCGACAGCCAATCACCAATGAAAGGCAAATTCAAGCGGATAGACGCCGCCGATCTGCGCATTCGCGACCTTTCCATGCCGTTTTCGAATGAGGATCGGCGAAGGCGCCGCCAGAAAGCTGTGTCTTTCGCGGCCGACCGGCGGCGAGCCCCGCCCCGATTGCGCATGACGACGACGGCGGAAGGATTCCGCGATGGCAAAGCCTTGTTTCTCCTGTTCCGCGATGAATGCCGGCAAGCCGGCCTGCTGATGCAGGCTTCCTGGAACGATAGGGAACGCGGGCATGCGGACCATAGCCTGGTCGCCGCCGCCACTGGCAAGCGGTCATGCATGGCGGCGCGCCGGACGAATAGGTCTCCGGCATGCGCCGAATCGATCGTGGCGCCACGGAGCGCCCGGCGCTATAGAATGAGCGGTGATGGCGGCACCGCATTTCCACATGGAGGTTGGATCTTGAACACTCGTTTCGCTCTCGTTACCGCGGCCTTCGCGACGGCCGCGACTTTCGCCCATGCCGGCGATGCCGTCAAAGGCGCGCTGGTCTTCAAGAAATGCCAAGCCTGCCACACCGCGACCGAGCCGACGAATCGAGTCGGCCCGAGTCTACAGAATATCGTCGGCCGGCCGGTCGCCACCGCCGACGGCTTCCGATATTCCAAGGCAATGATGGCGTTCGGCGCGGGCAAGACCTGGGACGAGGCACTGCTGGCCGCCTACCTCCCTGCCCCGCGCAGCCTCGTGAAGGGCACGACCATGGCCTTTGCCGGTCTCAAGAATCCGGAGGATGTCGACAATATCATCGCCTATCTCAGGGATCCCGCGGCCGCGAAATAACCAGCCGCGTAAACGAACCGAATAAGCGCGGGCACTTGACCGTCAGAGCGACGACACCAAATCAGGTGGCGGTGACGCGGCAAATCTGCCCTTTTCGATTCCCTAGCGGCGGAAAATGGGTATTGTCTGGCCGACCATCAGCATCAACCAGCCGCCCAAGTTGCGGATACCAGGGGGAAAACCATGGCCACGCTTCAATCCTTCGACGCCGAGATCGAGAAGACCCGCAGCACGATCAACGACATGCGCGGCAAGCTCGACGCTTCGACCGGCGTTCTCGACCAGTTCGCGAAATCCGACGCCAAGCTCGGCGACGTCAATTTCGACATCGAGAACGCGCGCATCCAGGACGTCATCAACCAGCAGCGCGTCATGGAAGGCAATATCGCCGACCTGATCATCGGGCTCGAGGACGCCACCAATGTCTTCGGCACCGAATTCGAAAGCATGAAGAGCCAGACCACCTGGGAAAAGTTCGTCGGCATCTTCTCCAAGCAGAGCGCCCAGCGCATGCGCACCGAGCGCGTCCGCAACATGTCGCTCGCCGGCAATCTCCAGGAACTTCTCGCCAAGTCCGATTCCATCGTCGGCATGCTCAAGGAGCAGAAGTCGATCCTCGAACAGCGCTACAAGTCATCCGAGACCAATCTCGTGCAGGTCATCCAGCGCCGCAAGAACACGATCACCAATCTCGAAGCCGTGCAGAAGCGCATCGAGGAACTGAACCCGATGCTGCTCGACATCGAGAACAGGATCGCCGCCGCCACCGACCAGGTCGCCCGCCAGGATCTCGAAGCCGAGCGCTCCAGGCTCGCCACCGAATATAACGAGAAGCAGGCCAAGGAGCAGGAACTGCTCGCCGAGAGCCAGACGCTGGAACGCTACACCTCGATGTTCCAGACCTNNCTTCGTCGACTCGCTCAACAACCAGCTCGCGGCGCAGAACACGCTGATCAACAAGCTCACCATCGACACCGAGCAGCGCATCGTTCTCTACAAGGCGCTCGAGGATTCGTTGAAGACCGCCGCCCAGCAGGACGTCGCGCACAAGATCAATACGCTCGGCAGCCAGGTCGACACGGCGGCGGAGGAGACCATGGCCGGCATCGGCGCGGCGTCGCAGAAGCATATCGGCGACCTGCTCGAGATGCATGAGAAGAACATGCTGGCCACGCAGGACATCCAGCGTCGCAAGAAACTGGCGGACGACGCCTTCGCCCGCCGCTTCCAGGCCGTGCTCGACAAGCACAACTCCGCCAATTACGTGCAGCAGTAGCCTCGCGGACAAGCTCCTGTAGCGGCCGGCGCCCGCCGGCCGCCGGACGTCCTCCCGCCCCAGACGCTTCCAGAGACCTTTCCGACCGATGAGCACAGCGGAACCCGCCGTACAGCAATATTTCCAGACCGTCCGCGCGGCCTTCGAGGGGCTGGAAATCTATCTCGACGACACCAACCGCAACAGCGCCGGCCCGCGCGACATGACCGCCTCGCTGGTGATGAAATATGTCGAGCGGCTCAAGACCTCGCTGCGCTGCTGGGAGAACAAGACCGGTTTCCTCGAGCGTTTCCGCATCTCGCGCGCCGAATCCGGCTTTCCGATCTACCAGAACGTGCTGGAGCTGGAGAACGACCGCAAGAGCGCGCCCGATCGACTCGCCCAGATCCCGGAATCACCGAAGCTCCGCGCCGAGATGGTCGATTTCATCCTGCGCAACAAGGCCTTCCCCGAGGCGCTCCAGGGCCGGATGGCCGAGCGGCTCTATCTCGAGGAGGTCGTCAAGGGCGACGTCTTCTCGCCGGTCATCCTGCCCGAAACGTCGGGCGTCAGCGTCAATGGCGAGAACCGCCGTCCGGTCGTCGTCTGCAACTGGGCGGCCTTCGACGGCTCCCAGACATTGCCGATGATCTATATCGCCAAGATCGAGGATTCCTCGGAAAACATGGCCCGCATGCTGGTGACCCGCGAGGGCCGGCTTAATTCCGACATCGACATCCCGCTCCCCGTCGGCGGCCTGCTCAACCCGGAGCTTGCCGCGAAATTCGACGATTTCGTCATCCGCAATTCGTCCTATGCGCTCTCGCCGGTGACCATCGTCACCAACATGGACAAGGACTTTCCGACGCTGCATCCCAGGCAGCTTCGCCGCATCGTGATCGGCCCGTTCTATTCCGCCGGCATCACCGAGAACAACGCCGTCATCAACGGCATCCTCTCGCGCGTCCGCAAGCCCGAAAATGCCTGGCTGCTCACCTGGACGGTGCAGGAAGTCTTCTCGACCCGCGAAAAGCCCGAGGTGAAGGGCTTCTTCTCCTCGACGCCGGCGAGCCAGGAATTCCACATCGACACGAACGATGTCGAGGCTTCGCGCATGGGCGTCTCGGCCTTCGAGAAGCACGCGCTCGTGCCGCATGAGGCCTATACCGCGCTCTATGCTTCCCACGAGGCCGACCAGATCTTCGCCGGCTACAAGGTGCATGTGATCTCGGGCAATCAGGTGACGAGCGAGGTGTGAGGATGGGATTTCACCCCTCGTCAATGTCGGCCAAAGGGTGCGGACAGACTGCCGGCAAACCCTTTGACGTCATGCGCAGGCTTGTCCCGAGCATCTGGGGTTTGTGCGATTTATCTTTTGTTTTCAAGAGCTCAAAAAGAGCTCACCAGATCCGCGGCACAAGGCCGAGGATGACGTTGGAAAAGGCCCCAGCCTTTGCCGGCGGGCTCACTTCTCCCCTCGCGGGAAAGGATAGTTCATCCCCAGGAGGCGAGGCCGATTGGCCGGATGAACCTGGTAAGGCGTAGTCCCTCCAGAGAATAGATTTCATCAGGGCGACCCAAGCCCCCGCCCGATCGAGGAAAGGAAGACCCCCATGTCCCTCAACGCCGGTCTCACCGCCATCCCCGAGGACGACATCGCCAAGCACCAGTCGATCGCCCAGAGCTTCGTCACGAAGGTGGTGATCCTCGAAAACGATCCGGGCGCGTCGGGCACCGCGCTCGCCGGAACCGGCCGCCGATTCGTCTCGACCGTGACGCCCGGCACGGTCCGCCGCACCCGCGAGGTCGAGCTCGCCCGGTCGATCCAGGCGATCCGCGCCGGCGACCAGATGCTGTCCCCCAGCCAGCACACGCTTCTCTACCGCGCCCGCCGCGGCGTGATGATCGGACTCGCCGTCGCCGACGTCTTCGCCCGCCAGACCAATCTCGAAGGGCTTCAGGCGCGCAATGCCGCGGCACCGCTCCAGGGCCCCGATGCCGACAGTTTCAAGTCGCTGCTGTCGGCGGCGGCCTTCATCACCGCCTTTACCTTCGCCGCCTATCTCACCGCGACCCTGCCCGGCGAGGGCGAGCCGGTCGACGATACCGACGAGCCCGACTATCTCTTCGACACGCCGCAGGACGCCGCCAAATCGATGATCGCCGGTCTCGAACGCGCGATCCACGGCGCGCCCGACGATCTCGCCATGATCGCCCGCGCCCGTGCCTTCGCGCGCGAGGCAGCCGCCGGCCTCATCTCCCGCAAGGCGCGCTTCACCGGCCTCGCCGCCTTCGAGAACGAGCATATCCGCATCGAGCAGGACGATTTCGACCTCAACGGCTTCGACGTCACGCCGGGCGCGAAGCG
>JAGRLJ010000333.1 GCA_020441805.1 Rhizobiaceae bacterium
TTCGACGACGGCCTGAAGATGACGATCGATGTCGACGCGACCCGCCTCGCGCGCATCGAGGCGCTGTTGCGGGATGCCGCGGCGAAGGAAGTCTGCCGCTACGGCCTGCATCGCCAGGACAGCGCGCTGATCACCTGCTTCGTGATCAATCCGATGCATCGCGACCACATGCATTTCATCGACGGCGCGGCCGGCGGCTATGCCCTGGCGGCCGTCCGGCTCAAGGAAGGGATCGCGCCCGCGGCCGTCCCCGCGCCAGTCACGCCTTGACGACGTTTCCGCCGCCCAAGCCCCGGCGGTCGAAGGCATTGCGCGTATCGACGATGAGCGGCGACCACGCGCGAAGCCCCGCATAATCGACGGCATCGTGGTCCGTCGCCACCAGGACCGCATCGAAGCCGGCGACGACGGCGCGTGTCAGGTCGACGGAGGGACGGCCCTTGAGATGGCCGTATTCGCGGGTCGGCGGCACCTGGGGAACATGCGGGTCGTGGTAGCTCGCCTGCCCGCCCCGCGCCTCGATCAGCTCGATCAGCTTCAGCGACGGGCTTTCGCGGATATCGGGCACGTTTTTCTTGTAGGCGAGCCCGACGACCAGCACCGTCGAGCGGCTGAGCGCCTTGCCGGCCCGCATGTCGAGCGCTTCGGCGAGCCGGTCCACGACATGGCGCGGCATGGCCGAGTTGATCTCGCCCGCAAGCTCGATGAACCGGGTCGGCAGCTCGTATTCGCGCGATTTCCAGGTCAGGTAGAACGGATCGATCGGAATGCAATGGCCGCCGAGACCGGGTCCGGGATAGAAGGGCATGTAGCCGAAGGGCTTGGTCTTGGCGGCGTCGATCACTTCCCAGATATCGATGCCCATCGCCTCGTAGACGACCTTGAGCTCGTTGACGAGCGCGATATTGACCGCGCGGAAGATGTTTTCGGTCAGCTTCACGGCCTCCGCCGTGGCCGTGGACGAGACAGGCACGACGCGCTCGACCGCCGCACCGTAGAAGGCCTCGACCAGGCTCGCCGCCTCCGCCCCGTCGCCGGCAACCACCTTCGGAATGGTCGAGGTGCGGAAATCGCGGTTGCCGGGATCCTCCCGCTCGGGCGAGAAGCCGAGGAAGAAATCGCGCCCGGATTCGAGGCCGGTTTCCTCGAGGATCGGCCGCACGACACCATCGGTCGTGCCGGGATAAGTGGTGGATTCGAGAACGACGAGCTGGCCCCGGCGCAGGGATAGCGCGATCGACCGGCCGGTGCGCGTGACGAAGGACAGATCGGGGTCGCGGTGGCGCGTCAGCGGTGTCGGAACGCAGATCACGATTACGTCGCAGGCCGCAAGGCCGGCAAAATCGGTCGTCGCCGAAAAGCGGCCCGTCGCGACGAATTCCGACAGCACCGCATCCGGCACCGCCTCGATATAGGATTTCGACGCCCCGATGCCGACGATCTTCGCGGGATCGATGTCGAAGCCCGTGACGGCGAAGCCGGCCCGCGCGACCGTCATGGCGAGCGGCAGGCCGACATAGCCGAGACCGATGACCCCGACCCTGGCTGACCTGTCCTGGATACGGGCGAGAAGGGCCGCATGCGGCGTGAGGGCGTCGTTCAATGGCTTTTTCCGAGAGGGAGCGAGAGCCCTCAGTTGCGATCTCGGGCGCGTAAAGTCAAGGCCGGCGGCTCCAGCCGAGGGCCGGCCGGGACTTGCCGTTTGTAAATCTTCGTAAAGTTCGCCACGCCGAACTGGCGGCGCGTCCACGGCGCACTATATTGGTTCTCGCGGCGCGATCCGGCGATTGCGTCGCGGCAAGACACCGGCGCGCCGCCGGGGTCGCCAAGGTTTGCAAAAAAACGGTTCAGCGATGATCATCCCCCGCGCCAACCTCTCCGAATCCCTGATCGATCGGGTCTCGCTCTGGCTCCAGCAATCGGCGCTGAAAGGGACGGACCTGGAAAGCCTCGTCCGCGAACTCTGCGAGCGGCTGGCCGCCGCGGGCGTGCCGATCACGCGCGTTCACCTGAGCTTTTCCATGCTGCACCCGCTCTATGACGCGCTCGGCTTCACCTGGATCCGGGGCGAGGGCGTCGAGGTCGAGGGCTTCCGGCCGGCCGCCAACGATACCGAAAAGGGCCGTTTTCTCCGCAGCCCCTATTACTATCTCCTGTCCAACAACCTGCCGCATCTTCGCCGGCGAATCGATGCGCACGCCCCCTCCGAATTCCCGATCTTCGACGATCTCAAAGCCATAGGCGCCACCGACTATCTCGCCTTCGTGCAACCCTTCGACGAGGAAGCGGCGCGCGGCATGGTCGGTTCGTGGACGACGGATGCGCGGGGCGGCTTCGACGAGGACGCCATCGACGCGCTCCTGCATATCCAGAACGATCTGGCCGTGGCCGCGAAGATGGCCGTGCTCGGCAAGCTCGCCGACAATATGGTCACGACCTATCTGGGTGGAAATGCCGGCCAGCGCGTGCTTTCCGGCCAGGTCCGGCGCGGCGACGGCGAGACGATCAGGGCCGCCCTGGTGATGGCGGACATGCGCCGCTCGACCGCGCTCGCGGAAAAAGCGGGGCGGCAGGTCTATATCGATACGCTGAACATCTTCTTCGACGCGATCGCCGCGCCCTTCAACCGGAACGGCGGCGAGATCCTGAGCTTCATGGGAGACGGCTTCCTCGCCGTCTATCCCTGCGACCGCCATCGCGAGCCGTCCGAGGTCGCGACGCGCGCCGCCATGGCGGCCGTGCGGGAGGCCACGACCCGCATGGCCGAACTCAACGCCGCCCGCCGCGGGCAAGGCCTGGGCGGGATCGATTACGGCATCGGGCTCCATGTCGGCAATGTCATGTTCGGCAATGTCGGGCTGCGCGACCGGCTGACCTTCTCCGCCTTTGGCGGGGCCGTCAACGAGGTGGAGCGCCTCCAGGGCCTCACCAAGAGGCTCGGCCATCCGGTGGTCGCCAGCCAGGCCTTCGCCACTTATTGCGGCGGCGACTGGTCTCCGCTCGGCGAGCGCCGGCTGCGCGGCGTCCGCGAGAAGATAGCCGTCCTGATGCCCGGCGCCGGCAACATGACCATGTCCTCCCTCGAGGTTTCGCAGAAGAATGGGCTTGACCTGCGCTCCGAAGCGGAACATGTCATGCTGCTCTACAGAAATTCCCGCCAGCACAAGCCCGCGGGGACTGAAGCCGCCATCCTGCAATGAAGAAGGTCGTCGCCCTTGCCATGTTCCTGACATCCGTTTTCTCGACATCGGAGGCCATGGCGGACGAGGCCTACAGGGCGCCCCTCTTCGACGGTTTCGAGGGCAGGACCTTCTCCGCCGAGGGCGGTCTCTACTACAAGGACAATGCCGAACAGCGCGCCGGCATCGTCGAATTCGACCCGACGGCGGGCCGCGACGGGCGCGGCGCGCTGAAGTTGACCGTCCGGCCGGGCTGCGGCGTCGGCGCCGACGGCTGTAGCGAGCGGGCGGAAATCTGGGAGCGGCCGAAGCTGCGTGTCCCTTACGACATGCCGGTCTGGTACGGCTTCGCCGTGAAATTCGCCGATCCGGTCCCGACGGACGACCACCGCTACCTTATCGCGCAGTGGAAACGCGAGATCGACCCCGGCGCGCCGGGCGACTTCAGCCCCTTCCTGGCCTTGCGCCTGCGCAAGGGCCGGCTCTTCGCCACGGTGGAAGCCAACCATTTCGCGCCCGTCCGGCGGGAACCGAAGGACACGCCCGCCCGCTGCGGCCCCGGCGAGACCGCCGTCTGGCTGCGTCCCGAGACGAACCAGATGCGGGCGCTCGTGGCGACCGACGGCGACTGGCAGCCGGAGGATGGCGCGCTCTTCAATGCCTGCACCGACAGGATCGAGGTGATCGATCGCGGCAACCCGCTGCCCACGCCCGGTTCGGGCTGGATCGATTTCGCGATCATGACCAAGCCCGGGCCGGACGGAACCGGTCATATCGAGATCTTCGCCAACGATAAATGGATCGTCACCGTCAAGGGCTATATCGGTCACAACGACCCGCCGCTCGGCGACAACCAGTATTTCAAATTCGGCCCCTACCGTGCCGCCGCGCAGGGCGAATGGACTCTCTATTACGACGACTTCCGGCGCAGCCTCGACAGGGCCGACGTCCTCGGCCGCAAGGCGGCCTGTCATCTCGACGTACCACCAAGCTGCTGAGATAACTGTGGTTTTCGCCTTCCCGCGCCGCCGGCCCATTTTACCCGTGACCGCGATGGACTCGCAGCCGGGACTGGGTTAGCATTTTATCGGGGAACTGAAAAAGACGACAGGGAAGGCCCGCGTCATGGCGCCTGCGACCGACCTTCTCCGGGTCGAGAATCTGAGTATTTCGTTTTCGCTGCTGGGGGGCAGGATCGAAGCCGTCAAACGGGCGGACCTCCGCGTCCTTCCCGGAAAGGTGACGGCGCTGGTCGGCGAGTCGGGCTCCGGCAAGTCGGTGATCAGCCAGGCCGTGATGGGCCTGCTGCCGCAGTCGGCGGCGGCGGCCGGCAAGGTGATCTTCCACGATGCGGCCATGGACCGGGAGCCCGTCGATCTCCTCGCGCTGCCCAAGGACGGTCCGGCGATGCGGGCGCTGCGCGGCGCGCGCATGGGCATGATCTTCCAGGAGCCGATGACCTCGCTCTCGCCGCTGCACACGATCGGCAACCAGATTTCGGAAGTGCTCCGGATCCATACGCCGCAGTCGAAGGCCGAGCGGCGCGAGGCGACCGAGGACATGCTGGCGCAGGTGGGCTTCAAGGATCCGGCGCGCGCCTTCGACATGTATCCCTTCGAGCTCTCCGGCGGCATGCGCCAGCGCGCGATGATCGCCATGGCGCTGGTCTGCCGGCCGGCGCTGCTGATCGCCGACGAGCCGACGACGGCACTCGACGTCACGATCCAGGCCCAGATCCTCCAGCTCCTGCGCGAGCTCCAGGAAAAGCTTGGCATGGCGATGCTGCTGATCACCCACGATCTCGGCGTGGTCGCCAATGTCGCCGACGAGGTCGTGGTGATCTACCATGGCGAGATCATGGAGGCCGGCCCCGTCGACGCCATCTTCCGGCGGTCGGGCCATCCCTATCTCAAGGGCCTGATGGCGGCGGTGCCGCATTTCGACATGGGGCCGGGCGAAAGGCTCAAGGCGCTGCGCGACGCGCCGGTGCATGCCTCGAAGCTGATGGAACGGGAAATACAGGCGCCCGCGGCCGGCGGCGACGTCCTGCTGTCGATCCGCGACGTGGTCAAGACCTTCGGCCGCCGGAAGTCCGGATGGTTCGGCGCGAAGACGGCCGCCCCTTTCCGCGCCGTCGATGGCGTGAGCTTCGACGTGATGCGGGGCGAATGCCTCGGCCTGGTCGGTGAAAGCGGCTGCGGCAAGACCACCCTCTCCAAGATCCTGATGCGGGCGGTGACGCCGGATTCCGGATCGGTGATCTTCAACGGCGCACAGGGGTCGATCGATCTGCTCGATGCGCGCGGCGCCGATCTCCAGACGCTCCGCGCCCGGATCCAGATGGTGTTCCAGGATCCCGTCGCATCGCTTTCGCCGCGCATGACGATCCGCAACATCGTCGCCGAGCCGCTCGAGATCCATGGCCGGGGCGACGCGAAATCGCGGCAGGAAAAGGTCGTCGACCTGCTCGAGGCCACCGGCCTCGGACGCCGCCACCTCAACCGCTATCCGCACGGCCTGTCCGGCGGCCAGCGCCAGCGCGTCGGCATCGCCCGCGCATTGGCCCTGGGACCGGATCTCCTGATCTGCGACGAACCCGTCTCCGCCCTCGATGTCTCGGTGCAGGCCCAGATCCTGAACCTGCTCAAGGATCTACAGAAGGAGCTCGGCCTGACCTATATCTTCATCTCCCACAATCTCGCCGTCGTGGACTACATGGCGGACCGGATCGCCGTCATGTGCGCCGGCCGTATCGTCGAGCTCGCCCCGCGCCATGTCCTGATGCAGAATCCGGTCCATCCCTATACGAAATCGCTGCTCGCCGCGGTGCCGTTCCCCGATCTGGACCGGCCGCTCGATTTCGCCGCGCTGAAGAAACGCAACACGCGCGACATGAAGGGCTGGGCGGCGCAGTTCCGCGAGGAAAGCGGCGAAGGCGCACTCACGCTGGCCGATATCGGCGAAGGCCATCTGGTCCTGGCGCGCGGCGCCGCCGACCTCCGGGAGCTGCGGGCATGATGCGGCGCAGGGCGTTCCTCGGCTCCATGGTCGCGCTCTCCCTGCCGGCGACCGTACGCGGCCAGGCCCCGGCGGACGGTCGCGAGCCGCCTTTCCTCCGTGGCCGGCTCCAGGCGGCGGCCCTTCCCGGCATCGCCGACCGGCTGCCGAAAAAGCCGCGCGTGATCGATCTGGCGGCCATGGGCCGCAGGCCCGGCGCCTATGGCGGCGAGGTGCGCGTGCTGGTCGGCAGCCAGCGCGACACCCGGCTGATGACCATCAACGGCTATTCCCGCCTGGTCGGCTACGACGAGAAGCTCGATCTTCATCCCGATATCCTGGAAAGCTTTACCGCCGAGAACGACCGGGTCTTCACCTTCAAGCTGCGCGAGGGGCACCGCTGGTCCAATGGCGACGCGCTGACATCCGAGGACTTCCGCTATGCGTGGGAGGATGTCATGCTCAACGAGGACCTCCGGCGCGGCGGCCTGCCGCGCGAACTGCTCGCCGCCGGAGAGCCGCCCGTCTTCGAGGTGGTCGACGCCTACACCGTCCGATATACATGGACGGCCCCCAATCCGGACTTCCTGCCGAAGCTCGCCGCGCCGCAACCGCTCGTCATCGCCATGCCGTCGCGCTATCTGAGGCAGTTCCACGAGAAATATCAGGACGAATTCCGCCTCGCCGCGCTCATCAAGCAATATCGCGCCAAGCATTGGCGCGATCTGCATACCAAGATGTCGCGAAGCTATCGGCCGGAAAATCCGGACCTGCCGACGCTCGATCCCTGGCGCAACACCACCGCCCCGCCGGCGGAGCAATTCGTCTTCGAGCGAAACCCGTTCTTCCATCGCGTGGACGAGAACGGCTTGCAGCTTCCCTATATCGACCGCGTGCTGCTCAATGTCAGCTCGTCGGAGATCATTCCCGCCAAGGCCGGCGCCGGCGAGAGCGACCTGCAATTTTCCGGCATCGATTTCACCGACTATGCCTTTCTCAAGGATTCGGAGAGCCGCTATCCGGTGAAAGTCAGCCTCTGGACCAAGACCCAGGGCGCGCTCCTCGCCCTGTTGCCCAATCTCAACAGCGTCGACGACGTCTGGCGCAAGCTTTTCCAGGATGTGCGGATACGCCGCGCGCTCTCCGTGGCCATCGACCGGACCGAGATCAACAAGGCCGTCTTCTACGGGCTGGCGACGGAAAGCGCCGATGCGATCCTGCCGGAGAGCCCGCTGTTCGAGCCGCGATACCGGACCGCCTGGAGCCAGCACGATCCGGACCTCGCCAACCGTCTGCTGGACGAGGCCGGCCTTTCGGATCGCGACGACGACGGATATCGCCTCCTGCCCGACGGACGGACGGCGCAGATCATCGTCGAGACGGCGGGCGAGAACACGCTCGAAACCGACGTGCTCGAGCTCGTCACGGATCACTGGCGGGCGGTCGGCCTCTCGCTGTTCATCAAAACGTCGCAACGCGATATTTTCCGCAACCGCGCCATGGCGGGGCAGATCATGGTCTCGATGTGGTCGGGACTCGACAACGGCATCCCGACCGCCGACATGAATCCCGGCATGCTGGCGCCCACGGCCGACGAGCAGTTGCAATGGCCGGTCTGGGGCATACACTACCTGTCGAACGGCCAGAAGGGAACGGCGCCCGATCTTCCCGAGGCGGTCATGCTCGTCGACCTTCTGGAACAATGGAAGCGCACCACCGACATGGCCGAGCGGACCGCCGTGTGGCGGAAGATGCTCGACCTCTATTCCGAACAGGTCTTCTCGATCGGCATCGTCAACGAATCCCGCCAGCCGGTGCTGCGGTCGGCGCATCTGCGCAACATGCCGGAGACCGGGCTCTACGGCTTCGACCCGACCTGCTATCTCGGCGTCTACAAGCCGGACACGTTCTGGCTCGAACGGGAGGCGTGACGATGCTGCGATACATCCTCTGGCGCATCACCGTGATGATCCCGACGCTCCTGATCATCTCGGCCCTGGTCTTCACCATCATCGAACTGCCGCCCGGCGACTATTTCGAAAGCTACATCGCCGACCTCGCCGCCCAGGGCGAGGCCGTGGACCTCCAGGAAATCGAACAGCTCCGCATCGAATACGGCTTCGACAAGCCGCCGGTCATGCGCTATTTCTACTGGGTCGCCGGCATGCTGCACGGCGATTTCGGTTATTCCTTCGAATACCAGCTTCCCGTCAGCGAGGTCGTCGGCGACCGCCTGTGGCTCACCATCCTGGTCTCGTTCTTTACCATCGTCTTCACCTGGATCATCGCCTTTCCCATCGGCATCTATTCGGCGACGCATCAATATAGCTGGGGCGATTTCGGCTTGACCTTCGTCGGCCTGATCGGCATCGCGATCCCGAATTTCCTCTTCGCGCTGATCCTGATGTATTTCGCCAATATCTGGTTCGGGACATCGATCGGCCACCTGATGGACCAGAAATATCTCGACCAGCCGATGAGCTGGGCCAAGGCGAAGTCGATCCTGGAACATATCTGGATTCCGGTCATCATCGTCGGCACGGCCGGCACCGCCAGCATGATCCGCAAGCTGCGCGCCAACCTGCTCGACGAGTTGCAGAAGCAGTATGTCGTGACCGCCCGCGCCAAGGGCCTGCATCCCTTCCGGACGCTGATGAAATATCCGTTGCGCATGTCGCTCAATTTCTTCATCTCCGACATAGGCTCCATCCTCCCGGCGATCATTTCCGGCGCCGAGATCACCGCCATCGTGCTCTCGCTCGAAACCACCGGTCCCATGCTGATCAAGGCGCTCCAGAGCCAGGACATGTATCTCGCGGGGTCGTTCCTGATGTTCCTCGCCTTCCTGACGGTGATCGGCGTGCTCATCTCCGACATCGCGCTCGCCATTCTCGACCCGCGGATCCGGCTTCAGGGCGGGAGCACGAAATGACGCATTCCCCCCTGCCCGCACCCGGGGCGCCGCTCGGCCACTATGTCTCCGACGCTCCTTTCGACCCCTATTCCGTCGAGGCGATGACGCCCGAGCAGGAGCGGGTGTTCCGCGCCTCGCAGCTCCGGCTGATCTGGTGGAAGTTCCGCCGGCACAAGCTCGCCGTGGTCTCCGCGATCTTCCTGCTGGCGCTTTATTCCATGATCGCGATCGTCGAGATCCTGGCGCCCTACAATCTCCACACCCGCAATGTCGATTTCATCCACGCGCCGCCCCAGCGCGTGCGGCTCTTCCACGACGGCAGTTTCGTCGGCCCCTTCGTCTATGGCCGCGACATGACGCTCGACATGAATACGCTCAGGCGCAACTATGCCGACAATCCCGACAGGATCGAGAGGCTGCGCTTCTTCTGCCGGGGCGACACATACAGGTTCTGGGGCCTGTTCAAAGCCGATTTCCACCTCGTCTGCCCGGCCGAGGGCGGGCAGTTCTACCTGCTCGGCAGCGACCGGCTGGGACGCGACGTCTTCTCTCGCATCCTCTACGGCGCCCGGGTATCGCTCACCATCGGCCTTCTCGGCGTGGCCGTGAGCTTCGTCCTCGGTATTGTCATCGGCGGCCTGGCGGGCTACCACGGGGGCGTGTTCGACCTCATCGTGCAGCGCATCATAGAGGTGTTGCAGTCGATCCCCAGCATTCCCCTGTGGATGGCGCTCGCCGCCATCATGCCCGTCACCTGGAGCCCCATGCTGATCTATCTCGGCATAACCGCGATTCTCGGCCTGCTCGACTGGACAGGGCTGGCCCGCGCCGTCCGCTCCAAGCTGCTGTCGCTACGCGAGGAGGATTACGTGCTGGCGGCGCAATTGATGGGCGCGAAGACCAGCCGAATCATCGGCCGGCACCTGGTGCCGGGCTTCATGTCGCATCTCATCGCCACCGCCACGCTCGCCGTTCCCGGCATGATCCTCGGCGAAACCGCGCTGAGCTTCCTCGGCCTCGGGCTCCGGGCGCCGATCACCAGCTGGGGCATCCTGCTCACCGAGGCGCGCAGCGTCAGCGTGATCGCCTTCTATCCCTGGCTTCTGTTCCCGGTGATCCCGGTCATCCTGGTCATCCTGGCCTTCAACTTCCTCGGCGACGGCCTGCGCGACGCCGCGGACCCCTACAAGTGAGAGAGCGCGCCATGACCCGTCGCGTGGAAGACGCCCGCATCCTGATGTACAGCCACGACACGTTCGGCCTCGGCCACCTGCGGCGCTGCCGGACGATCGCGCATGCGCTGGTGGAGGACTATCGCGGGCTCGAAATCCTGATCATTTCCGGCGCCACCATCGCCGGCGCCTTCGACTACCGGGCGCGGGTGGACTTCGTGAAGATCCCGAGCGTCATCAAGCTGCGCAACGGCGAATACGAATCGATGGAGCGTCATCGCGACCTCGAAGAGACGCTGAAGATGCGCGAGGCGATCATCCGCCATACCGCCGAGACCTTCCAGCCCGACATCTTCATCGTCGACAAGGAACCGCTCGGCATGAAAGGCGAGGTCGAGTCGACCCTGACCTATCTCAAGACCCGCGGCACGACGCTCGTTCTCGGCCTGCGCGAGGTGATGGACGCCCCGCATCTCCTGGAGGCGGAGTGGCAGCGCAAGAATGTCATGCCGAAGATCGCCCAATATTACGATCACGTCTGGGTCTACGGCCCACCGGATTTCTACGATCCGCTGGTCGGCCTCGACGTGCCGGATCCGGTGCGCAAGAAGATGAATTTCGTCGGTTTCCTCCAGCGCAGCGTTCCGGGCGACGACCTGCCGCCCCGGAGGCCGGAGGGCGAATATATCCTGGTCACGACGGGCGGCGGCGGCGACGGCGCGGATCTGGTGCGCGACGTGCTCAACGCCTACAAGGAGGACAGGACCCTGGATCACCGGGCCCTTGTCGTGCTCGGACCCTATATGCCGGCGCGGAAGCGCCTCAAGCTCACCCGGAAGGCCTCCTCCATCCCCTTCGTCGACGTCATCGAATTCGACAACCGGATGGAGCAGCTGGTCGCCGGCGCCAAGGCCGTCGTCGCCATGGGCGGCTACAACACCTATTGCGAGATCCTGTCCTTCGACAAGCCGGCCCTGATCGTGCCCCGCGTCCAGCCGCGCGAGGAGCAGCTCATCCGCGCGGCCCGCGCCACCGAGCTCGGCCTCATCGACATGCTTCTCCCCGAGGAGGCCGCCGACCCGATGCGCATGGCCGGCGCGCTGCGCCGCCTGCTCGAACGGCGTCCGCCCTCCATCACCGCCCATGAGAGCATCCGGCTCGAAGGGCTTCCGCATATATCGCAGATCGTCGGCGGGCTGCTCGACCGGCGGCAGCGCGACCATCTGTCCGTCGTCAAGGGATGACGGTGGAGCCTTCCCTTGCCTGAACGCCGCAGAATAGCCATCGTGCTGAAAGGCTATCCCCGCCTTTCGGAAACCTTCATCGCGCAGGAGATACTGGGGCTCGAGCGCGCCGGCCTGGATCTCGCGCTCGTCGCTTTGCGCCGGCCGACCGATACGAAGCGCCATCCGGTGCATGACGAGATCCGGGCGCCTGTGCTCTATCTTCCCGAATATCTCCACGAGGAGCCGCTGCGGGTCGCAAAAGCGACCCTCAAGGCGTTGCCCCGGCCGGGCTTCTGGAAGGCGCTGGCCGCCACCGCGCGCGACTTTGCCCGCGATCCCACCCGCAACCGCATCCGCCGCTTCGGACAGGCGTCGGTGCTGGCCGCCGAATTGCCCGGGGGCACCGGCTGGCTCCATGCCCATTTCATCCATACGCCGGCATCCGCCACCGCCTATGCCAGCATGATCACCGGCATTCCCTGGACCTGTTCGGCCCATGCCAAGGATATCTGGACCTCGCCGGACTGGGAGCTCGCCGGCAAGCTCACCACCAACCGCTGGACCGTGACCTGCACACACACCGGCTATGAGCATCTGCGCGCGCTCGGCGGGGCGGAGGCGCATGTCCATCTGAGCTATCACGGCCTCGATCTCGCCCGCTTCGGCCATTTCGAAGGCACGCGCTCGGACCGCGACGGCAGCGATCCGGCCGATCCGGTCCGCATCGTCAGCGTAGGACGCGCCGTGCCCAAGAAGGGCTACGATATCCTGCTCCGGGCGCTGTCCAGCCTGCCCGCCGGCCTGCACTGGCGCTTCGAGCATATCGGCGACGGCGACATCATCAAGACGCTCAAGGCGCAGGCGGGCGAGCTGGGCATCGCCGACCGGATCGACTGGCGCGGCGCGATGGACCAGAAGGACGTCCTCGCCACCTATCGCGCCTCCGATCTTTTTGCGCTGGCCTGCCGCATCACGCCGGACGGCGACCGGGACGGCCTGCCCAATGTCATCGTCGAGGCGTGCAGCCAGGGGCTGGTCTGCGTTTCCACCACCATTTCCGGTGTGCCCGAACTGCTGACTGATGGCGTCAACGGCCGGCTGGCGCCACCCGAGGACCCGGCGGCGCTCGCGGCCGTGCTGGAGCGGCTCATCCGCGATCCCGCCGAACGCCGCGCGCTGGGCGCGGCCGCCGAGACGCGCGTGCGCTCGGATTTCGACTTCCATACCAGCATCCGGCAACTCGTTTCGCTATTCGAGGCGGAATGGGAGACGCGGCCGTGACCGCCTCCGCCCGCATCTTCTTCTATGTCCAGCACCTGCTCGGCATCGGCCACCTGGCGCGGGCGAGTCGCATCGCAAGCGCGCTCGCCCGGCATGGAATGGAGGTCACCGTGGTCACCGGCGGGCTTCCCGTCGACGGCTTTCCAGGCCCGGATGTCCGGCATGTCGCGCTGCCGCCGATCGTCTCGGGCGATGCTGGCTTCTCCGGCCTTGTCGATGCGGAGGGCAAGCCGGTGGACGGCGCCTTCGAGGCGATGCGCCGGGAAAGGCTGGTCGAGGCCTTCCGGCTGGCCCGGCCCGATATCGTGGTCATCGAGGCCTTTCCCTTCGGTCGCCGACAGGTGCGGTTCGAGCTGCTCCCGCTGCTCGACGAGATCGCCGGAATGCCGGGGCGGCCGCTGGTCGCCTGCTCGCTGCGCGACATTCTTCAGGAGCGCGTGAAACCCGGCCGCGACGAGGAAAGCGTGGCGCTGGTCGAGCGCTATTTCGACCGCGTGCTGGTGCATGGCGATCCGAGCTTCGTCCGGCTGGAGGATACGTTTCCGCTGGCCCGGCGCATTGCCGGCAAGATCGTCTATACCGGGCTGGTCAGCGCGCCTCCGCCGCCGGCTCCGGCCGAAACGTTCGATATCGTCGTCTCGGCCGGTGGCGGCGCCGTGGGCAGCGGATTGATCCGGGCCGCATCCGAGGCCGCGCATCGCCTGCCGCCGGATCTTCGCTGGGCCTTGATCGGCGGCCCCAACCTGCCACAGGCGGCTTTCGACGCCGTCGCCGCGACGGTCCCCTCCAATGCCGAACTGTTCCGCTTTCGCCGCGATTTCGCGAGCCTGCTCACGGCGGCGCGCGTATCCGTATCCCAGGCGGGATACAACACGGTCTGCGATATCCTGCGCGCGGGCTGCGGCTCGGTTCTCGTGCCCTTCACCGCCGGCGGCGAGACCGAGCAGCGGGTCCGGGCCGACCGGCTCGCCGCGCTGGGCCTCGCCTCGATACTGGCCGAGGACACGCTCGACGCAGGCGGGATGACCGCCGCCGTCGCGGCTGAACTCGGATCGGGCCGTCGGCCGGCTCACAAGCTCGACCTGGACGGGGCGGACCGCACGGCGGACATTCTCGCCGCGCTTTGCTGATCAGACCGTCCCGATCAACATGAAGCGGGTATATTTCTTCATCCTCAGGCTGCCCGAGAAGCGAAGGTCCGCAAGGCCCGCCTGCGCGACGAAGGCGTCGAGCGAGGGCACGCAATTGATGTGGGTCGGTTCGCTGAAATAATCGTTGGATTGCAACAGGACCCGCGATCCCTCGGGCAGCAGCGACAACCATGCCCGCAGGTCGGCGATATGCTCGCAGCTCGTATTGATCACGAGGTCGGCGCCGAGCGCCCGATAGTCGAGCGCATACATATCCGCCGTCATCGCGCTGAACCGTTCCTTCCAGCCCCGGTTCAGCGTTTCGGCGACGGAGGCGACCGATGGATCGATATCGTAGCTGTCGATCGCGCCGATCGAGAACCGGGGATCGTCGAACAATATGCCCGCCAGGATGCCATACCAGCCGCCGAGAATGACGATCCGGCCGAAATCGCCGCCCAGCGTCTCGCAAAGCGCATCGCGCGCCCACATCTTGCAGCCGACCTGCTTGTGGTTGAAGGCGTTGCCGAGATCGGCGTCGGGATGCCTGGCGAGCACGTCGGCGAGACCTTTCATCAGCGGACTCGCCGTATAGGCGGCGACACCGCGCATCAGGTCGAAGGCGTCTTCTCGCCAATCCGTTGCGGAGAGTCGGGCGGTCTGGATAGCGTTTGTCATGGCGCTGTTGTAGGCTGGCGACCTGGGGAGCGCAAGCAAGGCGCGGGAGCCTCCGGGGAAATGGACGAAGACCGTCGTGGGAGGCGATGGCGGACAGTCCGCGAATCGATATTTTCCTTGACTTCCGGCAGGTTTTCGCACCCGTTCGAAGCGGAACGCCCGACACCGGCGCGCAAGCCGGGGCCGGATGTTCATCGAGCCGACGCCAATCTCAAGGGCTTTTGATGGAACCTCGCCTTTCCCGATATATCTGGACCTATACGAGGAAGCAGCAGCTCTTCATCCTCTTCGTCGTCGCGCTGTCGATGATTCCCTATTTCATGTCTTTCGACCTGCCCAAGCAGATCGTCAACGGTCCGATCCAGGGCAAGGGCTTCGACGATCCGGCGGCGACGCAGACCTTCATGGCGATCTCCTTCGACCTGCCCTGGATCGGCACCGTCCATCTCTTCGACGGCTTCCAGCTCGACCGCCTCAGCATGCTCTATGCCCTGAGCGGCGTCTTCCTGCTTCTCGTCGTCATAAACGGCCTCTTCAAGCTCTATATCAACACTTACAAGGGCCGGCTGGGGGAACGGCTCCTGCGCCGCATCCGGTTCGAACTGGTAGACCGCGTGCTCCGCTTCCCGCCCGGCCAGTTCAAGCGCATGAAAGGCGCCGAGGTCGCCAGCATGGTGAAGGACGAGGTCGAACCGCTCGGCGGCTTCACCGGCGAGGCCTTCGTCTCCCCCGCCCTGCTCGGCGGTCAGGCGCTTACCGCGCTGTTCTTCATCTTCGTGCAGAATTTCTGGCTCGGGCTGATCGCGGCCTTCATGGTGGGCATCCAGGGCTTCATCATCCCGCGAATGCGCCGGCGCCTGCTGGTGCTGGGCCGCGAACGGCAGCTCACGGCGCGCGAGCTGTCCGGCCGGATCAGCGAGATCTTCGACGGCATCAGCACGATCCGCGGCTATGACACGACGAATTACGAACGGGCCGACGTGGCGAGCCGGCTCGGCCGGATCTTCAGGATCCGCTACGATCTCTACCAGTGGAAGTTCCTGGTCAAGTTCATCAACAATTTCCTCGCCTCCGTCACGCCGTTCCTGTTCTATATCGTCGGCGGCTACCTGGCGCTGAACGGCCAGCTCGACATCGGCCAGCTCGTCGCCGTCATC
>JAGRLJ010000334.1:0-135 GCA_020441805.1 Rhizobiaceae bacterium
GCAGGGCAAGCACACCAATCTCGTCAGCCGGGACTTCGGCTCCTGGCTGTTCCTCGGCTCGATCTTCACCGATGCCGAACTGATGCCCGATCCCGCCGAAGCCGACCATTGCGGCTCGTGCCGGGCCTGTCTCGA
>JAGRLJ010000334.1:242-4319 GCA_020441805.1 Rhizobiaceae bacterium
CTGATGGGCAATCGCATCTATGGCTGCGACGACTGCCTCTCCGCCTGTCCCTGGAACAAGTTCGCTGCGACGGCGCGCGAGATGAAGCTCCAGCCGCGCGCCGATCTCCTCGAGCCGCCGCTCGCCAACCTGCTGATGCTGGACGACGCGGCGTTCCGGGCATTCTTTTCAGGCTCACCCGTCAAGCGCATCGGCCGCGATCGCTTCGTGCGCAACTGTCTGATCGCGGCCGGAAATTCCGGCGACCGGACGCTTGCCGAACCATGCCGTCGGCTGCTCGCCGATCCCGATCCGGGGATACGCGGCATGGCCGTCTGGGCGCTTGCGCGGCTCGGCGGGCTTGAAACGGCGCGGGAATCGTTGTCGGAAGAGACCGACGATAACGTGCTGGACGAATTGATGCGGGCGGAGGCGACGACATGAGACTGCTGATTCTGGGCGCGGGCTATTCGGGCAAGGCGATCGCGCGGGAATGCGGGCCGGACTTCGCGTCGGCCCACGGCACGACGCGATCGGCCGACACATTCGGCGAGATCCGGCACGCCGGCGCCGAACCGCTGGTCTTCGACGGCAGCGAGATCACACCGGCGCTCGCTGAGGCCCTGCGCGAGGCCACGCACCTTGTCCAGTCGATCTCGCCGGCGAAGGAGGGCGACGGCTTTCTCCGGCTCGTCGACGATCTCGCTTCCGTCGCGCCCAACCTGCGCTGGATCGGCTATCTCTCGACCATCGGCGTCTATGGCAACCGCAACGGCGCCTGGGTGGACGAAGATGCCGATCTCGAACCTGTCAACGAACGCTCGCGCGAGCGGGTTGCGGCCGAGCGGAATTGGCGCGCGCGCGGCGCGGGCATGGACATCCCCGTCGCGGTGCTGCGGCTGTCCGGCATCTACGGCCCCGGCCGCAACGCCTTCGTCAATCTCGCCAACGGCACCGCCCGGCGACTGATCAAGCCCGGCCAGATCTTCAACCGCATCCGGGTCGAGGATATCGGCCGCTTTTGCCGCTTCCTGATCGGCCGCGATGTCGGCGGCGTCTATAATGTGACCGATGCCGAACCCGGTCCGCCACAGGACGTGATCGAATATGCCGCCCGCCTCATGGGTGTTCCCGTTCCGCCCGACATCCCGTTCGAGACCGCCGAGCTGAGCCCCATGGCGCGGTCCTTCTACGGTGAAAGCAAGCGGGTTTCCAATGCCCGGGCGCGCGCCCTGGGCTTCGATTTTCTTTATCCCGACTACCGGGTCTCGCTTGAGCAGATGTGGAACGACCAGTCCTGGCGCTCGGTCCAGGGACAGATTCCCGCCCGACCCAAGGCGTAGAATTTACGGCGCCGGC
The DNA here is from genome assembly GCA_020441805.1 of Rhizobiaceae bacterium. Lineage (GTDB taxonomy): Bacteria > Pseudomonadota > Alphaproteobacteria > Rhizobiales > Rhizobiaceae > Rhizobium_E. Next base: position 1,581 of record JAGRLJ010000334.1, read on the forward strand.
AGCCAATCTGCGGTCAACACGGGATGATTGCCATTTTTCTCGCGCCATTTTCGTGAGCGTGGCACGAATACAACGCTGTGCTCGACCGTCTCCCTTAATCGCTGTTTTCAGGCGAAAATAACTTTAAGTTGCGTTAGAACATATGCAGATTCATTCTCTCGCATTGCAGCAACATTACATATTTTAATATTGCGTGATATTAAGAGGCACTTTTTTGCCATTTTTACCCAGTGAAAGCCCGTCCCGTAAAACGAAACGGACGAAAAGGTTCCACTTTGGCAAAAAATATCCGCATGGCAGCCGCCGCTGTCACCGTTGCCCTCGGCTCGACCGTCATGGCTATGCCGGCATCCGCTAAAAACGGTTGTGGCGGCGCCTCCTGGTACGCCCTCCATTCCAAGACGGCGTCGGGTGAACGCATGAATCCCGCCAAGCTCACGGCCGCCCATCGTTCCCTCCGCTTCGGCACGAAGCTGCGGGTTACCAACAGCCGCAACGGCAAGAGCGTCATCGTACGCATCAACGATCGCGGACCTTTCATACGCGGCCGGATCCTCGACCTCTCCAAGGCCGCCGCCAGCCAGATCGGCATGACGCGCGCCGGCCATGCCAAGGTCTGTTACGAGATCGTCAGCCGCTGAGGTCTCGTATCTCCGCGCAAGCGCCTTGCTCTCGCCCGCAATCGCGGTTACGACCCGAGGGCAAATTTCGGAGACAGGAATGCGTTTGGGCGGACGCCTGGCGGGAGCGATCGAAGTTCTCGCCGATATCGAAAACCGTCGCCGGCCGGTGGCCGACGCACTCAAGGACTGGGGCCTCTCCCGGCGCTTCGCCGGGTCGGGTGACCGCGCGGCGGTCGGCAACATCGTCTATGACGCGCTGCGCAAGAAACTGTCGCATGCATGGCTGATGGACGACGGCGGCCCCGCTGCCCTCGCTCATGCCGTGATGTTCCGCCAGTGGAACATCGCTCCCGACCGACTGGCCGCCGAACTCGACGGCGACAAATTCGCACCCGCTCCGCTTTCGCCTACCGCCCTGGCCGCGTTTCGCAGCCGCGCTCTCGACGACGCGCCCGGCCATGTCCAGGGCGATATTCCAGAGTGGGTCGTCCCGCTCTTCCAGGACAATTTCGGCGATCGCTGGCTGGTCGAGGCCCGGGCGCTGGCCGAGCGCCCTTCCCTCGATCTTCGTGTCAACACGCTGCGGACGAGCCGCGACAAGGTCGTGGCGGCACTGGACGAAGCGCAGGCGGCGCCGGCGCGCATTGCCCGCCAGGGCGTGCGCATTCCGCCCGGCGAAGGCCCGTCCCGATTGCCCAATGTCACGGCCGAGCTCTCCTTCGCCAAGGGCTGGTTCGAGGTTCAGGACGAGGGCTCGCAGATCGTCGCCGATCTGGTCATGGCCGGCGATGGCGAACAGGTGCTGGATTACTGCGCCGGCGGCGGCGGCAAGACGCTCGCGCTGTCGACGACCATGGGCAACCGGGGGCAGATCCATGCCTTCGACGCCGACCGCAAGCGGCTGGCGCCGATCATCGAACGGCTCAGGCGCGCCGGTACCCGCAATGTCCAGGTCCATGAGCGGGAAAAGGACCTCGCCCATCTCATCGGCAGATGCGACCGCGTCCTGGTCGATGCACCCTGCACCGGCACCGGCACCTGGCGCCGCCGCCCGGATACGAAATGGCGGCTCACGCCGAAAAATCTCGACGAGCGGATCGAGCAACAGCGGCAGGTCCTGGCCTCGGCGATGCGCTATGTCCGGCCGGGCGGCATGCTCTGCTACGTCACCTGCTCGCTGCTGCCATCGGAAAACCAGGAACAGGTCCGGCATTTCACCGCCGGGAACCGGGATTTCGAAATCGTCCCGGCGCTCGACGGCTGGCAGGCCCTTTTCGGCGGAACGGGCGTCGAGCCTCTCTCCGGCGATGCCGCGACCGTCACGCTTTCCCCCGCCTCGACCGACACGGACGGCTTCTTCTTCGCCACGATGCGGCGCGGCGCCGGCTGATCGGGAAGATCCGGCCGACAGGCTGGAGTCATTATAAACTATACTATTTGACACCAGAATTATTTTGCGCCAAGACGCCTCCAACGCGCTGCGAGGAGAGTCCGATATGTCCAAATCCCTGTTTCACGCCACCGCCATCGCCCTTCTGGCGGGCATTTCGCCGATCGCCGCCAGCGCGCGCGCGCAAACGAACCCGGCCGCCGTGGTCAAGACCTATGCCGAGATCGGCCATGCCAAGTATGAGGATGCGCTCATCACCGCCAGGACGCTCGATGCGGCGATCGACGCCCTCATCGCCGCTCCCTCCGAGGAGACGATGAATGCCGCCAGGTCCGCCTGGCTCAAGGCGCGCGTCCCCTACCAGCAGACCGAGGCCTATCGCTTCGGCAATCCGATCGTCGACGACTGGGAAGGCAAGGTGAATGCCTGGCCGCTGGACGAGGGCCTGATCGACTATGTCGACCAGGCCTACGGCACCGAGAGCGATGAGAACGAGCAATATGTGCTCAATGTCATTGCCAATCCGAAATTCTCGATCGGCGGCAAGGAGATCGACGCGTCCAGGATCACGCCCGAACTGCTCGAAGGCACCTTGCAGGAAGCGGGCGAGACCGAGGCCAATGTGGCGACCGGCTATCACGCCATCGAATTCCTCCTATGGGGCCAGGATCTGAACGGCACCGGGCCCGGCGCCGGCAACCGTCCCTGGACCGATTTCAGCCTGGA
>JAGRLJ010000335.1 GCA_020441805.1 Rhizobiaceae bacterium
ACCGAGCCGGTCGGCAGCACCGCGCCGCCCAGCCTTTCGGCCCAGCCGGCGGCATCCGACCGGGTCGTGAGATCGACGGGCGCCGGCGTGAGACAGGCCTCGCCGATGCCGCGCGCGGCATCAGGCCCGTAGACCTCTTCGAGCCGTTGCTGGAACCATGCCGGAAAGATCGGAACGGCGGCGCTCGCCTCGGTCAGCACGGTCTCCTTTTCCCGGCCGAGCCGGCGCAGCAGGGCATTGACCAGATTGGCGAAACGGGCGGACCGGGGATCCCGCCGCGCCTGCTCGACGGCGAGGTCCACCGCCGAATGGTCCGGCACGTCGAGGAACAGGATCTGCGCCGCCGCCACCGCGAGGATATGCCTCAGATTGCGCGCGCCATCGGGCAGCGGCTTGTCGAGGAAGCCGTCGAAGATCGCGTCGATCCGGGTCAATTGCCGGAGGCAGGAATGGAGAATGGCGCGGACAAGGGCACGGTCGGCGGCGTTGAGCGCGCGATAGGCGGGATTGCCGTGCTCCTCGTCCATCATGCCGTCGAGCGAGGTCTTCTGGTCGACCACCGCCGACAGGAGCTTTACCGCCGCCATGCGTGGCGCGAGGCCCGGCTTGGCGGCCGGCGGGATACGATCGGCGGAGCCGGGCGCGGGAGGCGGCGGGCCGGGCCGACGCGGCTTCGCGCCGCGCTGGTTCTTCGTCAAGAATAGGGTCCTTCGGGCGGTTTGCGGTCGCCGCGTCCCCAGGTGATCGTGGGAGACGAGCGCGGTTTCGGCTCCGCTTTAGCAGGCTCGGCCGGTTCGGTCGAGGGTCCCCAGGGTCCGCGCCGCGTGCCGGCGGACGGCTCGGACCGGGTTTCGGCGCCGCGCGGCGCCGGCCGGGGCGCCTGGCGCATCGCCTGGGCGAACTTTTCCAGCTCCGCCACGCGATTGTCCGTGCTCGGATGGGTCGAGAACAGATTGTCCATCCGCTCGCCCGAAAGCGGATTGATGATGAACATATGCGCGGTGGCCGGATTGGCCTCGGCATGGCCGTTGGGGATGCGATGCGCATTCGCCTCGATCTTGCGCAACGCCGAGGCGAGCCAGAGCGGATTGCCGCAGATTTCCGCGCCGCGCCGGTCGGCGGCATATTCGCGCGTGCGGCTGATCGCCATCTGCACCAGCATCGCCGCGAAGGGCGCGACGATCATGGCGACGAGCGCGCCGATGCCGCCGAGCGGACGGTCGTTGTCGCGCGAGCCACCGAGGAAGAAGGCGAAATTGCCGAGCATGGAGATCGCGCCCGCGATGGTGGCGGTGACCGTCATGGTCAGCGTGTCGCGGCTTTCGATATGGGCGAGCTCATGGGCCATGACGCCAGCGATCTCCTCATGCGACAGGCGCTGGAGCAGGCCGGTCGATGCCGCGACCGCGGCGTTGTCCGGATTGCGGCCGGTGGCAAAGGCGTTGGGCTGATCCTCGTTGATCAGGTAGACACGCGGCATCGGCAGGCCCGCCCGCTGCGAAAGATCGCGAATCATGCCGAAGAATTCGGGCGCGTTGCGCTCGTCGAGTGCCTGCGCGTCATAGGCCGACAGCACCATGCGGTCGGAATTCCACCATGAGAACACGTTCATGCCAGCCGCGATCACCAGCGCGATCAGCATGCCGCCCTGCCCGCCGATCAGGTAGCCCACGCCCATGAAAAGCGCGGTCATGAAGGCGAGCAGCATCGCCGTGCGAGCGAAATTCATCCTTTTCTCCCTTGGCAAGCCTTTGCCGGAACCATACTTGCATCATAGAATGGTGACATAGCGTTGCGAGTTCAATATTTTCCATGCCTGAGCACGATCAAGCCGCCGAAAACACCGAGCCCAGTCCTCCGCCCGAAAAGGTCCTGACACCGTCGGCGCGTCGTGCACTGGCCGAGGCCGAGGCGCGGCGCAAGGCGCGACAGCCGGACGGGATGCCGCCGGAAGTCGGCGGGCGCGGCGGCGCCGATCCCGCCCGTTTCGGCGATTGGGAGATAAACGGCCGCGCTATCGACTTTTAGTTGCAAGAATATTTTCCGATTGCAGTCCTGCTGAACGCGGAATATATTCCTTTACATGTCGCACATCCTCGCTACGCTGCTGATCGTC
>JAGRLJ010000336.1:0-679 GCA_020441805.1 Rhizobiaceae bacterium
GCCGCCATTGACGTTGATCCGGTCGTGCGCGATGTCGAAGGCCTGCATGTAGCGCAGCACGACGGCGGCGAAGGCTTCGTTGAGTTCGAACAGGTCGATATCGGAGACCGACATGCCGGCCCGCTTCAGGAGCTTTTCGGTGACATCGACCGGGCCGGTCAGCATCAGCGCCGGTTCGGAGCCGATATTGGCGATGGCCCTGATGCGCGCGCGCGGGCGCTTGCCGAGCGTCTCGCCGCCGACCTTCGAGCCGACCAGCACGGCCGCCGCGCCATCGACGATGCCGGAGGAGTTACCGGCATGGTGAACGTAATTGATCTTCTCGACATCCGGATGGGCCTGGATCGCCACCGCGTCGAAGCCGCCCATCTCGCCCATCATCGTGAACGAGGGCTGGAGCGAGGCGAGCGCCTGCATGTCGGTGGACGGACGCATATGCTCGTCGCGGTCGAGGATGACCATGCCGTTGACATCGGTGACCGGCACGACCGAATTCCTGAAATAGCCATTGGCCCAGGCATGGCCCGCCCGCTTCTGGCTCTCCACCGCATAGGCATCGACATCGTCGCGCGAGAAGCCGTATTTGGTGGCGATGAGATCCGCCGACACGCCCTGCGGCATGAAATAGGCCGGCACGGCGACGGAGGGATCGACCGGCCAGGCGCCGCCCGACATGCCC
>JAGRLJ010000336.1:685-1834 GCA_020441805.1 Rhizobiaceae bacterium
CCCATGCCGACGCGGCTCATGCTCTCCACGCCGCCGGCGACGATGATGTCGTCGGCGCCCTGCGCCACCTTGGCGGCGGCGAGGTTCACCGCGTCCAGCCCCGAGGCGCAGAAGCGCGAGATCTGCATGCCCGGCGCGCGGTTGGAATAGCCGGCCTCGAAGGCGGCGGCGCGCGGGATGACCGATCCCGCCTCCATCACCGGATCGACGCAGCCGAAGATGATGTCGTCCACCATGTTGGTGTCGATGCCGTTCCTGTCGCGCAGCCATTCGAGCGTATGCGCGGCCAGCCTGACCGACGGCACTTCGTGCAGCGATCCGTCCTTCTTGCCGCGCCCACGCGGGGTGCGGACATGGTCGTAGATATAGGCGTCGGTCATGGTGTGTTTCTCCCTGGGCGGTCCGCGATATTTTTCGGTATTATGGTGGGCGTGATACCCCCCTTTGTCCGGCAGGACAGAGGGGGGTGCGTCATGGCGAAAGCTATCACTCGAAATTCTCCACCCCGATCGTCCGGACGATCACGTCGCAGACGGCATCGATATTCTGCATCGGTTCACCATTCCACACGCGCAACACCCTCCAGCCGTCCGATTCGAGCCGGGCGGTTCGAATGACATCGTAGCGGACATCCGCGTCATTGCCATGCCGTGCGCCATCGACTTCGATGATTAATTTGTGATCCGGGCAGGCGAAATCAACGATATAGCCGGCAATCGGCATCTGGCGACGAAAGGAGAGGCCCATGAGACGGTGGGCACGAAGCTCGTTCCAGAGCGCGCGTTCGGCGTCGGTCATGCCGTGGCGCATGCGGCGGGTATTGGCGCGGGTGCGGTCGGGGATCTTAGCGTGGGGCATAGGGGCCTCGGCCAACCGCCGTGCATCGATCAAAACGCCGCCGCGTCCAGTGCCATCACGCTATCCGCCCCAGCCTCGATGCGGGCCTTGCGCAGCGCGGTCTCCGGCATCAGCCGCTCCATGAAGAACCGCGCGGTAACGATCTTGGCATTGAGGAAATCGGCACGGTCGTCGCCGGCGTCGAGCTTCTCATAGGCGGCCTTGACCGATTTGCCCCACATGAAGCCGAGCACGACGAGACCGAAGAGATGCATATAGTCCGTGGCGCCGGCGCCGGCATTGTCGGGCTTG
>JAGRLJ010000337.1 GCA_020441805.1 Rhizobiaceae bacterium
CGTCATCTTCAGGCCGTCGTCGAACTTGCGGAAATCGCTGTTGTCGGAAATGTCGCGCTTGTAGCGTCGCGCATCGAAGCCGCCGAGAGTGAGGCCGAACCGCACGAGCAGCTTGGCGAGATGATATTGTCCGATAATGGCGAGCTTCTGGAGCAGTTTCGGCCGCTTCCCCGCCATGGTGCGGGCTTCCCATTCGAGGCTCTGCCGCGTCAGGCGCGGGGTCGGGCCGGCAGCCGGGACGGGATGGCCGCCACGCTCCTCGGTCGAGGCGATGGCGACGATGTCGCGGATCAGATGCCGGAAGGCATCGTCGTCGCCGGCCTTTCCCGGCATGGCGATGATCGAGACGATCTCCCCGTGCCGGGAGGGGATCGGGCTCCAGCGGCAGGAGAGGCCCTTGAGGTCGGGCCGCGTTCCGGGCTGCGCCTTCGCCACGCCGAACTTTCCGTCCTTCATCCGCGCTTCGGCCCAGCTCGCGCCGCCGCCCGCGAACATGGCGTAGGAGGCGTTGTCGCTGACCTTGAAGCGCGCGACGAGAACGTCGAGACCTGCGCGCCGGATGTCGGAGAGCGGCACGATGGCCGCCCTCATGTCGAGTCCCATCTCCTCGTCGGCCCAGGCCCGCACCGCCGAGATCGCCTCGCGCGCCTTCGCCACGCCGGAGCCGGGAACGGCTATGGTCGCGCCGTCGCCGCCGAAGACGAAGGGAAGATCCTGGTTGCCGACGGCATTGAGAACGGCGGAGATGATCGCGGCGCCCGCCATGTTGACCATCTTGTAGCTGCCGGCCTTGATGGCGCCGGTCGAGTTGACGATATCGCCGGCGACGAGCGCCCAGTCGCCGGGCAGGCTCCGGTAGTTGTCGAGATTGGTCACGCCCTCGAAGTCGTCGAAGACGGGCACCGCGTCGAAAAAGGAGTCATCGTTCTCCACCATGTCTCGATCCTACCACGAATGGCCCGGGCAGGCGACGGCTCTTGGAAGCAGCAGGATATCGAATTGCTCGCGGTCGAGGGGGATGTCGGAGACTTTCCGCCGCTCCTCGCTGTCGTCGTTGTAGAAGATGAAGCAGTCGTTATAGTAGCCGGCGAGAAAGGCGACGAATTCCGCGGCCTTCTCCCGCCCGTAGAAATCGGCGGTGAATTCCATATGCACCGGCACCTGCCGGGCGAAGAGCGATTGCATGGACCGGCAGGCCACGGCTTCGTAGCCCTCGATATCCATCCAGACGAGGCCTATATCCTCTTCCGGGACGCCGGCGCGGGCGAGGATCGCGGGGACGGGAAGGGCCGGCACGCGGATCGCGCGGTCGCCGGCATGTTTCCGGGCCGGGCTGCTCCTGCCGTGATTGTCGGGGTGGAGGAAGAATTCGATCGTGCCTTCCCGGTCGCTCGCGGCGCAGGCGATGCGTTCGACCAGCCCGTCAAAGCCGTTCTGCCGTACATTCTCCTCGAGAAGCTCGAAATTGCGCGGATCCGGCTCCACCGCGACGATGCGGCTGAGCGCTCCCGTCAGCGCGAAATAGACGGTATGGGTTCCGATATTGGCGCCGATTTCCAGAAGGACCTTTCCCCTGACCGGCACGCCGAGCCCGGCCAGCCTGTCCATCAGCCGCCCGACATGGTCGCGGTCGAAATGGTTCTTCACGAAGAGGCTGCGGCCGAGATAATCCCCCGGCGAGAAGGTGACGAGGTGATCGCCGCAATCGACGGTCATGAAGCGCGTCCGGGGGCTAACGGCCCGGATCAGCAGGTCGCGGCCGTAGCGCGTATCGAAGAAACGCCGGGCGAGCCGGTCGCGCCACTTTCTCATTCTCCGGCCCAATCCGGCGCCCTCGTTTGTGACAGTCTGTTCACGCCTTAGCAAATCCCGGCAATATTGCTACGGGATATTGCATCGCATAGGGTCTGCCGGAAATTCGGAGCCCGCATCGATCATGATCAGCACCGCCGTGAAATCCAGGGTGCATATCGCATCGGGACTGGTTCTTGCGGTCTTCATCGCAAGTCATTTCACCAATCATGCGCTGGGAATCGTCTCGATCGAAGTCATGGAGCGAGGCCGGGCGAGCTTCAGCCTCCTATGGCGCAGCCTACCGGGAACGCTGCTGCTGTACAGCGCGCTTCTCGTCCATGTCCTGCTCGCGCTCGACGCGCTGCGTCGCCGCAACACGCTGCGCATGCCGCTCGCCGAAGCGCTGAAGATCGGCTTCGGGCTGTCGCTGCCGCTGCTGATCGCCGACCATGTGATCGCGACGCGGCTGGATTATACGCTGACGGGTTTCGTGCGCGGCTATCCCGAGGTGCTGCGTGCGATCGGCGTGTCGTCCGGCATGATCGCGCTTTATACCGTCGCCCTGGTCATCGTCTGGGCGCATGGCTGTCTCGGCCTCTGGTTCTGGTTGCGCGGACGCGGCTGGTTCCAGCGCTTCGCGCCGGTCTTCCACATGCTCGCCGTGGTGCTGCCGATCCTGGCCCTGACCGGCATCTTTTCCGGTCTTCGCTGGGTGGAGGCCGTTCCCGCGACGGCCAATACCGTCAAGGGGCTCCCGGTCGCGACCATCTATGGGATCGCCGACATTTTCCGGGGCTGCTTCCTGCTGCTGGTGGCGGTGCTTCTGGCGATGAAGCTCCTGCCGAGAAAGGATCGTATCCTGGTCCGCTATCCGGGCGGCAGGGTGGTGACCATCAGCGCGGGAACCAGCATCCTCGAGGCGAGCCGTTCGACCGGTATCGCGCATGCCTCGGTCTGCGGCGGCCGCGGCCGCTGCTCGACATGCCGCGTGCAGGTGCTGAGCGGCCTCGAAGGCCAGCCCGAGGCGGAGGGACGCGAACGCGCGACGCTTCGAAGCATCTCGGCCGGCGCCGACGTGCGGCTCGCCTGCCAGCTTCGCCCGGTCCACGACCTGACGGTGGCGCCCATCGTCGATGCCGGACATGTGCGCCAGCTTGCCATGCCGGCGCGGGATGCGGCGGCCGGCCAGGAGCGGACGGTGGCCGCGCTCTTCTGCGACCTGCGGGGTTTCACGCAGATGTCGGAACGCAAGCTGCCTTACGATATCGTCTTCTTCCTCAACAGCTATTTCGCCACGGTGGGCGAGGCGGTGACCGGGGCCGGAGGCGTGGTCGACAAGTTCATCGGCGACGGGGCGATCGCGCTGTTCGGGCTGGAGACGGACCTTCCGCATGCCTGCCGCCAGGCGCTCGAGGCGGCGGTGAGGCTCGGCGAGGGTGTGGAACGGCTCAACCGGTCCTTCCGGTCCGAGCTCGATGCGCCCTTGCGCATCGCCATGGGCCTGCATGCCGGCCCGGCCATCGTCGGGCAGATGGGATATGACAAGGTTTCGTCGCTCACGGCGGTGGGCGATACGATCAACACGGCGAGCCGGCTCGAGGGCCTCGCCAAGATGCGCGACGCGGAACTCGTCGTGTCCGCCGATCTCGTGCGGATCGCGGGCCTCTCCCTTCCGGGCCGCGCCAGCGAGGAGATGGATATCCGCGGGCGCGAAGCCAGGCTCGAAACCTGGATCGTGCCGCATGTCGCCGATATCGCCCGGTCGCTTGCCGAATCGCGGCTTTCGGCCTGATCAGCCGGGCAGGAAGAGCGCGCGGTCCTGGCGCGCCATCTGGACGAGTGCGTCGGAAATGATGCGGATGCGCTCGACGCCGCGCAGGTCGTCATGCACGGTCAGCCAGTAGCTGCGGGTGATCCGCGCCTGCCGGAGGATCGGCAGCAATTCGGCCTGCCCGGCGCACATGAAGGCGGGGAGCATGCCGAGAACCGCGCCGCCGCGCACCATTTCGACATGGGCGACGACGCTGGTGCTCTTGATCGCGGGATCGAGCCTCCGGCCCTCGAAGACGAGATAGTCGAGGAGCGGCGTGTAGAGAAGCTGCGGAATATAGCCGCAGAGCCGGTGCGTGGAGAGTTCGGCGGTGTCGGCGGGCCGGCCGCGACGGGCGAAATAGGTTTCCGTGCCGAAAAATTGCAGGACGTAGTCGGTGAGCTTGCGCACGGCGATATTGCCGAATTCCGGGCGGTCGAGCGTGATCGCGATATCGACCTCGCGCGCGGCGAGGGAATAGTTCTGCGGCAGGGCCACGAGTTCGAGGGCGATTTCCGGATAGGCCTCGGCGAGCATGCCGATGCGGCCGGCGAGATAGCCCACGCCCAGTCCCTCCGGCACGCCGATCCTGACGGTGCCGACGCGGGAGCCCTGCATCGCCTCCAGCACGGCGAGATCGGAAAGCAGCGTCGATTCGAGCCGTTCGGCGGTGCGCATCAGCCGCTCGCCCGCCGCGTTGATGGCGAGGCGGCGGCCGGCGCGGTCGAACAGCCGGATCGCCAGCCGCCCCTCGAGATTGGCCAGGCGGCGCGACACGGTGGAGTGATCGAGCCCGAGCTGGCGAGCGGCCTCGGACACCGTGCCGGCTCTCGCCACGGCGAGGAATATGCGAAGGTCGTCCCAATCCATTCGAGTATCCCGCACAAGCTTTGTGCAGATTTCGGCATTGCTGTTCACCGCATTTGGTAGAACGATTGCGCCGGCGAGACAAGCATGCGGCGGAGGACATGGTGGCGGAACGGCTCGAAGGGGATTACGACTATGTGGTTGTCGGCGCGGGTACGGCCGGCTGCATCGTCGCCAACCAGCTATCCGCCGATCCGCGCAATCGCGTGCTGCTGCTCGAAGCCGGCGGCCGCGACGACTGGATCTGGTTCCACATCCCGGTCGGCTATCTCTTCGCCATCGGCAATCCGCGTGCCGACTGGATGTTCCGGACCGAGGCCGAGCCGGGCCTCAACGGCCGGTCGCTCGCCTATCCGCGCGGCAAGGTGATCGGCGGGTCGTCGGCGATCAACGCCATGATCGCCATGCGCGGGCAGGCCGCCGACTACGATCACTGGCGCCAGCTCGGGCTCACCGGCTGGGGATGGTCCGACGTGCTGCCCTATTTCCGGAGGATGGAAGATCATTTCCTGGGCGAGAGCGAGCATCACGGCATCGGTGGCGGCTGGCGCGTCGAGCCGCCGCGCGTGGCATGGCGCGTGCTGGCGGCGGTGCAGGAGGCCGCCGCCGAGATGGGCATCCCGAGGAGCGCGGATTTCAACACCGGCGACAACGAGGGGTCGGGTTACTTCCACGTCAACCAGAAGACGGGCCGGCGCTGGTCGTCGGCGCGGGGGTTCCTCAAGCCGGTGCTCGGCCGCCCCAATCTCCGGCTTGAGACCGGCGTGACCGTCGAGCGGCTTCTCCTGGAAGGACGTGAGGTCCGGGGTCTTCGTTTCCGGCAGAACGGCGCGGTGAAGGCCGTCGGCGCCGGCCGTGAGGTCGTCCTTTGCGCCGGTTCCATCGGCTCGACCCAGATCATGCAGCGCTCCGGTCTTGGGCCGGGCGAATGGCTCGCGCCGCTCGGCATCGCGATCGAGCATGAAATCAAGGGCCTGGGCCGAAATCTTCAGGATCATCTCCAGCAGCGCGCGATCTACAGGGTGTCCGGCGTCAAGACCCTCAACGAGACCTATCACAACCTTGTCTGGCGCGGGCTGATGGGGCTGGAATATGCCTTTTTCCGGCGCGGGCCGCTGACCATGGCGCCGTCGCAACTCGGCATCTTCACCCGGTCCGATCCCGGCCAGGAGCGGCCGAATATCCAGTTCCACGTTCAGCCACTGTCGCTCGACAAGTTCGGCGACCCGCTGCACCGGTTCCCGGCGATCACCGTGAGCGCCTGCAATCTCAGGCCCTCCTCGCGTGGTGTCGTCCGGCTGAGGAGCG
>JAGRLJ010000338.1 GCA_020441805.1 Rhizobiaceae bacterium
GCCTGATCGATGCGGCCGCCGCCCGAATGTCATCGCAGTTCTTCGGCCGGTTCCAGGAGCTTCTCAGCATCGGCGCCCCCGCCGCCGCGAGCGATGCCCGGCCGCTGCCGAGCCCGGACGGCCGGACGGAGCTCGCGCGCATGGTGATCGACCGGCCGCGCGGTGACGAGAAGGCCGTGCCCGGCCTTCAGGGGCAGTTCGTCCTACAGATGCCCGCCTGGACCTGGGTGATGACGCTTCTCATCCTCGCGGCGCTCGCCGCGTGGCTCGGATCGCAATAGGAGGGAGCGCGATGCTGGACGTCACGATCACGGTCAACGGAATTCCGCAGACGCATACGGTCGAGCCACGGACGCTGCTCGTCCACTTCCTGCGCGAGGATTGCGGCCTCAAGGGCACCAATGTCGGCTGCGACACGACCCAGTGCGGCTGTTGCACGGTTCATCTGGACGGCCGCTCGGTCAAATCCTGCACCGTGCTCGCCGTCCAGGCCGACGGAAGCGAGGTGCGGACCATCGAGGGCATCGGCACCGCCGACGACATGCATCCGATGCAGGAGGCCTTCCGGCGCCATCACGCGCTGCAATGCGGCTATTGCACGCCGGGCATGGTGATGCAGGCGATCGACATCGTTCGCCAGGGGCTCGGCGAGGACGAGGCGGCCATCCGCCATGCGCTCGAGGGCAATCTCTGCCGTTGCACCGGCTACCAGAATATCGTTGACGCCATTCTCGACGTGGCGGCGCACCAGGCCGCCTCCTGCCATATGGACGGAGCGCCGCGATGAACCTTCCGGCATTCGAATACCGGCGCCCGGCCAGCGTGGATGAAGCGGTCGCCATCCTGCGCGATGATCCGGATGCGCGGCCGCTCGCGGGCGGGCAGACGCTGATCCCCACCCTCAAGCAGCGCTTGGCGCGGCCGACGCAGTTGGTCGATCTTCGGGGATTGGCGGAACTGCGCGGCATCGCGGTCGATGCCGACGGCGTGGTGGTCGGCGCCATGACGCGCCATGCCGAAACGGCGGGCCATCCCGGCCTGCGCGCGGCGATTCCGGCGCTCTCCCATCTCGCCTCCGGCATCGCCCATCCCCAGGTGCGGCATATGGGCACGATGGGCGGCTCGATCGCCAACAACGATCCCGCCGCCGACTATCCCGCCGCGATCGTCGGCCTGGGTGCCGAGGTCGTGACCACCATCCGCAGCATCGCGGCGGACGATTTCTTCACCGGACTCTTCTCGACCGCTCTCGAACCGGGCGAGATCGTTCTCCGGATCCGTTTCCCGAAGCCGCTTCGCGCCGGTTATTGCAAGATCCCCAGCCAGGCCTCGGGTTACGTCACGACCGGCTGCTTCATCGCCGAAGCAGCGGATGGCATCCGTGTCGCGGTCAATGGCGCCGCGGCTTGCGTCTTCCGGCAACCGGACTTCGAGGCGGCCCTCGGCCGGGACTTTTCCGTCCACGCGCTCGAAGGGCTGGTCCAGGCGCCGGACGGCCTCAACAACGACATGCATGCCAGCGCCGCCTATCGCGCCCATCTCGTGGGCGTGGCGGCCAGACGCGCCCTCGAACAGGCGCTCCACTTTGCCCGAATGGAGAATCCGCAATGAAACTCATGTCTTATGTCACCGCAACGCGTGCCTCCTATGGCGCCGTCGAGGGCGACCGCGTCTTCGATCTCGGCATTCGCCTCGGCGGCGACCTCAGGTCACGGCTGGGGCCGGGCGGCTTCGCCGATCTCGCCGGCGCGCTGCGCGGCGCCACGGCGGATTACCGGCTCGACGAGGTTGTCTTCCTGCCGGTGATCCCCAATCCCGGCAAGATCATCTGCGTCGGGCTCAACTATCTCGAACACCGGCTCGAGGGCAATCATGCCGCAAAGACCTCGGCGCCGGCGCTCTTCACCCGTTTCGCCGAATCCCAGGCCGGGCATCTGCGCCCGCTGGTCTGCCCGCGAGAAAGCAGCCAGTTCGATTACGAAGCCGAGATGGCGGTGGTGATCGGCCGGGCCGGCCGGCGGATCGCCCGCGCCGAGGCGCTTTCCCATATCGCGGGCATTTCCGCCTATAATGACGGCTCGGTGCGCGACTGGCAGCTCGCCACCAACCAATGGACACCCGGCAAGAACTTCCCCGCCACCGGCGCCTTCGGGCCCTGGATGGTGACGCCGGACGAGGTCGCGCCGGACGCGACGCTCAGGCTGACCTGCCGGCTCAACGGCCTGGAGATGCAGAGCGCCACCACCGATATGATGATGTTCGACCTTCCCTATCTCGTCAGCCATGTCTCGACCTTCACCACGCTGGAACCGGGCGACGTCATCGTCACCGGCACGCCCGCGGGCGTCGGCCTTCGCCGCGACCCGCAGGTCTGGATGAAGCATGGCGATGTCGTGGAGGTCGAGCTCGAAGGGGTCGGTGTCCTGCGCAATCCCGTGGTGAAGGAAGCGTCCGAATGAATGCCGGCATCCACCCGCCGACGGAGCCGATCCCGCCGGCCTTGCACGACATGCTGATGCGCTGCGATCCCGCGAGCCTCGGCAATGCGCTGCTTCGGCGCTGCTTCCGCAACACGTTCCTCGTCGGGCTCTTCGCCGTTGCGCCGGACCAGCCGCGCATGGTGGGGCCCGCCTTCACGCTGCGCTTCATTCCGGCGCGGGAGGACCTCGACACGATGGCGATCTATGCGCGCGACGACAGCCTCCATCGCCGCGCGATCGAGGAATGCCCGCCCGGCGCCGTGCTTGTGATGAGCACGGGCGGCGATCTCCGGGCCTCCTCGATGGGCGACATGATGGCGCTGAGGCTCAAGGTGCGGGGCGTCGCCGGCGTCGTCACCGATGGCGGCTTCCGCGACACGCCGGGCATCGTCGAGACCGGCCTGCCCTGCTTCCAGCGGCAGGGATCGGGGCCGGCGACGCCGATCGCGCTCCATCCCGTGGAGTTCAACGCGCCGGTCGGCTGCGCGGGCGTGGCCGTCTATGCCGGTGACATCGTCGTCGGCGATGCGAGCGGCGCGGTGGTAATTCCACGCGCGCTTGCCGCCGAGGTCGCCGCCGAGGTCGATGCCGCCGGCGACTACGAGATTTTCGCCGCCGCCCATATCCGGCGCGGCAGGTCGATCTTCGGCCTTTTCCCGGCCACGCCCGAAAGCCGGGTCGAATACGAAACCTGGGTGGCCGAGGGCCGCCCCAACCTGGAGCAAACCCCATGAACACATCCAACCCCGCCGAGGCGCTGGCCAGGACGCTGGAAATCCTGATTCACAAGGACGATCTCGACCCCGGAAAATGGCTCGACTTCCCGGAATACGGCCTCCGGCAGTATTTCCTCTGGAAGAATCCCGCCACGGGCGCCAGCATCGCCATCCTGGAATTCGACAAGGGCGGCCATATCCCGGTCAAGCACATCCATGCCTCGAACCAGTTCATGTATTGCCTGGAGGGCGATTACGAATATCCCGATGTCGGCCTGCGCCTGAAGCCCGGGACCTTCTACATGAACCCGAAGGACCATCCGCACGGTCCGACCATCGCGCATGAGAAAAGCGTCCTGATCGAGATCTACGACGGACCGCATTATTACGAGAAGCCGGTTTTCCATACCGACGAAACCATCGGCGAGTTCCTCGACAGGAAATGACAGGTCCGTCGAGAGGCGGGCGGCCGGTGCGACAGCGGGAGCGTTCGATGCCGGTCGGTCCCGGCAAGGCTCCCGTGCGACGCGGCCCTCCGAATGAAGCAGGGGAGGGGCAGGCCCTACGCCCTTCGGAAACGGATGTCCCTCGAAAGGTCATGGAGGGGGCGGGAATTGGGGTCCGGCATGCGGCCCATCACCCATTTCCCGAGCCGGGTCAGCCAAGCGTCCCCGTTGCGGGCGCGTGACGGACTGCACACTCTGCCGGAGAGCCGCCGCCATGCCGTCCGATGCGGCCGGGCCGTGGATGCGTCGTTCGGGAGCGCGCCATGCATTTATCCGCATATTCGTCATGCAAGCCGCTGCGGGTGGGGATGCTGGTCGCCCTTGCCTTCATCGCGCTGTCCGCCGGCCGTGCCGCCGGCGCCGAGGGGCCGGGGCTCCTTCCCCATACGAGGATACGCGTTGCGATCGTGCAGTGGAACGCCGCTCATGGCGCCTATGAAAAGTGGGATGCGATCGGCGGCGATTACGAGATCGCCGACGATGGGACCGTCCATCTTCCCGTGATCGGGTCGGTGTCCGTGGACGGCATCGACACGACGCGCCTTTCGGCGGAGATCGCCACCCGGATACAGGCGAAGATCGGGCTCGTCCAGACGCCCGAGGCAACCATATCCATCCTGGCCTATCCGCCCGTCTATGTCGTCGGCGACGTCAAGTCCCCCGGAGAATACAAATACCGCGAAGGCCTGACCGTGCTTCAATCGCTGGCGATGAGCGGCGGCGCGTTCCGCGAGGAGAAACCGTCGGGGCCGGATGATATGGAACTGTCGGCCGAACTGCGCGGCCTGGACGACCTGATCCTGCGCACGGAGATCCGGATCGCGCGGCTTCAGGCGGAAATGTCCGGCGCCGGGGACATCGCATACAGGATCGAGCCCGGCCCGGACAGCGACGCGGCCGCGGCGATCCTGCGCCAGGAGCGCGCGATTTTCGCGGCGCGGGCGAAGCATGTCAGCCGGCAATCGAAATCGCTCGACGAGCTCCGGGATTTCTTCAGCCAGGAAATGGCCAATCTCGAAACCAAGACCCGGGGTTCCGAGGCGGATATCGCATCGCTGGAGGAGGAACTTCGCAAGCTCAAGCCGCTGGTGGCCAAGGGCCTGGTGGTGCCGGCGGTGCGCAACGAGCTGGAACGCACCATACGAAGCGCAACCGGCGATCGTCTCGATCTCGCCACGGCGATCATGCGCGCACGACAGGGTATCGCCGAAGCCTCGCGCGGCATCGAAAGCCTGCATGACACGCAATTGACCGAGGTCGCCTCTCAGCTCCAGACCGACCAGTCGTCGCTCTACCAGTTGACGGTGAAGCGCCGATATGCGCAACAGAGGCTCCTGGACGTCCTTGCGCGGCATGGGAACGCATCCCGCCCCGGCAGGCTCGAATTCTCCATCAGCCGGCAGGCCGGCGGCGAGACCGTGGAGATCGCGGCGTCGGAAAGCACCAGGCTTCTGCCCGGCGACGTGGTGCGGGTCAAGCGGGTATCGTCCGGGCCGGACGGCGTGCCGGTGGCGCGATCGGATGTCGATGTCGGACAGAACAGTCAATGACGACGGCGAGCGATGCCGGCGGCGGGCGGTCCTATGGCCAGATCCTGAAATCCACGCTCGTCATCGGCGGCTCGTCCGCCATCGGCGTGGTCCTCGCGGTCGTGCGCAACAAGCTCATCGCCGCGATGCTCGGCCCGGAGGGAATCGGCCTGATCGGCCTCTATACGGCGATGCTGGATATCGCCTCCGCCGTCGCGGGGCTGGGAATACAGGCGAGCGGCGTGCGCCGCGTCGCGGAACTGGCCGAGGCGGGCGACAGGGCGCGGATCGCGCAATGCAATGCCGTGCTGAACCGCCTCTCGCTCCTGCTCGCCTTTGCGGGCGCGCTTGTGCTGGCGTCGCTGGCGCTGCCCGTCGCGCGCTTCACCTTCGGCGATGGACGCAACGCGGTGGGCGTCGCTCTCCTGGCTCTCGCGCTGTTCCTCAGGCTGATCGGCGGCGGGATGACCGCTCTCATCCAGGGCATGCGCGATATAGCCGGTCTCGCGAGGATCAACGTGCTCGGCGCTCTGCTTGGCACCGCGATCACGCTCCCGCTCATCTACCGTCTGGGTGCCGCCGGCATCGTGCCGTCGCTGATAGGATCCGCGGCCGCGATCCTGCTCGTGACCTGGTGGCGCAGCCGAGGAATGCGGCTTCCGTCCTCCTCGGTGCCGGCCGTCGGTTTCGCGGATGAGTCCGGGACGCTGCTCCGGCTCGGCCTCGTCTTCATGGCCAGCGGAGTGCTGACCTTCGGCGCCGCTTATGCCATACGGATCATCGTGCTGCATGCGCAGGGCGCGGCCGCCATGGGCCTCTATCAGGCCGCCTGGGCGATCGGCGGCCTTTACGGCGGCTTCATACTGCAAGCTATGGGAACCGATTTCTATCCGCGCCTGGCGGGCATCGCCGGCAACGATCGAGAAGTTAACCGGCTGGTCAACGAGCAGATCCGGGTCAGCATCCTGCTGGCCGGCCCCGGCGTCGTCGCCACGCTCGCCTTCGCCTCCCCGGTCATGCATCTCTTCTATACGGCCGAGTTTACCGCCGGCACCGACCTGTTGCGCTGGATATGCCTGGGCATGATGCTGCGCATCATCTCCTGGCCGATGGGCTTCATCATCATCGCCAAAAGCGCGCAGGCCCTGTTCTTCTGGACGGAAGTGGCTGCCGCCACGGTGCATGTGGGGCTCGCATGGCTGCTTGTCGGCCCCTTCGGCGTCGCCGGGGCGGGGGCTGCCTTTCTCGGTCTTTATGTGTGGCATACCGGCCTTGTCTGCATCGTCGTCGGCCGGCTCAGCGGCTTTCGGTGCTCCGGCGACAATCTCAGGCTCTGCGCCATCTTTCTTGCCGCATCGTCGGCCGTCCTGGCCGCAGGCTGGACCTTGCCCGAATGGGGCGCGACGGCCGCCGGTGTGACGATCCTCCTGTCCTGCGGGCTATATTCCCTGAAGGTGCTGGCCGGCCTCGTGCCGCCGGAATCGGTGCCGGTGCGGATCCGGGGCCTGCTGGCCCGGCTCGCCTGACTTGCGGCGGTGTCGCGGGCCGGCGGTCCGGTCAGGCCGCCGGCCGCTCGGCGGCCACGGCGATCCGATGCAGGGCCTCGACCACCCGCGACAATTCCTCCCGCGTCATCTGCGCGTAGAGCGGCAGGACGATCGCATGTTCCTGCGCGGCGATGCTGCGATCGAGATTGCCGGAGATCCGGCACCTGCCGAGCGCCGAATAGGCCCCCTCCCGATGGATGTTCATGATGCCGCGCCGTGTCGAGATGCCCATGTCGAGCAGGGCCTGCATGAGATCGCGCTGGTGGAGCCGGTCCGGCAGGCGGATGCAATAGCTCTGCCAGTTCGTGTGCGCCCAATCGGGTTCGGCGGGCGCGTCGAAGATCCGGCGGCTCCGGAACCGTTCGCGATAGAGGTCCGCCAGCTCGCGCCGCCTGGCCACCAGGTCCGGCAGCCGCTTCAGCTGTATCCGCCCCACGGCGGCCTGGAGGTCGGTCATACGGTAATTGTAGCCGATCTCCGGATAGTCCTCGTAGATCACCCGCCGGGAGTCATGCCGGACCGCGTCCGTGACGCTCATGCCGTGCTGGCGCCAGAGCCGGAACTTCCGGTCATGGTCCGGATTGGCGGTGGTCAGCATGCCGCCGTCGCCCGTCGTGGCGACCTTGCGGGGGTGGAACGAGAAACAGGCTATGTCGCCATGGGGCCGGCCGATCTTCTGCCATTCGCCCCGCCACAGGATTTCGCTGCCCGAAGCGCAGGCGGCGTCCTCGATCACCGGGATGGAGAGCCGCGCGCCGATCTCCACGATCCGGGCGAGGTCGCAGGGCATGCCGAGCTGATGCACGGCGAGGATCGCCGCCGTACGCGGCGTGATCGC
>JAGRLJ010000339.1 GCA_020441805.1 Rhizobiaceae bacterium
GCACCTGGCCGCGCTTGCCCGAGCCCTCGACATCGCCGGCGGCGACGCTGGAATCGGCCATCAGCTTGGCGGCGGCCGGCGAGGGTGGCATCGACGTGGCGGGCGTTGCCGCCGGCGCCGGGGCAGCGGCGGGAGCAGGCTCGGCGGCCGGCGCGGCATCGGCGACGGCGCCCTCGGCGATCTGGCCGAGCAGCCCGCCCGGAGCCACGGTCTCGCCGGCATTGGCGACGATTTCGCTGAGCGTGCCGGATGTGGGCGCCGGCACCTCGACCGTCACCTTGTCGGTTTCGAGCTCGCAGAGGATTTCGTCGGCCTTGACGGCATCCCCCACCTTCTTGAACCAGGTGCCAACCGTGGCCTCGCTGACGGATTCACCAAGTGTCGGGACGCGGATTTCGGTAGCCATTGTCTGAAGTCCTGAATGTTGAATTGCGTTGCTTGCGGTTGGTGTCCGGCGGTCGAGACCGGTTCAGTCTTTCGGTTCTCGCGGAATGGGCGGACGCATGACCCGCGACGCCGGAGCCACCCCTTCCGCCTCCGCGATATCGAAGGGAAAGGTCGGCCGCGACGGCACGCGATTGAGGTGGAAAGAGCCCATCGATCCTCCGTCTAACTGCCCAGCGCATCTTCGAGGAAAGCGGCGAGCTGCGCGAGATGCTTGGACATGAGGCCCGTGGCGGGCGAGGCCGCGGCCGGGCGCCCGGTATAGCGGACCCGCTGATACTTGGCGTCGATATGCGCCAGCACCCATTCGAGATAGGGGTCGATAAAGGCCCAGGCGCCCATATTCTTGGGCTCCTCCTGGCACCAGACCATCTCGGCATGGCGGAAGCGGCTGAGCTCGTTGATCAGCGCCTTGGCCGGGAACGGATAGAGCTGCTCGACGCGCAGCAGATAGATGTCGTCGATGCCGCGCTTCTCGCGTTCCTCGAAGAGATCGAAATAGACCTTGCCGGCGCACATCACGACGCGGCGGATCTTGTTATCCTTCTGTAGCTTGATCGGGCCGTCCTTGATCACCTCGGCATCGTCCCATAGCAGACGATGGAACGAGCTCTCGCCGGCCATTTCCGACAGTTGCGACACCGCCCGCTTGTGGCGGAGCAGCGATTTCGGCGTCATCAGGACCAGGGGCTTGCGGAAGTCGCGCTTGAGCTGCCGGCGCAGGATGTGGAAATAGTTGGCCGGCGTCGAGCAGTTGGCGACCTGCATATTGTCCTCGGCGCAGAGCTGGAGGAAGCGCTCCAGGCGCGCCGAGGAATGTTCCGGTCCCTGGCCCTCGTAGCCATGCGGCAACAGGCAGACGAGACCCGACATGCGCAGCCACTTGCGCTCGCCGGAGGAAATGAACTGGTCGAACACGACCTGCGCGCCATTGGCGAAATCGCCGAACTGCGCCTCCCAGAGCGTCAGCGAATTCGGCCGCGCCAGCGAATAGCCGTATTCGAAACCGAGCACCGCTTCTTCCGAGAGCATCGAATTGATGACTTCGTAGCGCGCCTGGGTCGGCGAGAGATTGGCGAGCGGGATGTAGCGCGCCTCCGTCTCCTGGTCGTAGAGCACCGAATGACGCTGCGAGAAGGTGCCACGCTCGCAATCCTGACCCGAAAGCCGGATCTTGTGGCCCTCCAGGCAAAGCGAGCCGAAGGCGAGCGCCTCGGCCATGGCCCAATCGATGCCCTCGCCCGTCTGGATCATCTGCGCGCGGTTGTCCATGAAGCGCTGGATGGTCCTGTGGGCATGGAAGCCGGGCGGGATCTCGCTGAGCTTCTTGCCGATCTCCTTGAGCATCTTCATCGGCACGGCGGTCTTGCCGCGGCGCTGCTCGTCGGCATTGTCGGCGATCTTAAGGCCCGACCACACGCCGTCGAGCCAGTCGGCCTTGTTGGGCTTGTAGCTCTGCCCGGCCTCGAATTCCTGTTCGAGATGGGCGCGCCAGTCGGCCTTCATCTTCTCGAACTCGCCCTGGCTCATCAGGCCCTCGGCGACCAGCCGCTCGGCATAGAGCGTCGAGACCGACTTGTGCGAGCGGATCACCTTGTACATCTTCGGCTGGGTGAAGCTCGGCTCGTCGCCTTCGTTATGGCCGTAGCGGCGGTAGCAGAACATGTCCAGCACCACCGGCTTGTGGAACTTCATCCGGAATTCCGTGGCGATCTTGGCGGCATAGACCACGGCTTCCGGATCGTCGCCGTTNNTGGAAGATCGGCGCCTCGATCATCTTGGCGACGTCGGACGGATAGGGCGACGAGCGCGAGAAGGCCGGATTGGTGGTGAAGCCGATCTGGTTGTTGATGATGACATGCATCGTGCCGGCCACGCGATGGCCGCGCAGGCCCGACAGGCCGAGAATCTCGGCGATGACGCCCTGGCCGGCAAAGGCCGCGTCGCCATGGAGCAACAGCGGAAGCACCTTGGCCCGCTCGCGCAACGGAATGATGTCGTCCTCCCATTCCTGCGCGATCTGGTCCTGCTTGGCGCGAGCCTTGCCCATCACGACAGGATCGACGATTTCGAGATGCGACGGATTGGCGGTCAGCGACAGATGCACCTTGTTGCCGTCGAATTCACGGTCCGACGAGGCGCCGAGATGGTA
>JAGRLJ010000340.1 GCA_020441805.1 Rhizobiaceae bacterium
TCGATCGGCAGGCAGCCGTCGAAATAGGGCACATGTTCCCAGTCCTTGAAAACGGTTTTCTCGCCCGCGACGAGAGCGGCCACGAAAGCTTCGTACCCGGCTCTGTCCATCGGGCAGTTGATATAGTCCTTGCCCGTTCCGCCCGGTCCGATCTTGTCGTAGCGGGATTGATACCAGGCGACGTCCATATTGATCGAATCGCGATGCACGATGGGAGCGATCGCATCGAAGAAGGAGAGGGAATCGGCGCCGTTCTCGCCGGCTATGGCCGCGCCGAGCGCCGGCGCCGTCAGGGGGCCGGTCGCGACGATCGTATTGTCCCATTCGGCGGGTGGCAGTGCCGTGATCTCCTCGCGCACGACGCTGATCAGCGGGTGAGAGAGGATCCGCGCCGTGACGGCATCGGCGAAACCCTCGCGATCGACCGCGAGCGCGCCACCGGCCGGAACCTGGTTGGCATCCGCCGCCGCCATGACCACGGAGCCCGCGAACCGAAGCTCGGCATGCAGTACGCCGACCGCATTGGCGGTCGCGTCGTCGGAGCGGAAGGAATTGGAACAGACGAGCTCGGCGAGCCTGTCGGTCTTGTGCGCATCGGTCATGCGCAGGCCGCGCATCTCGTGGAGGATGACCGGAATGCCGCGCCCGGCGATCTGCCAGGCGGCTTCGGAGCCGGCAAGGCCGCCGCCGACAATGTGGATGGGGGAGGGTGCTGTCGTCATGGCGACGCTCTTAGCAAGGAATGCCGGCGAGACCAATCTCTAAAGCCGGAATCGAAAACGCCGCCTCGTGGGCGGCGCTTCAGGCATCGCGCATGGTTCGTTCTCAGCGGAACGAGCGGGCAGCGATATTGCGGATCTGGTAACGGCTGACGCCGATATCGTTCAGGGTCTCGTTCGACAGGTTGTTGAGCTCGGAGAGCGTGCGGCGATACTGGACCCAGTTGAAGGCGATGCGAAGCGGGTTCATTGGATGTTTCCTCTTTAGACTTGTTTGGCTCCGGCCGGTTGGCCGCGCTTGAAACTTGGGATCTTTATACGCGCGAATAATTAAATTGTGCAGTGCAAATATTATGCAGCTGCCATGCTTTTATGCATTGGTCGTCCGGGGAAAAGGGGCGATGCCGATGGCTCTTGCGCGGCGAGAGAGGAGCGTCCGTATGGAACGGAAGTCGATGATAATCCAGCGGAATTCGCAAAAACGAAAAACCGCCGGGCTGGGCCGGCGGTTTTTCGGTCTTGGGAGGACAATTTGTGCGGCGCGACGGCGATCTCGGTCGACCGCGCCGGTTCAGGCGGCCCGGTTCAGAGGACGGCCTTGCGTGCGATGGTGCGGATGTCCTGACGGGCGATGCCGAGGTCGGCGAGCTCGCGGTTGGACATGCGGTCCAGTTCGTTGACGGTCTGGCGATACTTGACCCAGTTGCTGTAAGCGCGTGCGATGTTCATTTTCGTTTCCTTTCGTGCTGGCTTCGATCCGGATGATCTCTGCCCTGAATTCGATGACTGGAATATAATGTTGCGATGCATCATTCACCAGCGCGTATGCGGCAGCGCACCTATGCAAAATTTGCAAATCTCTGGCCTAACTATCGAGAATTGTTGATAAAAAATTCAAACTGTGGGCAAATTAACGGCGGTTGCGTGGCAAAAATGAGCAATTGCTGAAATTGAGGGCAAATGCACAAAATGCGAGCATCCCAGGAAAATCACGGACTTGAAGGATGAATATCTGGGATCGGCGCCGGAATGGCCAGACTCAAAACGCCCACCGGGGGAGGAGATCCGGTGGGCGTCGTTGAGTATGACTGGCGGCTGGGAGGAGGAGTGCCGACAGTCAAATCGGAGAGGCGCTGGGAGGAGGAGTGCGCTATCTCCGAATATCGTACGCTCCGATGGAGCGGGCTCTACCGCCGGGATTTCCCGGCGCGGGATCGCCAGTCCCGCTTCGATCTCCTCAATGGAAACCGTCTTTCGATGCGTTCAATATAGTTCGACCATCCGATTTTGTGCAGTGCAATATAGTCATGGTCGCTATGCGTCTTCCGCATGGCTTGTCGCCATCCTTATATTCATCTTGACGCAAATAAGTTTAGAAAAAATTAACGCGGCGGATTTTTTCCCGGCTGGATTG
Source organism: Rhizobiaceae bacterium (assembly GCA_020441805.1). Lineage (GTDB taxonomy): Bacteria > Pseudomonadota > Alphaproteobacteria > Rhizobiales > Rhizobiaceae > Rhizobium_E. The sequence continues at coordinate 2,134 of JAGRLJ010000340.1, forward strand.
CATCGCAGCCGCCGGTGCGATTTTTCCTTTGCCTGTGTCGGGAGCCGGTGGTATGCAACGGCCCGCTTCCGGCCCCGCCGGGGCGATGCGGGTGTGGCGGAATTGGTAGACGCACCAGATTTAGGTTCTGGCGCCAAAAGCGTGGGGGTTCGAGTCCCTCCACCCGCACCATGTTTCTTCGCGCGATGCCGCCCGCCGAACTTATCGCGCGGGCTCGGCCTCGCTCCGCCCGGGTGCACCGCGTTTCTTCGCATGAGCCCGTCATGTTCGGCCGATCACGCGGCCGTCCGGTCGGTGGGCCGGTTTGAAGTCTCGCCTCGCATCCATATATTGGGTGCCGAACGGGCAAAAATACGCCCGAATGCTGTGCGAGAGTGCCATTTCGCTTGCAAAACTTTTGTGAATTTGCATAAAGCCGTCCCCACATATGGGCGGGTGATGCTCACACCCAAAAGTCGGGCCGGCAGGCAGTGCGCCGCCCGCCGCAAAACAAAGGTAGGAACATGCAGGTTATCGAAACGCTCGCTGAAGGGCTCAAGCGTGAACTCAAGGTCGTCATCCCGGCCAAGGACATGGAAGCGCGCATGAACGAGCGCCTCGAAGAGGTCAAGGGCCGCGTCCGCATCAACGGTTTCCGCCCCGGCAAGGTGCCGGCCGGTCATCTCAAGAAGATGTACGGCAAGTCGGTCATGGCCGATCTCGTCAACGAGATCATCCGCGAGCAGCCGACCTCGATCCTGTCCGAGCGCGGCGAGAAATCGGCCACCCAGCCGGAAATCGCCATGACCGAGGATGAGGCGGAAGCCGACAAGATCCTCAACGCCCAGGCCGATTTCGAATTCACCCTGTCCTATGAAGTCATCCCGGCGATCGAGCTCAAGGATGTCAGCGGCATCAAGGTGACCCGCGAGGTCGTCGAGATCCCGGAATCGGAAGTCGATGAGCAGATCGCCCGCATTGCCGAAAGCACCCGCTCCTATGAGGAGAAAGAGGGCGAGGCCGTCAGCGGCGATCGCGTGACGATGGATTACGAAGGCAAGCTCGACGGCGTTCCCTTCGAGGGCGGCAAGGATTCCGGCGCCGAGCTCGTTCTCGGTTCGGGCCGGTTCATTCCCGGCTTCGAGGATCAGCTCGTCGGCGCCAAGGCTGGCGACGAGAAGACCATCACCGTGACGTTCCCGGCCGACTATCCGGCGCAGAACCTCGCCGGCAAGGAAGTGACCTTCGACGTGTCGGTCAAGGCCGTCGCCTCGCCGGGCGCGCTCGAAATCAACGATGAGCTGGCTTCCAAGCTCGGCCTCGAATCCGAAGCCAAGCTGCGTGAGATCGTTCGCGGCCAGATCGAGAGCCAGTTCGGCACCGTCACCCGCCAGAAGGTGAAGCGCCAGATCCTCGACCAGATGGACGCGCTTTATGCCTTCGATGTGCCGGAGCGGCTGGTCGATGCCGAGTTCGAGCAGATCTGGCGCCAGATCAATGCCGATCTCGCCCAGTCGGGCAAGACCTTCGAGGACGAGGACACGACCGAGGAGAAGGCGCGCGAGGAATATCGCAAGCTCGCCGAACGTCGCGTCAAGCTCGGCCTCGTCCTGTCCGAGATCGGCGAGAAGGCCGGCGTGGAAGTCTCCGAGGACGAGATGAACAAGGCGCTCTATGCCCAGATCTCCCAGTTCCCGGGCCAGGAGAAGGAAATCATCGAGTATTTCCGCAAGACGCCCGGCGCCATCGCCGGCCTGCGCGCGCCGATCTTCGAGGAAAAGGTGGTCGATCACCTTCTGGGCGAGATCGAGGTTACCGACAAGACGGTGACCAAGGAAGAGCTGATGGCCGATGACGAGGAGGGCGAC
>JAGRLJ010000043.1:0-7949 GCA_020441805.1 Rhizobiaceae bacterium
TCGGATCACATAATCTTTTCGTGTGGTTTCAAGGACTTCCCACGTACCCCTGAAGCCGGGACGCAGGATATGACGGTCGCCTGCCCTAAGGTGAACCGGCGCGCCGCCCTCCTCGGTCACCACGGAATGGCCTTCCAATATGTGGAAATATTCCCACTCGTCATAGGCGATGCGCCATTTGCCGGGCGTCGATTGCCAGATCCCGGCATAAAGCCCGCCGGCCGCCTCCTCCACATTCCATGTGGTGAATTGCGGATCGCCGGAGATCAGCCGGTCCGGAGCGGGCCCACCGGTTTCGGGCGTGATATTCGCAATGTCGAAGCCGATCGCCTTGTCACTCATTTCCGGTTCCCCACCTTTCTCCGTTCCGACAATGGAACGAGTCGCAGGGCGTTGCCAACCGCATGGGCTCCATGCGGCGCGAAATCCGCCAATCGTGTGCGGGACGCATGCCGGGCAACGAAACCCGGCCGCGAACCACCATTTGCCAGGCAAACAAGGCGGTCCACGGCCGGACGTCACGTCAGGCTGTCGGAGGACAGTCCGAGGATCGGGCGAACGATGTCAAGCCTGTTCGAGCGCCTGCTCGAGATCGGCGATGATGTCGGACAGGTCCTCGATGCCGACCGAAAGACGGACCACGTCCGGGCCGGCGCCGGCGGCGACCTGCTGTTCGGGCGAAAGCTGCCGGTGGGTGGTCGAGGCCGGATGGATCACCAGCGAGCGGGTATCGCCGATATTGGCGAGATGCGAGAAGAGCTTGAGATTCTCGACGAAATTCTTGCCGGCTTCATATCCGTCCTTGAGGCCGAAGGTGAAGACCGCGCCCGCGCCCTTGGGCGAATATCGCACCTGTAACGCATGGTTCGGATCGGAATCGAGCCCGGCATAGTTGACCCAGGCGACCTTCGGATGGTCCTTGAGCCATTTGGCGACGCCGAGCGAATTCTCGCAATGGCGCTGCATGCGAAGCGGCAATGTCTCCATCCCGGTCAGGATGAGGAAGGCGTTGAGCGGCGCGAGCGTCGGGCCGAAGTCGCGCAGGCCCAGAACGCGCGCGGCGATCGCGAAGGCGATATTGCCGAAGGTCTGGTGCAGCACGAGGCCGCCATATTCCGGCCGCGGCTCGGACAGCATCGGATATTTGCCGGATTTCGACCAGTCGAAGGTGCCGCCGTCCACGAGGATGCCGGCCATGGAATTGCCATGGCCGCCCATGAATTTCGTGAGAGAATGGATGACGATATCCGCGCCGTGTTCGAGCGGGCGCACCAGGTAGGGCGTCGCCATCGTATTGTCGACGATCAGGGGCAGACCGTGCTTGTGGGCAAGATCGGCAATCGCGGCGATATCGACGAAGGTGCCGTTCGGATTGGCGAGGCTTTCCACGAACACCGCCTTGGTCCTGTCGTCGACAAGCGTTTCGAGCGAAGCGGGATCGGCCGGATCGAACCAGCGGACATTCCAGTCGAAGCTCTTGAAGGCATTACCGAACTGGTTGATCGTGCCGCCATAGAGCCGGCGCGCGGCGATGAAATTGTCGCCCGGGCTCATGAGCGTGTGGAAGACCAGAAGCTGGGCCGCATGGCCCGACGAGGCGGCGAGCGCCGCCGTGCCGCCTTCGAGCGCGGCGACGCGCTCCTCCAGCACGGCATTGGTCGGGTTCATGATGCGGGTATAGATATTGCCGAAGGCCTGGAGGCCGAAGAGCGCCGCGGCATGGTCGGCATTGTCGAAGACATAGGCCGTGGTCTGGTAGATCGGCGTGATGCGCGCCTTGGTCGTCGGATCCGGCTGCGCTCCGGCATGGACCGCGAGCGTCGCGAAGCCGGGATTGTCCTTGGTCATCATTTGTCTCCCTCTTGTTCGTTGGCGATGATAGCGATTTCGTTGCCGCTGGAAAGAGCCGATGCGGAAATGCCGCAGCCGGTACGTCACGGTCACGAATATGAAATCACTGGTATTTATTTTGCCCGATGATAGCTAGACGGTAGAGATATTTCGTTCGAGAAAGCAGGCAGCCCATGGAAAAGCGCGCCACGAGAGACCGTCTCGGGGAAAAAGCCGATCCGGTTTCGATCCCGGTTCCGCCGCGTTCCCCGCTCGTGGGTTATGATTCCGTCGCCCGCTGGCTGCTGGTCTTCATCCTGGCGGCCGGGGTCTATTTCTTCCACGGCTTTCTCGTGCCGGTGCTGGCGGCGCTCGTCATCGGCTTCGCAAGCTGGCCGCTCTACAAGCGGCTGCGCGCCGGGCTGGGCGGCAGCGATACATGGTCGGCGACCATCGCCATCGTCCTCGTCCTCTCCTTCATCGTCGTGCCGATCGTCTTCACGACGCTCTACGCGATCCGGGAGGTGCGCGTCTGGGCTGCCTGGGCCATCGAGGCCAACCGCATCGGCGCGCCGGTGCCGCTCTGGATCGCGGACCTGCCGATCGTCGGCGCGCGCGCCGCGGAGCAATGGCAGCGCTATTTCGGCCATCCGGGCGGGCTGGGGGAGCTGGTGCAGGCCATCAGCGGATCCAATATCGGCAATATCTATCGCGGCCTGCTGGTGGTGGGATCGTCCGCCTTTCAGGCCCTGCTGACGCTTCTCTTCCTGCTGATCACGCTCTTCTTCGTCTATCGCGACGGCGACCGGCTGGTGGCGCAGGTCGACAGGCTCGGCGAACGCGTCCTTCCCGACCGATGGGAGCGCGTGTCCCGCATCGTGCCGCTGACGATCAGTTCCACCGTCATGGGCATGACCATGATCGCCATCGGCGAAGGCATAGTGTTGGGCATCGCCTATTGGCTCGCGGGCGTGCCCTCGCCGGTGACGCTCGGCATCCTCACCGGCATCATGGCGCTCATTCCCGGCGGCGCGCCGCTGAGCTTCACGCTGGTGTCGATCTATCTGGTGGCGAGCGGCGCCCCCATCAACGGCGTCGCCTTGCTCGCCTGGGGCTCGACGGAACTGTTCATCGTCGACAAGACGCTCCGGCCGCGGCTCGTGGGCGGGCCGATCAAGCTGCCGTTCCTGCCGACCTTCTTCGGCCTGATCGGCGGCGTCAAGACCATGGGCTTTCTCGGCCTCTTCGTCGGTCCCGTCCTGATGGCGCTGCTGGTGTCGATCTGGCGCGAATGGGTCTACGATACCAGGAACAAGCAGGCGAGCGCGCCCTGACGGCCGGCGGCCGCTCTTCAGGGCGCAAGGAACGCCCGCGCCGGAACCGGCGTCATGGGCCCAAACAAAAACACCCTCTTTCGAGGGTGGCCAATCAAGTCAACTACTCGTCCCGATAGACTTTCTCGCGGCGCTCATGGCGCTCCTGCGCCTCGATCGACAGGGTCGCGATCGGACGGGCATCCAGCCGCTTGAGGCTGATCGGCTCGCCGGTCTCCTCGCAATAGCCGTAGGTGCCGTCATCGATCCGCTGGAGCGCGGCGTCGATCTTGGAGATCAGCTTGCGCTGGCGGTCGCGAGCCCTGAGCTCGATGGCCCTGTCGGTTTCGGAGGAAGCCCGGTCGGCGAGATCGGGGTGATTGGCGCTTTCTTCCGCAAGGTGGTCGAGGGTCTCGCGTGCCTCGCGCAAGATCTCGTTCTTCCATGCGACCAGCTTGGACCGGAAATAGGCCCGCTGCCGGGGGTTCATGAATTCTTCGGTTTCCGAGGGAACATAGTCCGCAAGATCGATATTCTCACTCAACGCGATTCTCCTGAAGAACATCCCGCACGCGCTGCCCTATAACGTTACGAGTGTGTTAATTCAAGCTGAAAGCGCAGCGCGCAGCCATTTTAGGACCGTCTTATTCTTGCGCTAAGTGATTATTTTTTTATCAATATTCCCCAGGCTCGGCGCCCATGGCGGGCCGGTCTTTCCGGTTGTCGCGCCGAAGAGGACGCCTGCGCGCGATTGACCTTTTCGGGGACCCTGTTTAGGCAATCAGGATCAGTCTCTCCAGCCGCCCACGGTCGCTTCATGCCCAATTCACCTGCCGCGTCGTTTCGCCTCTACCTCGTCCGGCATGCCCATGCGGCCTGGGGGTTGCCGGGCGTGGGCGATTTCGACCGGCCTCTCGACGATCTGGGCCGTATCGAGGCACGCGACATCGCCCGGCAGGCGGACCTTGCGGGCTTCGTTCCCGATCGCCTGGTCTTCTCGCCCGCCCTTCGCTGCCGCCAGACGACGGCGGCCCTGCTGGAGGTCTTCCGGACAGTGCGGCCGATCGAGGACATGATGCTTTATTCGGATGGCGCGGACGCCTATGTCACGCAGATTCGCCGGCACGCGCCCGAGGGCTCGCTGATGATCGTCGGCCACAATCCTATGATCGAGGCGCTGGCGCAGCATCTCGCCGTCCCGGGCGAGGTCACGGCGCCGCTTTCGGCCGGCTATCCCACCGCAGGCCTGCTCGCCCTCGACATCGCGCGCCCCCTGCCCTCGGACCTTGCCGGCCGCGGCCAGGCTGTCGCTCTGATCACGCCGGCTTTGACCTGAGGCGGATCGCGCCTATATAGCGTCGAGACAATCTTTCACGGATGCCGCGCTTGCCGCCTTCTCCCATGACGATCGCCGACGAAGCGATGTTCGCGCTCGAAACGCTCGCCGAGCGGACCACGGGCATCCTCAATCCGTCGCTTCGCCTCGGCGTCACCGGACTGTCGCGCGCGGGAAAGACCGTCTTCATCTCCGCGCTGATCCACAACCTGCTCCATGGCGGACGCCTGCCGCTGCTCGCCGCGCAGCGGGCGGGACGGATCAGGTCCGTCCGGCTACAGGAGCAGCCCGACGACGCGGTGCCGCGCTTCCAGTACGAGGACCATATCCGCACCCTCGTCGAAAAGCGTCTCTGGCCGGATTCGACCCGGGCGATCTCCGAGTTGCGGCTCACCGTCGAATTCGAAAGCGCCTCGGCCTGGGGACGGCTGCTCTCCGCCGGCCGGCTTTCGATCGATGTCGTCGATTATCCCGGAGAATGGCTGCTCGACCTGCCCTTGCTCGAACAGGACTACCGGGCGTTTTCCGAGCGCGCCATGACGCTGGCGGGGTCCGGCCGGCGCAAGGCTCTCGCCCGGGACTGGCTCGACTGCGCGGCGAAAGCCGACCCCTCCGGAGAGGCCGACGAGATGACCGCGCGCGACCTGGCGGCGGCCTTCACCGCCTATCTCCGGGTGTGCAAGGACGATGTCCACTCCTTCTCGGCGCTGGCGCCGGGCCGCTTCCTCATGCCCGGAGACCTCGACGGTTCACCGGCGCTGACCTTCGCGCCCCTGCCCGGCCTGCCCGATGGCAAGCCCGCCCGCGGCAGCCTCGCGGCGATGATGGAACGGCGTTACGAGGCCTATAAGGCGCATGTGGTCAAGCCCTTCTTCAAGGAGCATTTCGCCCGGCTGGACCGGCAGATCGTGCTGGTCGACACGCTTCAGGCGCTCAATCGCGGCCCCGAAGCGCTGGGCGACCTCGAAAACGCGCTGGTCGACGTGCTCGGCGCCTTCCGCGCGGGCTCAAATTCATGGCTCGGCTCGCTCTTCGCCCGCCGCATCGACCGGGTGCTGGTGGCCGCGACCAAGGCGGATCATCTCCATCACGAGAGCCACGACCGGCTGGAAATGCTGACGCGCCGCATCGTCGACCGGGCGGTGGAGCGCATCGGCCGCAGCGGCGCGACGATCGACGTCATGGCGCTCGCCTCGATCCGGGCGACGCGCGAGGCAACGGTGACCCGCGACGGCGAGGAACTGCCGGTGATCGTCGGCACGCCGATCGCGGGAGAGACCATCGACGGCGAGGTCTTCGACGGCAAGCGCCGCACGGCGATCTTCCCCGGCGACCTGCCCGAGCGAACGGAGCTTTATTTCCGACCGCCCGGCGCGGTCCCCGTCGCCCCGCCGCTCCCGCATATCAACATCGTGCGCTTCCGGCCGCCGGAGATCGAGGAGACCGGCGCCGGGCTCAAGCTCTCGCTGCCGCATATCCGGCTCGACCGGGCATTGCAGTTCCTGTTCGGAGACCGACTGGCATGAGCAAGGATCCGAGAAAGCCCGGAAGCTTCTCCTTCGACGAGCCGTCTCCCGTGGAGGCCCGGATGCGAAAGCCCGGCGCCTTCGACGCGGGCGTGACACTGACGCCGGACGAGCTCGACCCTTTCCTCGCCGAGGCCGATGCCCTGGTCCCCGTTCCGCCGCCCGCCCGACGCGGCTTTCCCTTCTTCCAGGTTTTCGTCGGGGCGCTCGGCGCCATCCTGTCGGTCGCCTTCGGGCTCTGGATCGACGGCCTCATCCGCAACCTGTTCAGCCGGGCCGACTGGCTGGGCTATGCCGCGATCGGGATAACGGCGGTCGGCCTGCTCGCCCTTGCCGGCCTGGTGACACGCGAATGGATCGGCATGCGTCGGCTCGCCGCGGTGCAGGCGCTCAAGGCCGAGGCCGTGCAGGCCGCGCGGGAGAGGATGCCGGCCCGGGCGCGCGCGGTCGTCGACCGGCTCGTCCGCCTGTCCTCCGCCCTTCCGGAAACGGCGGCGGGCCGCGCGGCGCTTGCCCGGACCGAGGGCGAGATCATCGATGCCGAGGGGCTTCTCGATCTCGCGGAGATCGAGCTTCTCGGCCCGACCGACCGCAAGGTGCGCCAGTTGATTCTCAACGCCTCGAAACGGGTCTCCGTGGTCACGGCGGTCAGCCCGAGGGCGATCGTCGATCTCGGCTATGTGCTGTTCGAGACCTCGCGCCTCATCCGCGCCGTGGCCGAAGCCTATGGCACGCGGCCGGGGCGGCTGGGCATGCTGCGCCTTTTCCGCAATGTCATCGCCCATCTGGCCGTCACCGGCTCGATCGCCGTCGGCGACGGGCTGGCGCAGCAGGTGCTCGGCCACGGGCTTGCCTCCCGGCTTTCCGCGCGGCTGGGAGAGGGTGTCGTCAACGGCCTGATGACCGCCCGTATCGGCATCGCGGCGATGGACCTGCTGCGGCCATTGCCCTTCAAGGCGCTGAAGCGCCCCGGAATCGGCGATTTTATCGGCGATCTCGCCACCAGCAGGAATGCTTGATCGGCCGAAGCGGCAGGGCCGCTGGCGCGCCGGCGGAAATTGGTGTATCCAAATTGCCATAGACGGCATCACAGTGCATCCGGGACGACGGTCCATATTGCTAAGCAGCGATATCGCCGGCTAGAAGAAACCACCCGTTAACCATTCTCGGCGAAGACTAGCGAAGTCATTGCGCCGGCGTCAGGGGATCCAGAATGTTTTCGCGCGTCAGAATTCTTGCCTCCGGACTTGCGGGCGCGATCGCAGCCGCAGCGCTCGTGGCTTCCGCCGCGCAGGCCGCGCCGCGCGACAAGGCCTTTTTCGACGGCGTGCAGGGCCAGTGGTCCGGCCCGGGCGAGATCGTCGCCGGAAAGTACAAGGGCACGAAATTCACCTGCAACCTCGCCGGCTCGTCGGTCGAGAACGGCTCGGGCATGATCCTTGACGGCACCTGCCGCGTCGGCATCTTCAAACAGCCGATGAAGGCCGTGATCAAGAATGCCGGCCGCACCTATCGGGGCCAGTTCCTGGACGGCGCCAAGGGCAAGGGCCTCGACATCATCTCGGGCAACGTCACCGGCCAGAAGATCGTCGTCGGCATCACCCGCGCCAAGCTCAACGGCGCGATGATCGCCCGCCTCCAGGGCAAGAACACGATGACCGTGACGATCTCGGTCAAGGTCGAGAACACGATGGTGCCGGTGATCGGCATGAATCTCAACCGCCAGACCGAGGAAATCGCCGTCGGATCGGTAGATTGAGAATAGTATCGCAAGACTTGGAAAAAGCCGGGCATCGGCCCGGCTGAGCTTGCTGAAAAAGGTGCTGCCCTCGCCGACGTCACCCTCGGGCTTGTCCCGAGGATATGGTGGGCTCTCTTTGAACTCTTGAAAACAAAGGGTAAATCACACGAACCCCAGATGCTGGGGACAAGCCCGAGCATGAC
>JAGRLJ010000043.1:7998-22590 GCA_020441805.1 Rhizobiaceae bacterium
CCCGGCTTTTCATGCCTTGCGCCACCAGTCCGGACTCGCATCGGCGATCTCGATGCCGCTGCTGTCGACGTCCCCGAGCCGCTCCGTCACCGCGCGTCCCTCGATGCGATAATCCGGCGCGATATCGGCCAACGGCATGAGCACGAAGGCGCGCTCCGTCATGCGTGGATGCGGGATCGTCAGCCGATCCGATACGATCACCCGGCCGTCATAATCCAGGATATCGATATCCAGCGTCCTCGGCCCCCAGCGCTCCGTCCGCACGCGGCGGTTCGCCCGTTCGATGCCGAGCGCCAGGTCGAGCAGTGCTGCCGCCTCCAGGGCGGTTTCGACCCGCGCGGCGGCGTTGAAGAACCAGGCCTGATCGGTCTTGCCCCAGGGCGGCGTCCTGTAAAGCCGCGACACGGCCGTCACCCGGCATCGCGAATGGGTGGCGATCGCCTCGAGCGCGGCCGACATCGCGGCCACCGGATCGCCGACATTGCCGCCGAGCCCGATGAGCGCTGTCGCCATGGCCTCACTCGCCGACACGATGCTCGACCGTCACCTGGACGAAATCGAGCACGCCGGCGACCGGCGCATTCGGCTTGCGCAGCGTGATCTTGGCTCGACGGATCTCGGGAAACCTTTCCTCGAGCGAGCGGGCGACCTCCATCGCCAGCGCCTCGATGAGGAAATAGCGCCGGCCGGTCACGATCTGCTCTATGACCTTGAAGGCGACGCCGTAATCCACGGTGCTTTCGAGCGCATCGGCCTCCAGCGGACCGGCCGGCGCGACCTCAAGCTCGGCATCGACGAAGAAGCGCTGGCCGAGCACCTCCTCCTCGCGCATCACGCCGTGGCGCGCGAAGAAGGCGCAGTTGGACAGCAATATCGTATAGGTTCCGCTCATCCGTCGCTCCTGCCGGCATGTTTCATTTCGACCCCGAGGATAGCATCGGCAACGGCCAGCGCATCCCTGTTGATTGCGACATTGTGGACGCGGAATATCGCCGCGCCGGCTTGCCGCAGCAGAACCGTGGTCGCCGCCGTCGCCACGTCCCGGTCGGCGGCGTCCCTGCCCGTCACGGCGCCGAGGAAGCGCTTGCGCGAGGTGCCCGCCAGAAGCGGCAGCCCCAGTGCGGCGAGCTCCCCGAAGCGGGCGACGAGTTCGAGGTTTTCGGCCGGCGTTTCCTTGTTGAAGCCGAAGCCGGGATCGACAACGATGGCCGAGTCCGCAATTCCGGCGCGCCTGGCGATGTCGAGCGACCCGCGAAGGAAATGGAACTGGTCGTCGATGACATCCGGCAGCTTCTCGCGGTTGCGCCCGGTATGCATGATACAGACGCCGGCGGCGGATGCCGCCACCACCCCGGCAAGGTCCGGATCGCGCTGCAAGCCGTGGACATCGTTGACGATATGCGCGCCGGCGGCGATCGCGCGCGCGGCGGTCGACGCACGATAGGTATCGATCGAGATCAGCGTGTCGGTGCGCGCCCGCAAGGCCTCGATCACCGGCAGCACCCTCGCCTGCTCTTCCTCTGCGGACACGTCCACGGCGCCCGGCCGGGTCGATTCGCCGCCGATATCTACGATGCAGGCGCCTTCGCCGATGGCGTGCATGGCGTTCTCGACGGCATCGGAGGTGCTGAGGCTCCGCCCGCCGTCGGAGAAGGAATCGGGCGTGACATTGATGATCGCCATCAGCAGTCCCACCGGGCCGAGCGTCAGCGTCCTGCCATGGGCCAGCGTCCAGGCCACGGGGTCGAAGGAGGTGGTCATCGCGCGCCTTTCCGGACTCATGCGGTCGCCTCGCTGTTTACATATTGCGCCGCAAGACACAATGTCCCATGGATAAGGCAAAGACGGGAGCGTGCCATGACACTTCGAAACGGACTGAAACCGGCGCTCGCCGCATTGCTTATCGCGGCCGGGCTTATCGCGGCCGGCGCCAGCGCGCATGCCGAGACCATCATCCACAAATCCGTCACCTATTTCTCGATCGGCGGCAATACAGCCTCTGATCTCGACCGCGAAATGACGCGACGCGGCCCGTTTTCCCACAATACGGGCCGGCGTCATCCCGGCGCCACGCGTATAAGGTTCAACGGCACGGCCACCTTCGCGGCCCGGAAGGGGCGCTGCGTGATCGGCGGCGCCAAGGTATCGCTGTCGACCAAGCTCGTGCTGCCGCGCTGGACGAACCGCAAGCGGGCGAGCCGCGAGATGGCCCTGCTCTGGGATACACTGTCCGCCGACATCAAGCGGCATGAGGAACGGCATGCCGAGATCGCCCGCACCCATGTGCGCCAGCTGGAAAAGGACATTCTCGGCCTTTCCTCGTCCGGCGACTGCGCCACGCTCAAGGCGCGGGTCGATCGCCTCTCTCAGAAAGCGATGCTCGCCCATGACAAGGACCAGCAGCGGTTCGACCGGATCGAGTCGGCCAATTTCGAGAACCGCATGATTCGTCTTCTCAAATACCGGATCAGCCGGAAGACCGGCCAATGAGCCGGACAGCCGCTGTTCGCGGCGAAAACGCCGCTTTTCCCGAACGAAACTTGCGCGAGGCTTGCGCGCATTCCTGTGAATTGACCCTTAAGAATCGTCAATTGCACTTGCGGCTTTGCTCAATTAGCGTTCACATATCAAATGTGAGCGTGACAGGTAGCGGTCTTGATGGTAGCGGTTTCAGTTTCCCAAGACGCATGTGAGTGGCTGCAGGTGTCTCCTCCCTCGCCTGTTGACTATGCGTCTCATTAGCCTCGCTCGTAACGGAGCGAGGCTTTTTTTGTCGCGATGCCGCTGTATGCTGCGAGCCGGTATCGGTATCAGCCCTGCTTTTCCGGAATATGGACGGTCAGGCCGTCCAGGGCGTCCGACATTCTGATCTGACAGCTCAGCCGGGATGTCGGGCGGACGTCGTAGGCGAAATCCAGCATGTCCTCCTCCATCGCATCGGGCCGGCCGGCCTTGTCGGCGAAGCCCTCGTCCACATAGACATGGCAGGTGGCGCAGGCGCATGCCCCGCCGCATTCGGCGAGGATGCCGTTGATCGAATTCCTGATCGCGTTCTCCATCACCGTCGAGCCGGAGGCGGCCTCCACTTCATGGCGTGTTCCGTCATGTTCGATGAAGATAAGTCTGGGCATGATCCGTCTTGTCCGTTTGAGGGCGCTCGAAGGCGTCGAGCAGCCTTTTCCACAAAAACCAATATCGCGTCAACAAGCGTCGCCACGAGCGACAGCCGGCGACGCGGATGCGCCGCCGGCTGCATGGGCAAGGCGGCTTTTCAACGCGACAGCGTGTTGATGAAATTCTCCGCCGCGGCGAGCGCATTGCCAAGCTGGATGATATCCGGGGCCTCGCCCCGCGCCTCCACCCTCTCGGCGGCGGACGAGACCTCGAAGGCGCCCACCGCGAGCGCCGCGCCTCTGAGCTTGTGAGCGGCCTGCATGATCGTCTCGGCGTTTCCCGACGACAGATCGCCCATATAGATCCGCGCCTGCCGCGCGAACATATGAAGGACCTCGAGTTCGAGCGCCTTGTCGCCGGCGGTCTGCCTTGCGAGGTGAACGAGGTCGATCGGCCGATGGGATGTCGTGTAGCCTCGATAGTTGTCCGGTGCCTCGAATGCTATGCTCAACGCTGCCATGTCTGGGTTTTCCCTGTTTTGTTCTGATGTGGGACAGCCACTCTCCAACTGGCTCGATCGTCCCACGGGAACGCGGAAAAATGCTTAATTGGGGCATTTTGACGGTCACGAATGTTCAGACATGGTTAACGGCCGTTAAAATGCGATATTCATTGGTCTTTTGGAAACGATCGAGCGGGAACGGCGTTAATTTTTTGTTAACCACCAATCGTTGCCGATGCCAAGTGATTGTATCAAAACGGCTTCTGTGCCACTAAATTACCAGGTCTGGAGCGGCCTGCCTTCGGCGGCGCGCTCAATTCCATGCGACTGTGTGGCGTTTCATCGAATGGATCGTGATGGACCGGCCCCGGTTTGCGACGGACAGGCTGCCCGGGAGCCGGCGACAATTCCGGCTTCCTCGCGGCGATATTTGTAATGAGGCGAGACCGGAATGGCAACGAAACGCGACAACGAAGCGGTGGAGGAGAACGCCTATCAGGCGCTCGAGGATGCTCTTGCCATCGACTTCCAGGACGGCGGCAAGAGCGCCGCGCGCGATGAGGACGCACGCCCCTCGAAGGAAGAGCTCGCCCGCTCGCTTTCGCCGGAGCCCGCGCCGAAGTCCCCGCAATTCCGGCCCGCCAACGACCAGAATGCATCCCGCGCTCGCGCGGCCGCCCTCCCCGGCGCGCCGGATTCCGGATCGCCGATGCGGATCGCCGTCATCGTTTCCGTCATCTGGGTCGTGCTGGGCCTGGCCGCCGCCCATATCCTCTATGCGCCGGCGATCTGGCAGATCCGCTCGCTCGAACAGTTGGCGGCGGTGCCGGGGGCGCTCGGGGTGCTCGTCGCGACGCTGTTCCCGATCGCGGTGTTCTTCGCCTTCGCGGTCATGATCGCCCGGGCCCGCGAGCTGCGTCACGCCGCCCGTTCCATGGCCGAGGTCGCGCTTCGGCTGGCCGAACCCGAAAATGCCGCCGCCGACCGGATCATGACCGTGGGACAGGCCGTCCGCCGCCAGGTCACCGCGATGAACGAGGGCATCGAGCGCACGATCGCGCGCGCCGCCGAGCTCGAATCGCTCGTCCATTCGGAGGTCAGCGCGCTCGAACGCAGCTATTCCGACAACGAGATGCGCGTGCGCAATCTCGTGCAGGAACTGGGCTCCGAACGCGAGGCCATCGTCGGCCATGCCGAGCGCGTGCGCTCCTCCATCGCCGGGGCGCATGAACATCTCAAGGAAGAGCTGGCCGCCGCGAGCCTCGGCATTTCGCGCAACATCGCCACATCCGGCGAAGCCGTCGCCAAGATGATCGACACCCAGGCCGCGATCTTCATCGAGAAGACCGGCCTCGCGGCCGATTCGATCGATAGCCTGCTGTCCGTGAAGACCGAGAACCTGCTTTCGGCGCTCTCCGCCAGCGGCGTTTCCCTCACCACCGAATTCGATTCCCGCATCGACGCTCTTTCATCCACCTTGCAGGAACGCGGCAAGGCGCTGCTGGCCGATTTCGAGACGCGCGCCTCGATGCTCGACGCCAATACCGAGAAGCTCAACCACGCGCTTCACGAACGCACCAAGCAGCTCAACGAGACGCTGATCGCCCGGACCAAGCAGATCAACGAATCGCTGACATCCGGCGCCCAGACGATCACATCCGAGCTCGACGGCGTGCTCGCCTCGCTCAACAACGCGCTCGACCAGAAGGGGTCCACCTTCCGGCAGGCGCTGAAATCCATGGCCGACGATGCCGTCATGGATCTTGACCTGCGCACCAGCTTCTTCGATGAGAGGCTGCGCGCGTCGATCGATGTCGTTTCCACCGCCTTCGACAGCCGGCTTTCCGAATTCGCCACCGCTTTCGACGAACGTTCCGGCACGCTGGACACCAAACTGTCCGAAAGCCTGGCCCGCATCAACGAGTCGCTCGGCTCCGGGCGCGATGCACTCGACAGCATCCTGTCTTCCTCCCTCGATCGCCTGAACAACGCCTTCACCGGCCAGTCGGTGGCTATGGAGACCGCGCTCGGCACCGGCCAGGAAATGATCGAAATGGCGCTCGACAGCCGTTTCAACCAGATCTCCGACGTGCTGGGCAAGGCGCATCAGCAGATCGAGGCCGGTTTCGGCGGCAAGGCCGACGACATGGTCGCCAAGATCGCCGGCAGCGCCGAGGCCATCACGACCGCCGTCAATTCCGGCCACGACAGGATTTCCGGCGTGCTGGAGGAAAAGTCCGCGCGCATTGAGGCGGCCTTCGCCGACAATCACCAGCGCCTCGAAACGGCCATCGCCCGCGGCACGGAGCTGATCACGGGCAATGTCGAGGACGCCCGTTCGCGGCTCGCCCGGACGCTGGGCGAGAACGCCATCACCATCGCGGCGACGTTCGGCGAGCATCAGGAAAAGCTCAACGAAACGCTGCGGGCACGCGCCGAGGCGGTGACGGGTCTTCTCGACAGCAGTGCCGCGAGCATGGAACGCGCCGCCGAGCAATCCGCCGCGCGCATCACCGAGGCGCTGGCCACGACCGATGGGAACATCACCCGGACGGCCGCCGACGCGGCCACGCGGGTCAGCGAAGCGCTCGCCGCGACCGAGGGCAACATTGCCCGGACGGCGGCCGAAGCGGCCGCGCGGCTCGGCGAGGCGATCGCCGGCGCCGACGGGAACATCGTCCGAACCGCGACCGACGCTGCGACACGCCTCGGCGAAGCGCTCGCCACGGCCGACGGAAACATTACCCGGACGGCCGCCGAGGCCGCGGCGCGGGTCGGCGAAGCGCTCAGCGCCGCCGATGGAAACATTTCCCGGATGGCGGCCGACGTCACCGAACAGGTCAGCGAGGCGCTTCTGAGCGCCTCCACCGGCCTCTCGGCTTCGGCGGGCCTCGCGGCCGAGGAGATCGGCGAGAGAGCGGCCGAGGCGACCCGAAAGGTCGGCGACGCCGTGCAGGCGGCCTCGACGAGCCTCACCCAGTCGCTCGAAAGCGCCGGGCAGGAAATCAGCGCGCGCGCCGGCGACGCGACCGCGTCGATCACCGGCGCCATCGACACCGCGGCAGGCGACCTCTCCGCATCCGCCTCTCTCGCCGCCGACCAGATCGGCCTCAAGGCTGCGGAAGCGAGCCGGAACGTCGCGGATGCGGCGCAAACCGCCTCGTCCGGCGTGCAGCAATCGCTCGACGCGGCGGTGCAATCGATTACCGGAAGCGCCGCGGGCGCGAACGATTCGATCAACGAGGCGCTCTATTCGGCGACGGGCGGGCTGTCCGCCTCGGTCAGCCTCGCCGCGGAAGAAATCAATGACCGCGCCGCGCGGGCGAGCTCGCAGATCTCGGAATCGGCCGCCAATGTCACCGGTGAGCTTGCAGCCGCCGTCACCGCCGCGAGCGGACATTTCGTCAACGCGCTCTCCTCCACGACCCGCGAGATCGCAGGCGTGTTCGAGAACGGCAATTCGGACCTGTCGTTCCAGCTCGCCAACACGCACGAACTGATCCGCGCCACGCTCGAAGACAGGACGAACGCGATCACCGTCGCACTCGAGGAAGGCCGCAAGCAGCTCGACGAAACGCTGGCCGACCAGGCGACCACGATCGGAACCTCGATCGCCATGGGCGCCAACATGTTCGAAATGTCCTTCGAGGATGGCGAGCGAAAGCTGCGCGAACAGATCGAACACAGCGCCCGCTCGATCAACGAGGCCGTCCAGACCGCGGCCAGCGGCATGACCGGCGTCATCAGCGAGCGCACGGCCTCGCTGACCGATGCGATGAAGCTGAGCGCCGAAGGGCTCGACGCCAGCGCGCAGGGCTTTGCCGAACGGATCGAGGCACGGCAAAAGAGCCTGCGCCAGGTTCTCGATTCCACCGCCGACAATCTCGACAGCCGCATGCAGGCAAGCGCGCTCTCGCTCGTCAACAACAGCCGCAAGCTCGACAGCACGCTCGCCGAACGGGAGACCTCGCTGAGCGAGGCGATCGACCGGGCCGCCGCCCTGCTCGACGAGCGGCTCAACGCCACCGCCGGCGCGGTCCAGGCGCGCTGGGAGAGCGACCAGGAGGCGCTGCGGCAGGCGCTTGACCGTTCCGCAGACACACTCTCCGAGCAGACGGCGAGCCTGATCGGCCAGATCGAGGCGAGCCGGCTGGCTCTCGACGCCGCGATCGAAGCCGGCGCCGGTTCGGCCCGGGCCGGCCTCGAAGAGAGCACCGCCACGCTCGGCCGGCAGGCGGAGATGCTGGTGGCGCAGATCGCCGCCAATCGCGAAGCCATCCGCCAGACGATCGAAGCCAGCGCCGAAGCGCTCGACGAGCGGCTACAAAGCGGCGCCGGCAACATGCTGAGCAACATCATGACGCTGGACATGAAGCTCGAGGAGCGCGAACAGGCGCTCAAGACCGCGATCGCCGAAAGCGCGGCCACGCTCGACCAGGTCATGCAGACCACGACCGCCGCGATCGCCGGCCGCTTCGGCGACAGTGTCGGCGAGATCGCCCGCGCCGCCGATTCCTTCGGCCAGCGCCTCGACGCGACGCTCGGCGAAATGGCGAACCGTTTCGACGCCACGGGCGGCCGTATCGAGACCAGCCTGAACGCGCTCGATACCGGCCTTCGCGAGGATGCCGGACGCTTCGCCGAAAAGATCGACCGGGCCGGCCGCGATCTTGCCGGCCTCATCGACCACCGCATCGAAAATCTCGGCACGGCCACCGAGGGCGTGGCGACGCGCATCGCCGAAACCTTCGACAGCAAGACGGCCCATATCGACGAGCGCCTTTCCACCATGGACAGGGCGCTCGGCATGGGCCTCGACAGCGTCTCCAGGATGATCGACGGCAAGGCCTCGGGACTCGCGACCGCTCTGCGCAGCGCCGTCGCCGACGCCGCCTCCACCATGGACGAAACCGCCCAGCGCAGCGTCGAGACCGTCGCGACCAAGGGTCTGCAATATTCCGACGAGATGGCGGCGCGCACCGCCGGCTTCGCCACCACGCTGACGAGCCAGTCGGAGGATTTCGCCCGCACGCTCGAGGATCGCGCCACGGCCTTCGCGGCGGATACGAGCAGCCGTTCGGAAGCCTTCGTCGTCACCGCATCCAGCCGCGCGGAGGAATTCGCAAAAGGCATGGCCGAACGGGCGGAAACCTTCGCCGACCGCCTCTCCGGCGACGCAGGCGCCTTCGCGGATCGTCTTTCGGGGGACGCAAGCGCCTTCGCCAGCAGGCTTGGCGGCGACGCCGACGCGTTTTCGAGCAAGATCACGGCGACGAGCGCGCGGGTCAGCGCGGATGCCGCGGCGATCCGCGAAAACCTCGATACCACGGAAAAGGCGCTCGGCGCCCGCCATGAGACCATCCGCACGACGCTCGACGAGCGCACACGCGAGCTCAATTCGATCCTCGCGGCGCGCTCCGCCGAACTGACGAAGCTGATCGAAGAAAAGGCCCAGCCCGCCATCGACGGTCTCGGAGAGCTCGGCCGCGAAACGGCCGACCGGATCAGTGCGGCGGCGATTACCGGCGTGGCGCAGCTTCGCGCCGAGAATTCCAGCCTGATCGCCGCCATCGCATCGCGGACGGAAGAGTCGGCGCGGATGCTGGCGGGTTCCGAGCAGTCGCTGCGCACAACCGTTACAGGCCTCATCTCCGCGCTGGATGAAAGCAATAGCGGCATCCAGCAACTGGTGACCAGCGCTGCGAATACACTGGGAGCGGTCGAGCAGAACCTGGAGACCGTGGCCGGCAAATTCTCCGACTCGACCACCCGCGTCTCCAATTCCATTCACGCCTCCACGCGCCTGCTCGAAGGTAAGGCCGACCGGCTGGCGACGGTTTCGGGTGAGGCCCTGCAACAGATCGCCACGATCGTCGGCCGCTTCGACGATCATTCCAAGGTGCTCGGCCAGGCCTCCGACCTGCTGTCGGCGGCACAGTCCAATCTCGTTTCGACACTGGAGGAGCGCGAGGATGCGCTCCAGGCGCTTGCCGTCGGCCTCGTCCATCGTTCCGAGGAGATCGAGAACACGATGCGGTCGCTCGCGGGGCTGGTGGACGCGGCTTTCGACCGCGCGGAGTCCCGCTCCAGCCAGGTCTCGACCAATCTCAAGAATTCCGTGCAGGCGTCCTTCGCCGATATCGGCGGCATTCTCGGCGAGACCGAAAAGCGCGCCGGCCAGATGGCCGAATCGATGAAGACCGCCGTCACCGGCGCCGCCGAGGAAGTCTCGGCGGCGGTCGAGGCGAGCCTCGGCAAGGCGACGGAACGGGCCGAGGATGTGGCGGGCCGGCTGCGCGCGAGCGTCACCAATTCGCTCTCCGATGTCGATCGGTTGCTCGGCGAGACCGGCAAGCGCTCGATCGCCACCGCGAGCCAGATGCGCGACGCGCTCAAGGAAGCCGTGCAGGACGCCGTCAACCGTTTCGCCGGCGCGACGGACGAGATCCGCCGCACGGCGGGTGATATCCGCAAGGAACTGAGCGAGACCCGTGCCGACCTCAAGCGCGGCGCCTTCGACCTGCCGGAGGAAGCGAAGGAAAGCGCCGCCCAGATGCGGCGCGCCGTGGCCGAGCAGGTCAAGGCCCTACAGGAACTCTCGGGCATTATCGGCGTTTCCTCGGCTCATCTCGAAAGCCCCCGCCGACAGGAGAGCCATCGCGGCGATCTCGCCGGCCCGACGGCGACGCGCGAGCCGGAGCCGGTCCGCCGCCAGCCGGTCATGGCCGCCGCCACCCTGCGCCAGGCCGAACCGGTCGAGGAGCCCGAGGCCAGGATCGTCGAACCGGCTCGCCCGGTCGTCGCCGAGCCGCCGCCAGCCGTCCGCCAGGAACCCGCGCGGGCCGAGGTCGCCGCCCCGCCTGCCGAGCCGACAGGCCTTCGCGGCAGCCTCGGCATCGAACAGCCGGCCGTCCAGGCAAACGCCCCGCGCGCCGCAGCCGAACGCCCCGCGCAGATGCGCGAGCGCCCGGCCGAAACACCGCGGCTCTCCGAAGGCCAGGGCTGGATATCAGACCTGCTGCGCAATGCCTCGATGGAAGACGAAGCGCCCGCGCCGCGCCGCGCGGCACCCGCCGCCCAGCCGGTATCGGCGGCGCCCGCCGAGGCCCGCAATCCCCGTCATGTGGTCGAATCGCTGAATTCTCTCTCGGTCGATATCGCCCGCGCCATCGACCATGACGCCTCCGTCGAGCTCTGGCGGCGTTACCAGCGCGGCGAACGCGACGTGTTCACGCGGCGGCTCTATACGCTCAAGGGCCAGCAGACCTTCGACGAGATCAAGCGAAAATACGACAACGAGTCCGAATTCCGCCTTGCCGTCGATCGCTACATCACCGACTTCGAGAAGCTTCTCGCCGATGTCGCCCGCAACGACCGCGACCGGGTCCTCACCCAGTCCTACCTCACCTCGGACACGGGCAAGGTCTATACGATGCTGGCGCATGCCGCCGGGCGGTTCTCGTAACGCCGACCCGGGCTTCGCCGCCATTCATGGAAGAACGGCGGCTCAACGGATTTCCCCTTCTCTCCGCCGGGGAGAAGGGGAGCAAATCTCCGGCTCCGGCCAGAACTCCGCTCTTTCGCGCCGGGATCGACCCTGGCATCCGATCGCTGGGGACATTTAAAGGCCATGCGGAAACACCGCACCGGACACATCGTGTCCGGCGAACCGGTCGCTTCCGCTCATGGGGGATGACAGGTCAGATCGCCGACAGGGTCCAGCCGACGATCTCCGCCGACACTTTGCCGAAGGCGCGGTCGAGGGCCGAGACGTAGTCGCGGTTGCCCGATCCCTGCACCGGCGAGGTCGCGCTGAAAACCCGTTGCGCCTTGACAGTGCCGTTGCGATCGTTGAGCAGCTTCACCGAGATTTCGACACTGGCATGGCTGCCGCCATTGGTCTCGACCTGAAAGGCGCGGATGTCGGTGACGATCTGGAAATCGATCGCCAGTCCCTCCCCGGGCTTGCCGACACCGCCGAGCCGCCCGGTATTCTCGAAAGCCTCGACAAGCTTGGCCTGGACGAGCTTGGGCAACCGGTCGCTCCAGCGCGCCTTGGACAGATACTGGATTTCGACTCCGGACAGGCGGATGACCACCTGCTCGGAATCGAGGGCCTTGAGCGCCGTCGGCTCGGTGACGAGGATCTGCCGCTTCCTGGCGGCAGGGCCCTCGACCACGGGCATGGCGGAGAGGTCATAGGTATCCTTGCTGGCTCCGCCGCCGAGACATCCTCCCAGCATGGCCGCCGACAGGGCAAGCACCGCCGCGACCGTCAGTGTCCGCGCTCTATTCTCTATCGCCAATGCCCGCCCCCTCAACGCCGCACCCTGCCGTCAAATTCCTTGACCTCCTGGCCGCCGAAAATCAACCGCTGCGGGTTGTTGTCGAAGCGCGAGATCGCCTGATCGAGATTGCGCATCGCCCGTCTCATGTCGTCCACCAGACCCTCGACATTCTTGAGGCCCGAGCCGGTGAATTGCGCGAGGTTGTCCGAGATCGGGCCGACCTTCTTGTTGAGTGTGTCGGCAAGCTCGCGATAGGATTTGAGCGTCGCGCGCGCATCGGCGAACAGCGACTGGGAATCCCCGGTGCCGAGGAAGGAATCCACCTTGGCGAGTACGCCGTCGACGCGGCCGGAGGCCTTGTTGATCTTCTCGGCCGTCTCCGAAATATTGGTGATCGTCTTGTCGATATCGGGCCGCCGCCTGGCGATATCCTCCGAGATCCCCTTGAAGCTCGCGACCGCCGAGCGGGCATCGGCCACGGCGGCGCGGATATCGTCCAGCGATTCACCGACCTGCTTCGGATCGATCTCGGCCATCAGCTTATCGACATTGTCGAGCGTCTTGGACACTTTCTCGCCGACGAGACGATAGGCATCCGCCGTTTCCCGGAAACTCTTGACGGTATTGGCCATGTCCCCGGACGCGGCGGCAAGGTCGCCGCTGATCTTCTCCGCATTGGTCAGGATCGAGTCGACCTTCTTGGGATCGATCGCCTTGACCAGCGAATCGACCGAGGCCAGCGTGCTTTCCATACGGCCGGAAAAGCCCTTGATCGTGCCGGAAAGCTCGGTCACGCTCTGGAGAAACTTGTCGATGCCGGGCGCATTGTCGCGCAGCGCCGTGGAAAAGGTCTCGACATTCCTGATCGTCTGGTTGAGCGGCTGGCGATTGTCGCGGACGAAACCGGTAATCTCGTCGACCGTCGCCTCGGTCTTGCGCATGATGTCGCTTGCGGATTTGACGAGATTGGTCAGCCCGGACTGATCGGCGAGGATCTCCGCCGGCTTGTCCGTATCGGTCTGGGTGACGAGCAGCCGCTCCTTGCTGGTATCGCCGCCCGAGAGCTCGATATAGGCCGCTCCGGTCAGGCCCTGCAACTCCAGAACGGCCCGGGTGCCGGGATAGATCGGCGCATCCGCCTGGACCTCGGTCAGGGCGACGGAGCGGTTCGGATTGGTTTCATGGACCTTGAGCCGTCGCACCGAGCCGATGGGAATGCCGTTGAAGCGCACCGGCGAGCCCACGCTCAGGCCGTTGGCCGATCCCTGAATGACGATTCTCAGCGGCTCCATCCGGCCCTCGCGGCCATAAACCTGCATCCAGTAGATGAATGCAAAGGCCGCGAGCATCACAAGCACGGTGAAAAAGCCGACAATCGCGTAATTCGCCTTGGTTTCCATCAAATACTTTCGTCTCTGGCCGGACTATACTCTTGTCGGATTCTTGCCGTCGGGGCGAGGTATTGAGCGGGCACGCTTGCCGCGGAAGTATGACTGTACCCATTCATCCGGACAATCAAGCATATCCTCGATCGTTCCGGAGACGAGTACGCGTTTTTTCCCCAGAACGGCAATACGGTCACACACCGAAAACAGGCTGTCGAGATCGTGGGTGACCATATAGACGGTCAGCCCGAGCGTATCCCTCAGCTTGGCGATCAGGTCGTCGAATTCCGCGGCGCCGATCGGATCCAGGCCGGATGTGGGTTCGTCGAGGAAGACGAGGGCCGGATCGAGGGCGAGCGCGCGCGCCAGCGCCGCCCGCTTGATCATCCCGCCGGAAAGCTGCGACGGATATTTGTCGGCCGCCTCCGGCGCCAGACCGACAAGCTCGATCTTGAGCCGTGCCAGTTCGTCCATCAGCGATTTCGGCATGGTCAGATATTCCCGCATCGGGAACTGGATATTCTCCTTGACCGTCAGCGCGGAGAACAGCGCGCCGTGCTGGAAGAGCACGCCCAGTTTCATGTCGAGCTCGAAGCGTTCGCTGTCGGGCAGGCTGCCGTAATCCATGCCGAGAAGCCGGATCTCGCCGGCCTGGCGCGGAATGAGCCGCAGGATCGAGCGCATCAGCACCGACTTGCCCGCGCCGGAGGCGCCGACAAAGCCGAGGATCTCGCCCCGGTAAATGTCGAGGTCGAGCTTGTCGAGCACCACATTGGAGCCGAAGGCCACGGTGATGCCGCGCGCCGACAGCACCGTCTCCCGTTCTCCTCCAGCATCCATTTGCGGTTCAAGGATCACGCCCGGCCCCTCAGAAGTCGATCGCGGCATAGAACATGGCGAACAGGCCGTCCACCAGGATCACGACGAAAATTGCCTTAACCACCGAAGCGGTGACCTGCCGGCCGAGGGACTCGGCGCTTCCCTCGACCTTGAAGCCCTCGACGGAGGCGACGATGCCGATGATGAGAGCCATGAACGGCGCCTTCAGCATACCGGAAACCACCGTCGATACGTCGATCGCCGCCTGGAGTCGGGACAGGAAGACCTCGAGGGTGATTCCCGAATAGACATTGGCCACCGTGGCGGCGCCGGCCAGCGAGGCGAAATTGGCGATCACCGTCAGCAGGGGCAGCGCGATGGTCAGCGCGAGCAGCCGCGGAAAGATCAGCACGCCCACGGGATTGAGGCCCATGACCTGGAGAGCGTCGATCTCCTCGCGCATCTTCATCGAGCCGATCTCGGC
>JAGRLJ010000044.1:0-8332 GCA_020441805.1 Rhizobiaceae bacterium
ATTCCTCCGCCGTCAGCGGCGGAACAACGCCATGGATCGGCTTCCACTGGGTGATCGACAGGCCGGAATCGGTGAGCCGCGTCGCCCCGCCGACGAGAACCAGCGCCAGAAGCGCGAGCAGCACGGCCATCAGCCAACCGCGGACTAGCCGGCGATTGCGTCCGATCCGGTCAATCTCCTTGTCAATCCGGGCCCCGGCTTGTATTGCGCTGTCAGTCATGGCGGGTTCCTTTCAGGCCCTGCTCTGCATGACCCCTGCCCGGCTGACAAGATAAAAAGATGGGATGTGAGACAATATGCCCGACGCGCTCCGCAGGATCATCGGCACCGTCCTTCTGGTCGTGCTCGTCCTTCTCTATGCGCTGGTCGCCGTGACGGTCGCCTCGGCGACGCTGGGCACCTCGCCCTGGTATGTCCATCTCGCCTATTTCTTCTTCACCGGTTTCCTCTGGATCCTACCGGCGATGTGGATCATCAAGTGGATGCACCGGCCGGCCCGCAAGTAACCATCGGTTAACCAGCCGCCGGCAAATAGACATGCACGGCGAAGCGGGTTAAGTTTTTATCCGCTTCTTTTCCTTTAAGTTCCCCTTCGGATGTTGGCGACAGTTCGCATTTCGCCGGGGAGCACCGCGCCGTGCATGCAGGGCAGACAAATTTCCAGATCATGGGCGCGCCGGAAGACCGACCCGCCTATGCGCCAACCTTTCCTATCGTGGATCACCCTCGCATGGCCGGCAGTCTGACAGTTTCGATCCACGACCGGATGGAACCGCTGGAAGCCGCCTGGCGCGCGCTCGAGGCGCACGATTTCAACTCGCTGCACCACGGCTACGACTGGTGTCTCGCCTGGATCCGGCAATATCGTCGCCGCCTGATGATCGTCGAGGGGCGGATGGACGGCGAGCTGGCCTTCATCCTGCCGCTCGAAGTGGTCCGGGGCCGCATGTTCACCAGCGCCCAGTTCGTCGGCGCCGAGCATTCCAACCTCAATACCGGCCTGATGTCCGAGGCTTTCCTCGCCGCGGCGACGCCCGAGACGATGGCGTTCATCGGCATGCGGATCCGTGCGGCCGCCGCCGGCGTCGATTTCGTGCTGCTCACCAATATCCCCCAGGTCTGGCGCGGGCGGCGCATGCCCTTCGCCATGCTGCCCTTCGTCGAGAACCAGAACCGCGCCTTCGCCTTGACCATGCAGCCCGGTTTCGTCGCGACGCTGGCGCAGTTGAGCGCCAAGCGGCGGCGCAAGAAATTCAGCGCCAGCCATCGCCGGCTCGAAGCCCTGGGCGGCTACGAGCATGTGGTCGCGGCGACCCCGGCGGAGAAGAACCGTTTCCTCGACCTCTTCTTCGAGCAGAAGGGCCAGCGGCTCGTCGAACTCGACCTGCCGAATGTCTTCGCCTGCCCGAAAACCCGCGAATTCCTGCATTCGCTCGCGCAACTGCCGCAGGACGGCAATCGTTTCGCCCTCAGGCTTCACGCGCTGCGCATGACGGGCGGCGAGCATGCGGGCGAGGTGCCGGCCATTGCCGGCCTGTCGCGCAAGGGCGACCATGTGATCGTCCAGTTCTGCACCATCGGCAGCGGCCCCCTCACCCATGCCGCGCCGGGCGAACTGCTGTTCCATCTCATGGTGGAAAGCTACAACGGCCAGGATGTCGGGCTTTTCGATTTCGGCATCGGCGACATGCCTTTCAAGCGCGCCTGGACCAATGTCGAAACAGTGCAGGTCAATGTGACGCTTCCCATCACCCAGCTTGGGCGCCTCGCCGCGCTCAAGGAAGAGACCGCCACGCGCCTCAAGTCGATGATCAAGCAGAACCCGGCGGTCTATTCCTTCCTGCAACGCATCCGCGCCAAGGTGCACAATGCCCCGCAGGGCAAGACCGGGGAACCGGATCGCGACGAGGATTGAGACTCACGCCGCCTTGCTGCGGTCCGATGTCGGCGGCAGCGGCCGGTTTTCACCGAACAGCAGCACGACATCGTCATATCCCGCCTCGATGAAGCTGGTCGCGGCCGCTTCGATCTCCGCGTCGGAGGCGTCGGAGGCCGACAGGACGATCTCGGCCTGGCCGTCGCGCGCGAGGCGCTTGACGCCCTCGACATTGGCCGGACCGCATTCGACGATCACGATGTCATAGGCATTGGCAAGCGAATCCACGATCATGCCCAGCCGCTCGGCGGCGCGCATCGCCCGCTTGGCATTGGCGTTGCCATGCGGCAGGACATGCGCGTCCGAGAGCCTGTCGCCATGGATCGTATCGGCGATCGAGGCTTCGCCGCAAAGCAGGTCGGTGATGCCGGGCTGGCGGCTATTCTCCGCCATCAGCCGGGTCGGCAGCGCCGAGCCGGTCATGTCGATCAGGATCGTCTTGCGGCCCATCTCCGCCACCGTCCGGGCGAGGATCACGGTCGCGGTCGAGCCGGTGTCGCCGGAAAGCGAGACGGCGATCGCGACATTGACGTCGGTATCGACCAGATGCCGCGCCACCGCATTGACCGAGAACGTCTCTTCGGCGAAGTGCTCCTCCGCGTCCTCGACGGCGACGGGATCGACCCGACCCGTTCCCAGTTCCAGCGAGAGCAGGCTTTCGGCCCTGGCCGCCGGCCTTTCCGCCACCTCGACCGGCGGGGACATGTCCCGCATATCGCCCGATGCCGTTGGCGCGGCCTTTGCCGCCACCGGCGCGACGACGGGTTCGAGCTCGACCTCGTCCTCGTCCTTATCCATTTCCGGCTCGGAATAGCGGATGGCGCGTCCGGAGAACAGTTCGGACAGCATCACGAAGACCGAGCTCAGGATGAAGCCGGCGAGCGCCGCGACGATGGTGATCGGCAGCACCTTGGGGAAATAGGGCTCGGCGGGCGTCGTCGCGTTCGAAATGACGCGCGCGTCGGCGGGCGTGGCATTCATGTCCTGCCGCGACACGGCCTCGCGGTAGCGGGACAGATAGGTTTCGAGAAGCTGGCGCTGCGCGGTCGCCTCACGCTCCAGCGCCTTCAGTCCGACCTGGCGCTCCTCGTTGACGGCGGTATCGGCCTTCACCGTTTCGAGCTGGCGCATCAGCTGCTTTTCGCGATCGCGGGCGACGGTCGCCTCGTTTTCGAGGCTGGTCAGGATCTTGCGCGTCTCGCGGCGAATCTGCTCGTTGATGCCGGAAAGCTGCGAGCGCAACGCCTTGAGCCGCGGGTGGCCATCGAGCAGCGAGGTCGAGAGATCGGCGATCTGCCCTTCGACATTGGACTGCGTTTCCTTGAGCCGCTGGATCATCGGCGAGCCGACGACTTCGCTCAGCGAATCGGCGCTCCGGCCGGATTTCAGCGCATCGCGGACATTGTCGGCCCGCGCCTCGGCATTGGCGCGCTCGCCGCGAATCCGCGCGAGTTCCTGCGAGATATTGCCGAGCTGGCTTTCGGCGAAGGTGTTCTGCTCCCCGGTCTTGTAGATATCGGACGACGCACGGTATTCGGCGACCTTGGCTTCCGCATCCCGCACCTTCTCGCGCAGATTGGCGATTTCCGGCTCGAGCCATTTGGCGGTATCGTTGGTCGTGTCGAGCTTGGCGCCGGATTGCAGGGCGAGATAGACTCGCGCCATCTCGGTCGGCACCCGGGCCGCCAGCTTCGGATCCTTGGAAGAGAACTGGACGGCGATAACGCGCGATTTCTCGACCTGGTAAACCTGGAGCTTCTTGTAGAATTCCGTCAGCACCCGTTCTTCCGGCGGCACGTCGAGCGGATTCTTCATCAGGCGCGTCAGCACCAGGATACGGGTCAAGGGGTCCGGATTGGCGCTTGGATCGAACTCGCGGAGATCGCTCAGCTTCAGCTCGCGCGCCACCTGCTTGACGAGATCGGCCGATTGCAGCAGCGCCACCTGCGAGGCGACGCCCGCTTCGTCGAGGATCGGTTCGGGCGCGGCCGGCAGGTTCTGCTGCGCGCCGAGCGCGGGATTGCGGGTCTCGATCAGAATGCGCGTCTCGGCCTGGTAGCGCGGCGACACCATGCTGGAAATACCGAATGCCGCGCCACCGATGGCCACGGTCGACAGGAGAACGAGGATGCGCCGCCGCCAGATGGCGCCGACGAGCCCGCCAAGATCGATATCCGCATCCTCATCGCTGTATCGCCTGTCCGACATGCGCATCCACTCCGTACAAATCGCCGCCCAAACCTAAAGAGACAAGGTAAGCGAAGCGTTAACGGGGAGCCTGCCCGCGAGGCGCGGCATCCCGATCTCTAAATTTCGGCCGTCCGAGGCATGGCTTTACCCGTTGTTAACCTTAACCGACCGATAACAACGCTCGAAGGTCCGGCCGCCGGCGCCATGGCGCGTTAACGAAGTCGGTGGACCCGCAGGAAGTCATCGGCGCGCCGCGCCGGAGCCGTGGAGACAGACGCGAATGGTTACCGTCCGGAAAGGGCACCGCCTTTCGATCGCCCTGATGCTGGCGGTCGCCGCGGCCATGTCCTCCTGCTCATCCTACCGACCCGCCCCCAAGGCGTTCCACGAGGCGACCATCCAGCCCTATCGCGTCGATTCCGGCGACCGGCTCAGGATCACCGTCTTCGACCAGCGCGACCTGACGAATACCTATTCGGTCGACCAGGCGGGCTATATCGCCTTCCCGCTGATCGGGTCGGTTCCGGCGCGCGGCCGGACGCTCAAGGAACTTGAGGGCCAGATCGCGGCCCAGCTTCAGAAGGGTTATTTGCGCAATCCCGACGTCTCGATCGAGGTCGATCGCTATCGTTCGATCTTCGTCATGGGCGAGGTCGGCCAGCCGGGCCAATATACCTACGTTCCCGGCATGACGGTGCAGAATGCGATCGCGCTCGCCGGCGGCTACACACCGCGCGCGCTCCAGTCCAATGCCGACATCACCCGCAAGATCAATGGAGAGATCCTGACCGGCCGCGTGCTGATTTCAGACCCGGTGCTCGCAGGCGACACCATCTATATTCGCGAACGCCTGTTTTGACCTGGAAGATCGATGACGGATGAGCCGCCATTACGGATACTTCATTGCTTCAGGTCGCCGGTCGGCGGCATCTTCCGCCATGTGCGGGATCTCGCGATCGAGCAGAGCCGGGCGGGCCATCATGTGGGCATCCTCTGCGATTCCTCGACCGGCGGCGAGCATGAGGATCGCCTCTTCGCATCGATCCTGCCCCACCTTTCGCTGGGACTGTCCCGCATGCCGATCGACCGGTCGATCACGCCGCGCGACATTCCGGCCTTCTGGAGAAGCTACAAGGAAATACGAGAATTGCGGCCGGACATATTGCATGGCCACGGCGCCAAGGGCGGCGCCATGGCCAGGCTCGCCGGCTCGCTGCTGCGGGTGAACAGGTACAGCGTATCCCGCCTTTATTCACCGCATGGCGGCAGCCTTCATTTCGATCGCGGCCGCTGGAGCGGCTGGGGCGTGTTCAAGCTCGAACGATTGCAGGAATGGTTCACCGACGGCCTCGTCTTCGTCTGCGAATTCGAGCACAAGACCTATGCCGACAAGGTGGGCCCGCCCTTCCGTCGGTATGAAGTGGTCTATAACGGCATCGGCGAGGCCGATTTCGAAATCGTGCCCGAAGCGCCCGACGCCGTGCATTTCCTCTATGTCGGCATGCTGCGCGACCTCAAGGGTCCGGATATCTTCGTCGACGCCTTCGCCAAGACCGAACGGCTGCTCAAGCGCCCGCTCTCGGCGATGATGATCGGCGACGGCCCGCAGAAGCAGGAATATCTCGACATGATGACCGTGCGGGGGCTCGGCCGCCGCATCACCATGCTGCCGGCGATGAACATCCGCGAGGCCTTTGCACGGTCGCAGAATGTCGTCGTGCCCTCGCGCGCCGAATCCATGCCCTATATCGTGCTCGAAGCGCTCGCCGCGGGCCGCACCGTCATCGCCTCGAATGTCGGCGGCATTTCCGAAGTCCTGGGCACGGAGAGCGCCGCCCTGGTGCCCGCCGGCGACAGCGACGCGCTCGCCCGCGCCATGGCCGATTCGATCACCGTTCCCGGCTGGCGCGAGGCCAACATGCCCGAGCGCGACGGCTTCCACGCCGTCTTCAGTTCCCGGACGATGGCCGCGCGCATCACCGCGCTCTACCACGAACTCGTCGGCCGTTAGCTCAACCTGCATCCACACCTCGCGCCTCGTTCCATTTCCGGACGCGGGTCTCCCGCAGCGTAAGCGTTTCTTAGGGCCTTTGCCCTAGGCTCGGGGCAACGCGTATTGAGTAAAAGACGATGAATCAGGCAGAAAAAAACGACGGCGAACTCGACGTGGAACGCCTGCGCAAGCAGGTTTCCGAGATCCGCACCATTTCCAACGAGGAAACCTCGGCGGGAAGGCGGCCGAGCCAGCCGGTGGAACTCAACGATTTCGCCAAGCGCGTCGCCGCGCAGTTCCGCGAGGAAAAATTCTCGCCGGCGATGATGACCGGCCTTTTCCGCCTCGTCGACTTCCTGATGCTGTTCGCGATCGGTTGCGCCATCAGCTTCGGCTATGTGCAGGAAGATCGCGTCATGGCGGTCTATACGCTCACCATCGCCGCCGGCGCCGCACTCAGCGTGCTCTTCATCCAGTTCGCCGATTGCTACCAGCTTACGGTGCTGCGCGCCGCGCGGCGGAGCCTGAGCCGCCTCATCGGCGCCTGGACGATCGCCTTCGCGGCGATGGCCATGGCGCTGTTCTTCATGAAGGTCGGCGGCACCTATTCGCGCGTCTGGTTCGCCGGCTGGTTCCTGTCGGGCGCGTCCTATCTCGTCGCCTCGCGCTTCGTGGCGGCCTGGTCGCTCAAGCGCTGGCTGCGCAACGGTATTCTCGAACGCCGCGCCGTCATCGTCTGCGGCGGAAATCCGGCCCGCGAGCTCATCCGCAACCTCGAAAGCCAGTCGGACAACGATATCCGCATCCTGGGCGTGTTCGACGACCGCCTCGACCGCCGCTCCCCCGACCTGATCGCCGGCTACCCGAAGCTCGGAACGGTGTCGGAGCTCGTGGAATTCGTGCGCGCCGCCCGCGTCGACATGCTGATCATCTCGCTGCCGCTCACAGCCGAGAAGCGTATTCTCGACCTGTTGCGCAAGCTCTGGATCCTGCCGGTGGACATCCGCCTCGCGGCCCATGCCAACAACCTGAAATTCCGCCCCCGCGCCTATTCGCATATCGGCAAGGTGCCGATGCTCGACGTGTTCGACAAGCCGATCAGCGACTGGGATTCGGTCGCCAAGCGTATCTTCGACATCTTCTTCGCCACGGTCGCCATCCTCTGCCTCTGGCCGGTGATGCTGGCGGCGGCGGTCGCGGTGAAGCTGACCTCCAGGGGACCGATCATCTTCAAGCAGATGCGGCACGGCTTCAACAACGAGACGATCAACGTCTACAAGTTCCGGTCGATGTATACCGACATGCAGGACGTCACGGCCGCGAAGGCCGTCACCAAGGGCGATCCGCGCGTGACGCCCGTGGGCCGTTTCCTGCGCAAGTCCTCCATCGACGAACTGCCGCAGCTCTTCAACGTGCTGAGAGGCGATCTCTCGCTGGTTGGGCCCCGGCCGCATGCCGTCCTCGCCCAGACCCGTGACCGCGTCTATGCCGACGTCGTGGAGGGCTATTTCGCCCGCCATCGCGTCAAGCCCGGCGTGACCGGCTGGGCGCAGATCAACGGCTGGCGCGGCGAGATCGATTCGGACGAGAAGATCCGATTCCGCACGGCCTACGACCTCTATTACATCGAGAACTGGTCGCTCTGGTTCGATCTCAAGATCCTGTTCCTGACCCCGATCCGTCTCCTCAACACGGAAAACGCCTATTGAGCGCGATCGCGGCGACATCGGTTCCCGTCCGTCAGCCGAGGCGCATGGCCCTGCGCTTCGTCGGCTCGGGGCTCGTCGCCTTCGGCGTCTTCCTGTCGGGCTTCGTCATCGCCGAGCCCGCGCCCTACGAGCTCTTCATGGCTTTCCTGATCGGTGGCTGGTTCATTCTCGGCCTGCCGATCTCGCGCACGACAGGCGTGCTGCTCGCCTTCATGCTCGTCTTCATGACCGGCGGCTTCCTGTCGATCACGCAGATGGCGGCGATCGGCGACGCGCCGATCTATATGGGCGTGTCGCTGTTCCTGGCGCTGTCGGCGGTCTTCTTCTCCGCCATCATCGAGGACGACTGGCAACGGCTGCGGCTGATCTTCAACGCCTGGACGGCGGCGGCGGTGATCACGGCGCTGCTCGGCATCGGTGGCTATTTCAACGCCTTTCCCGGCTCCGGCGTGTTCACGCTCTACGACCGCGCCAAGGGCGCGTTCCAGGACCCCAACGTCTTCG
>JAGRLJ010000044.1:8422-17263 GCA_020441805.1 Rhizobiaceae bacterium
ATCACCATCGGCGTGCTGCTCTCCTTCTCGCGCGCGGCCTGGGCGCTCTTCCTGTTCTCGGCGATGATGATGATCGTCGTGATGTTCATCAAGGAGCGCTCCGGGGCGTTCCGGCTGAAGATCATCGTCCTCGCGCTGGGCGGCGTCATCTTCGCCGTCGTCTCGATCGTCGTCGCTCTCCAGATCCCGCAGGTCTCCGACCTGCTCACCAGCCGCACCTCGCTGGTGCAGGACTATGACGGCGGGCATCTCGGCCGCTTCGAGCGGCACAAGCTGGGCTTCCTCGCCGCCATGAGCCAGCCGCTCGGCATCGGGCCGATGGTGTTTAGCACGATCTACCCCGAGGACGAGCACAATATCTGGCTGAAATCGCTGACCAGCTATGGCTGGCTCGGCTTCATCTCCTATGTCGGGCTGGTCTGGACGTCGATCTGGCTGGGCTTCCGCTACCTGCTGCGCGACCGGCCGTGGCAGCCCTATCTCATGATCGGCTGGATCACGCTCTGTGGCCATGAGCTGATCGGAAACGTGATCGATACCGATCACTGGCGACATCATTTCATGCTTTTCGGCATCGTCTGGGGCTGCCTCGCGCTCGAGCATGCCCATCGGCGCATGCGGACGCGCGGGACCACACGATGAACACCGAAGCCGATGCACGGCCGCTCAAAATCCTCGAAGTGCTGGAACCGAGCGGCGGCGGTTCCGGCCGGCATTTCGTCGATCTGTGCGGCGCGCTCGCCGGCCGCGGCCATCGGGTCACGGCGGTCTATTCGCCCCGGCGCGCCGAGCCGCGTTTCGTCGAGGAACTGACCGCCCTCCCCCTCGAAGCCGTCCTGCCGGTCCCGATGCGGCGCGCGCCCTCCCCGGCTGATTTCGGGGCATGGCGATCGATCGACGCGATCGTCGGAGCCCGCGGCCCCTTCGACATCGTCCACGGCCATTCCTCCAAGGCCGGCGCGCTGATCCGGCTCGGATGGCCCGGCGGCGGCGCGCGGCGCATCTATACGCCCCATGCCTTCCGCACGATGGACCCGACGCTCGGCGGGGTGGGCCGCCTTGTCTACGGTCTGATCGAAGGCCTGTTCGGCCGCCATCTCTCCGATACCGTCATCTGCGTCTCCGATGACGAATACCGGCATGCGATCAACGGGCTGAAGATCCCGGCCGACAGGCTTGCGACCGTGGTCAACGGCGTCGTCATGCCGCCGGCCGGCGAGCGCGACGCGATGCGCGCCCGGCTTGGCCTGCGGCCGGACAGCTTCGCCTTCGGCTATATCGGCCGGCTTTCGCCGCAAAAAGCGCCGGAACGGCTGGTCAAGGCCTTTCAGCGCATCGCATCCGACCGCCCCAATGCCGAACTCGCCATGATCGGCTTCGGCGAACTGGAGGAAGACGTCAAGATCCAGGTCATGGAGGCGCATCTGTCGGAGAGGGTGCATCTCGGCGCGGAAGTCCCCGGAGCGGAAGCCATGCAGGCCTTCGACGCGCTCGTCATGCCGAGCCGCTACGAGGCGATGTCCTATGTGATGCTGGAGGCCGCCGCCGCCGGCCTGCCCATGGTGCTTACCGATGTCGGGGGCGCCTCGACCGTCGTCGAGCACGGCGTGAACGGCCTGATCGTGCCCAACAGCGACAACCCGACCGAACTGGCCGAAGCGATGCTCACCATCTCGTCGCCGGAGCGTCATCTCGCCTTCAGGACCGCGGCAGCCCTCCGGACCAACCTCTTCACGCTCGAGCGCATGGTCGGCGAGACGGAAACGGCCTATCGACGGGCGGTCGCCCGGAAATAGCCGATACATATTCGGCCCGGCCCCGCCATGCGGGACCGGGCCTGAAAAAGGTGCAATATCAGACGAATGCGGGCCTCAATACCGGCCGACGCACTGTGCGACCACGATCCGGCAATTGTAGGAATAGCCGCTACAGACATGGAGCGCCTTGTTCTGCGCCGCGCGGAGATTGACGCCCCAGTCGGAGCCCCAGCCGCCGTCGCCGCCGACCGCGAGCGCACCGCAGGCATTGCGGAACCAAATCGCCACCCGGCAATCGCTGGCCCGCTCGCGGCATCGACGGAGTGCTGCCTTCTCGGCCGCCCGCCGCGTGTTGAAGTCCTTGGCCCAGCCATAGCTCGTGGTGCGCTGCGAATAGGCGAGCGCACCATAGAGATCGGCGGCCTTGACCTCCTGCGGCAAGCCGGCGCCAAGTGCCGCAAGCATCGCGATTCCCGTTACCAAGTTTATCGGCTTCATACACCTCTCCTCATCAAATCCCTTCAAGGACACAAGATAGGAGAGAACTATGTTTCAGTTCATCTCCGCTGTCCAGATAGATTCTGACGCGATACTTATTCCACAGCGATTCATCAGCTTTTGCATATTGCTGGAACAGGGTTGTAAAACTCTTCGATGCAGAATGCATCCCTGCACCGGACTTCCCAAAATGGGACGATTTCGCAACCGCCCCGGGAACAGTCGGCGACAGCCTCTGCCGTTTGTTCCATATTCGCGCTGAAAAGTCGAAATTGCCCCTTGCGCCGGAATGCCGAAAAGTCTAATCGGACCAAGCCTTAGCGGCGACCAAACGTCATACGGAGTGTAGCGCAGCCTGGTAGCGCACTTGACTGGGGGTCAAGGGGTCGTGGGTTCGAATCCCGCCACTCCGACGTTTTTCAAGCGATTGCAATCGCTTATCAATTTTCCTTGATGTTCATGCCCGACTCCATTCGGGCGCCGACGCTGCGCGATTGCCAAGGATCGCGCCTGCGAGCCGGACAGACGCATCACCACCTCGTGATGACGTCCCGCAAATTCGTGACTCCGAGCCGAACCACCTTCCCATATTGTTGGTTCCGGCCAGGTATCGCCCGATCGCTCACGGCGCAGGCAGGATCGCTCTTGCCTATGGCGTGATCGGAATAACCGGAAGGAGTGGCTTTGTACGGATCGAAAGGACTGGCGGCAGCGCTCGTATTGTCCATGGCGCTGGTTTCGGATGGGACGAATGCACGCAGCATCAATGCGGGCGATCGTGAATTCAGCGCATCCACGCCCTTCGTCGCGGCGGCTGTCGCGGAATTCGATACGCCCTGGGCACTGGCCTTCCTGCCCGACGGCAAGATGGTGGTGACGGAGAAGCCGGGCCGGATGTTCCTCGTCGATCAATCCGGGCACAAGATCGAGATTTCCAATGTGCCGAATGTGGTCGCTCGCGGGCAGAACGGGCTTCTCGACGTTGCCCTTTCGCCGGACTTCTCCAACGACCGGCAGGTTTACATCACCTATGTCGAGCCGGGTTCCGGTGACGGCGGGCTGGCATTGGCCCGCGCGACCCTCTCCTCCGATGATTCGAAGGCCGGCCTTGACGACCTCAAGGTGCTCTGGCGCCAGACACCGAAAGGGCGCGGCGGACAACCGGGCGGAATCATCGCCTTCGACCCCGAAGGATCGCATCTGTTCCTGACATCGGGTGACCGGATGCGGCCGCAAACCGCGCAGGACCCGGAGCAGGCGCTCGGCAAGGTGCTGCGCTTCAATCTCGACGGAACGGTTCCCGACGACAATCCGCAATTTGCGGCCGGCGGCGTTCAGGCCCGAACCTGGACGCTGGGGCATCGCATCCCTACGGCCTCGCCTTCGCGCCGGACGGCCGGCTCTGGCTCCATGAAATGGGTCCGCGCGGCGGTGACGAATTCAACCTGATCGAACCCGGCCGGAATTATGGCTGGCCGGTGGTCTCCAACGGCGACAATTATAGCGGCCGGCGCATTCCCGATCACCAGACGCGGCCCGAATTCGCGGCGCCTGCCGTCTATTGGACCCCCGTCATCGCGCCTGCGGGCCTGGTCTTCTACGATGGCGACCTCTTCCCGGCCTGGCGCGGTTCGGCGCTGATCGGCGCGCTGGCGGGCATGGCGCTCGTGCGGGTCGAGACGCATGCCGACGGTTCGGCCGACGAGGTCGACAGATGGGACATGGAAGCCCGAATCCGTGATGTCGCGGTGGCACCGGACGGCGCGGTCTGGCTGATCGAGGATGCGTCGCCCGGCAAGCTTCTTCGGCTAACGCCAAGGAAATAGAGCCGCCGGCTTCACCAGGGCTTCAGGCCGAGCAGCCTCTCGCCGAGCTCCGTGAGCGTGGCGGTTCGGGCATTCTTCTTCTCCCAGTCCCGCGGGTCGCCGGGAAAGGCGTCGCGCTTCGGATGGTCGAGCTCCCGCCAGAGCCGGACGCGTTCCTGCCGCTCCGCCGCATTGTCATAATCGGCGGGATGCATGGAAATATATTGCGCCATGCGGACGCGGCCGTCCGAATGGTTCGGCCGGACGCCATGCGCCAGGAGCGAATTGAAGATCAGCAGGTCGCCCGGCTCCATATCGATATTGACGACGGTTTGGCCGGCCATGTCGGGATGCATCGGATCGCGGTCTTCGGGCTGGGTCTTCACCCATTCCTCGAAATGCTCGAACAGTCCGGGCACGCATTGGAACCCGCCGACATCGCCGTCCTGCTTCCTGAGGCTGAGCACGCCCTGCACGCCGATGGGAAGCGGGCGGATCGAGGTATCGACGTCCCAGTGGATGAAGCCGTTCGGATTGCCCTTCACCTTCCTGGGCGGGTTGAGGTTGGCCCGGTCGATGGTCACCCAGAGATCCTCGCGATCCCAGATGTCGACGAAGGCGTCATAGACGCGGCTTTCCATCCTGTTGTCCCAGAGATATTGATGGTTATAGATCTCCAGCATCCCGGTATTGTTCAGTTCCTTCATCTTGTGCTCGCGCCGCTGCGGCGCATACCAGGTCGCGGGATCGTTCGGGTCCTTTTCGTCGAATGCCCACAAAAGTTCGACCAGCCGCTCGACATTGGCGGCCGGCACCGCCTGCCGGAGGATCACATAACCCCGGGCGATCCAATGCTCCCAGTCGGCCTTTGACAGGACGCGCAGCGGCAATGTCTTGCGGATATCCTTCAACTGCGTCTTGGACGATGTGGTCGGATGACTGTCCCGTTTGGCGGCGGCGGTGGCCTGCATGTCGATCTCCTCTGAACCTGGCTGCGAATGCGATGGTCGAACGGTAGCGCATCGTTCGGGGGGATGTTGTAGCCGCCTTCACAATTCTGATAGTATTCCGGCGAAGTTGAGGGTTTGGCCGCATGCCGAGGCCATATATCGAAAAGCTGCCCTATTGCCCGGATTCGTCGCTCCCTATGCTCGAACGGTATCTCGACGAATCCATTCCCTTCGCATGGCACCATCATCCCGAATATGAACTGACGCTGACGCTCAACTCGACGGGGCAGCGCTTCGTCGGCGATCATGTCGGCGATTATAGCCATGGCGATCTGGTGCTGGTCGGCCCCAACCTCCCTCATACATGGTCGTCCCGCGCGAAGGTGAACGAGGCCCAGCCTCATGTCGCGCTCGTCGTCTGGTTCCGGCAGTCATGGATCGACGGCTTCATCGGCGGCGCGGTGGAGCTCAATCCGATCCGGAGGCTTTTCGGGCGGGCAGCGGCGGGCCTTTCCTTCGGAACGGATATCGGAAACGCGCTCCGGGAAAGGTTCGAAAGTCTCTTCGCCACCGATCCGGCGACCAGGCTCATAACCGTGCTCGGCATTCTCCTGGACCTCGCGGAGCGGACGCATGCGCGGACCCTGTCGTCCGTCGCGCTGCCCGCGACCGGCGACAGCCGGTCCCGCATAGACCGGGTCCTGCGGCATCTCCATCAGGACTATGTCCGGCCGGTTCGGATCGGCAGGCTGGCCGAGATCGCGGCGCTGAGCGAATCCGGCCTGCACCGGATGTTCGTGAAGCATACCCGCACCACGGTTTCCGCCTATGTGGCGCGGCTGCGCATCGGAGAGGCCTGCGCTCGCCTGTCGGGAACCGACCAGCCGATCGCCAGAATCGCCGCGGATGTCGGTTACGACAATCTGGCCAATTTCAATCGGCAATTCCGCGCATTGAGAGGCATGACCCCGCGAGACTACAGATCGTCCTTCCGGACATGACACCCTTCCGGTGGAACCATGCTTCGGCCCATCCCGGCCGTCGCGCTTCCACGTCGCGTTCCGGAAACCGATCGGGAACGGGGATCAATGCGCGGAAATCTGCGCGCGTTCCGCCGCGAGCAGCTGGTCGGTGATCGCGGCGATCTCGGCTTCCAGCTTACTGACGGAATTCTCGTTCTTCGTCACCGTGAAGGAATAGTTGGCCTGCTTGGCGGCTTCCACGAGGAAGATGCGGGCGATCTCGTCCGAGATCAGGCCCTTGAGCGCCCGGGAACACCCCATGACCGCGTGCTTATAGGCCCGGTTGTTCTTGCGCGACCAGCGCTCCAGCAGGCATTCCGCGGCCTGCCGCGAATTCGATACCCGGATGCGTGTGGGGTTGCCGTCGCCGATCTCGAGCCAAACCACCTTGGACCATTCCGCCGCCTTCATGCCGGCACTCCTTTCAGGACAGAGTCATTCTGCACCAAAAGCGATAGACGCGTTGCCTTGCACGAGGATTGCGGATGGCGAAGCGACGGCGGCGGGGAATTCGGGACAGGCTACCGCACCTGGTCCAGCAGGCGCTTGCATTCGAGCAGGTCGAACAGCGCTTCCTGGAGCAGAGCCCTGTCCTCCTTGCCGATCATGCTGCCGGTGGCGGAAAAATCCTGATCCTCGCCGCCGACGAGCCCGAAGAACCGGCGGCTGGAGGGCGGCTTGGGCTTGCCGACGATCTGGTCGTCCTCGACCGCCGCCCCCCTCTGCGGCGTGTGTCCGGGCTGCTGCGGCGCCTGCTCGGCCTCGCTCTGGGCGGCCAGCGCCTCCATCGTGGCGAGATCGCCACTCGCCGCCGCGGCGACGAACTTGTTGCCGTTGGTCTTGAGCAGTTTCTGCACGCCCTTGATCGTATAGCCATGATCGTAGAGCAGGTGCCGGATGCCCTTGAGCAATTCGACATCCTCGGGACGATAGTAGCGCCGGCCGCCGCCGCGCTTCATGGGCTTGATCTGCGGGAAACGCGTCTCCCAGAAGCGCAGCACATGCTGCGGCAGATCAAGGTCGTCGGCGACCTCGCTGATCGTCCGGAAGGCGTCTGGGCTCTTTTCCATCAACTAGGCCTTGGCGGCTTTCGCCTTGCGCGCGAGGTGGCTCTTGAGAATCCGGTTCTTGAGCACGTTCGACGCCTTGAAGGTCATCACCCGGCGCGGGGAGATCGGCACTTCCTCGCCGGTCTTCGGGTTGCGGCCGATGCGCTCGTTCTTGGATCGGACCTGGAAGGTGGCGAAGGAGGAGAGCTTGACGCTCTCGCCGCGCACGATGGCATTGCAGATCTCGTCGATGACGGTTTCGACGAGCTGTGCGGATTCCGTTCGCGAAAGGCCAACCTTGCGGAACACCGATTCTGCCAGATCCGCTCTCGTCACAGTCTTGCCGCTCATTGTCCCCCGCCCGTCATTGGCTGACTATGTGGTTCGAGCGGGAGAGTATTGGGGTTGCATGCCGGGGTCAAGCGGCATCATGCCGGCTATGAGATTGAATTTCCTACCAGCGCAGCAGGACCGAGCCCCAGGTGAAACCGCCGCCCATCGCCTCGAGAAGCACGAGATCGCCCCGCTTGACGCGGCCGTCGCCGACCGCCTCGGCGAGCGCCAGCGGAATCGACGCGGCCGACGTGTTGCCATGCCTGTCGACCGTGACCACGACCTTGTCCATCGGGATGCCGAGCTTCCTCGCCGAACCCTCGATGATGCGGATATTGGCCTGGTGCGGAACCAGCCAGTCGATATCCCCGGCCTCGGTTCCCGTGGCCTTGAAGGCGTCGTAGATCACGTCGGTGATCATGCCCACCGCATGCTTGAAGACCTCGCGGCCCTCCATGTGGACCACGCCGGCCTTGCCGGTGGTCGAGGGGCCGCCATCGACATAGAGCTTGTCCTTGTGGGCGCCGTCGGAGCGCAGATGGGCCGTCAGGATGCCGCGATCGCCCACCGTGCCCTGCCCTTCCCCGGCCTCGAGGACCACCGCGCCGGCGCCGTCGCCGAAGAGCACGCAGGTGGTGCGGTCGTTCCAGTCGAGGATCCGCGAGAAGGTCTCGGCGCCAATCACCAGCGCGCGCCTGGCCATGCCGCCGCGGATATAGGCGTCCGCCGTCGCCATGGCGAAGACGAAGCCCGAGCACACGGCCTGGATGTCGAAGGCCGCGCCGCGGTGGATGCCGAGACGGTTCTGGATATTGACCGCGCTCGCGGGAAATGTGTTGTCCGGCGTCGATGTCGCCAGCACGATCAGGTCGATATCGCCGGGTTGCATGCCGGCATTGGCGAGGGCGGCGCGCGCGGCGGCCTCGCCGAGCGAGGCCGTCGTCTCGCCCTCGCCCGCGATGTAGCGCTGGCGGATGCCGGTCCGCTGCACGATCCACTCGCCGGTCGTGTCGACCATCGATTCCATTTCGTGATTGGTCAGCACGCGCTTGGGCAGCGCCGAGCCGACTCCACGGACCACAGATCGGATCATGCTCAACTCAAATCGTTCCTGTCGCGGGTTCCTCTTCAACGTCCGAGGGAGGAACGATGAGAGTATGATATTTCCTGAGATCAGCCTCGATCTTCTCGTAGAGGCCGTTGCGGACCATGTCATAGCCGACCTTGATGGCGGCCGCATAGCCCTCGCCATCGGTTCCGCCATGACTTTTTATGACAATGCCGTTCAAACCGAGAAACACGCCGCCATTGACCTTGCGCGGATCCATCTTCTCGCGGACCCGGTCGAAAGCGCTCTTGGCGAGGACATAGCCGATCTTGGCCATCCAGCTCCGCTGGATCGATTCCCTCAGATAGTCGGCGATCTG
>JAGRLJ010000341.1 GCA_020441805.1 Rhizobiaceae bacterium
TGGCTGACCATGGTCGGATTGCCGGCCTTCTCGATCTTCGCCGGCAATATGTTCATCGCCGGCGAGCCGATGAACTGGGCGACGAACAGATTGCCGGACGCTTGTAGAGTTCCATAGGCGTGCCCACCTGCTCGACGCAGCCTTCCTTCAACACAACGATTCGGTCCGCCAAGCCCAGAAACGTACCGTCGACGATACCTGGCGCCACATCGGCCATCTTGTCGAAACGATCTAGCCTGTTGAATGCAACTAGTTCGTTAACGCAGGGTACGCTTCCGTCAAAACGCGAAAGACTCTAAACCGACGGCTCGATGGAAAGCGTGTTCGCCACGCTGCAGATCAACGCCCTGATCAACCTGATCCCTAACACCAATAAGTCGCGCAAGGCCCCCGACCATTGCATCGTCAACACCTGGTTGCCAAAAGGGCTCATTCCAGTTCGAGTCAATTCTCAGCCGAAATTAAACAACTATAGCTCGTCACTGCGAAATTCTCTTAACCTCGCAAGAAGCGGCTTTGCCGGCAGCGTCGAAAACATGAATATCCCGCCGCCGCGCGGTGAAATGGATGCTCTGCGAGCGCGCAACGGAACTCTCCCCGTCCACCTTGACGAGGAACTTTTCGCTGACGCCGGGCAGGTCCACATAGAGGATCTGCACCTCGCCGAGATGCTCGACAAGATCGACGGTTCCGGTAAACGCCGGATCGGTCCCGCCATCCTGGGCGATCCGCATGTTTTCCGGGCGGATGCCGATGCTGACGGCCTCGCCTTTCGAAAGCCTGCCGGGTTCCGCCGCCACGTCGAGGGTGATGCCGCAGTCGAGCCGGCAGCGCGCCGACGTTCCGTTGCGCTCGACGACCGTTCCCTT
Source organism: Rhizobiaceae bacterium (assembly GCA_020441805.1). Classification (GTDB taxonomy): domain Bacteria; phylum Pseudomonadota; class Alphaproteobacteria; order Rhizobiales; family Rhizobiaceae; genus Rhizobium_E. The sequence continues at coordinate 870 of JAGRLJ010000341.1, forward strand.
CAGGATGTTCATCGCCGGCGAGCCGATGAATTGGGCGACGAAAAGGTTCGCGGGCTTCCGGTAAAGATCGGTCGGCGTGCCCAGTTGCTCGATGCCGCCGTCCTTGAACACGACGATCCGATCCGCCAGCGTCATCGCCTCGACCTGGTCGTGGGTGACGTAGATCATCGTCACGTCGGGCATGCTCTGCTTCAGCTTGGCAATCTCGATACGGGTGGCGACGCGCAGCGCGGCATCGAGATTGGACAGCGGCTCGTCGAACAGGAAGACGCGCGGATTGCGCACGATGGCGCGGCCGATCGCCACGCGCTGCCGCTGTCCGCCGGAAAGCGCCTTCGGCAGGCGTTGCAGATATTTGTCAAGCTGGAGGATTTCGGCCGCCTTGCGCACCCGCTCGTCGATCTCGGCCTTCGACATCCCGGCGATGCGCAGCCCGAAAGCCATGTTCTCGTAGACCGTCATGTGCGGGTAGANCGTAGGACTGGAACACCATGGAGATGCCGCGCTTCGAGGGCGCGACGGCATTGATCCGCTCGCCGTCGATGACGAGGTCGCCGGAGGTGATCGTCTCGAGGCCGGCGATCGAGCGCAGCAAGGTGGATTTCCCGCAGCCCGACGGACCGACGAAGACGATGAATTCACCCGACTTTATCTCAAGGTCGATGCCGTGCAGGACCTCCAGGTCACCATAAACCTTGCGAATGTTTCTCAGCGACAAATCGGCCATCGTTCCCATTCCATTGGTTTGATTTCGGAGGCATGCGCCGTCAGGGAGCGAGCCCGGCCAGGAACCGCGTCACCGCGTCCGGCTTCCTGTTGAGAATTTCCAGGTCGTTCTTTCGCCGGATGGCGCGGCGCACGACGCGGGCGCCGAGATAGCGCAGGGGCTCGGAGGGAAGCCGGGTGCGCTTGCCGATGCCGACCAGCCCGCACCGGCTCCACGCGTCGTCACGCGCGAGGACGAGGCTCGCCATGATGCGGCCGGCGACGGGCGTCTGCGCGATGCCCGTGCCGTTGAAACCCATCGCGTAGAAGATGTTGGCGTGGTCCTTCAGATGCCCGAAGACCGGCAGGTGCTCCGCCGTGCAGTCGATCGGGCCGCTCCAGTCGCAAAGCACCGGCACGTCCCTGAGTTGCGGATAGACCCGGTGCAGCTCCCGGATGTTGTCCGCGCCTCCGTCGCCGCCGCGATTGAACCTGCCATCGATGCGGTCGTCATAGGCTATACCGCCCGTGCCCCGCCCGAAGATGACCGTGCCGTCGGAGGTGCGCTGGTAATAGAGCACGTGGTGCTGCGCGTCGCAGATCGAGGCTCCGTCCGTCCAACCGATCCGCTGGAGAATATCGGGCGCCGGCGCGGTCGCAATGACCTGGCTGCTCACCACATAGAGATAGGGATGCAGTTCCGGAATGGCCGAAAGCCAGGCATTGGCGGCGAGCACCACCTTGCCGGCGGACAGCACGCCGCCGGCCGTGCGCAGTTGCGGCCGCTGACCGGGCGTGATCTCGACGACCGGGCTCCCCTCGTGGATGGCGATGCTCCTTTCGAGGGCAAGCCGGCGCAGGCCGATGGCGAACTTCGCGGGCTGCACGGTCCCCGCCCTTTCCTCGACGATGCCGACATAGGAAGCGTCCGAGCCGGTGCGGCGCAGGATGTCGGCGCGCTGGAGCGGATGGAAGCGCTCCTCGCCAAGCGCGAGGCAGAGGTCGCGGGCCGCGCTCCAGGCGCCTTCCTGCGCGGTCGAACTCGCCGTCCACAGCCAGCCGTCGAGCCTGAGGCCCATGTCCACGGCGCCGGAGGCCTGGAGGCCGTTCAGTTCCTCGATGGCATCGGCGGTCGCCCGGCACAGCATCAGCGCATCGTCCTCGCCGACAAGCGCGCGCAGCATGTCGATCTCGGCGAACCAGCTATGAACCTGGCCGCCATTGCGGCCCGAGGCGCCGGAGCCGCAGAAATCGGCCTCGAGCACGGTGACGCGCGTTTCAGGCGCCTGTTCCTTGATCCGCAGGGCGGTCCACAGGCCGGCATACCCGCCGCCGACGATCGCCACGTCGCAGTCCGCCGCGCCCTGCAAGGGCCGGGTGACGGCGTCGGCCTCTATGCTGCGCAGCCAGTAGGAGCGATCGGCTTTCGCCGCCGCGACCGGCGGCCGCATGGTGATGGCATTCATGTTCCGGTCCTCTGCGTGCCGCGGATGACATCGTCATATTTGGCGAGCAACCATTGCGGGATCGCCAGGATGGGCTGCGGGAAGCCGCCGAGATGGGTGCAGGTTTCCGATGCCCTTTCGGCGGCGAGGTCGAGAGCAGCCCTGCCCGACCGCTCCGCGAAGAAGCGCGAGGTGATGAAGGTCGCGATGAAGCTGTCCCCCGCGCCGCAGGTGTCGACGACGTCGACCGGCACCGAACCCGCCTCGGTCACGCTGCCGCCGTCATCATAGAAGGAGCCGCGCTTGCCGCAGGTGATCACGATCTGGCGCGCGCCTGCCGCCCTGAACCGCGCGATCAGCGGTTCCACGGCTTCGGAGGGATCGTCCGGACCGGAGGCGAAGACCAGCGGCACGCCTTCCAGCGAAAGCTCGAAATGCCGGGTGGACACATCGATGCTGAAGGGCATGCCATCCGCGACGAGCCTGCGGACGAGCTGTTCGCTGGCGTTCGTCCCGAGATGCACCCAATCGGCCTGCCGCAGCATCTCGTAGCGTTCGGGACTGGGAACGTAATCCTCTCCCACGCCGAGCGATTCGAGAAGGAAGCGCCGTTCGCCGGCATCGTCGGCAAGCAGGGTCACGGCGGAAGAGCCGGGACGTATTTCGACGTCACTCCGGTCGAGCCCAGCCTCCCCGATGGCCTCCAGCATGATGTCGGCTTCCGTATCCTGTCCCAGCGCCCCGAAATAGCGGGCGCCCAGACCGTGCCGCCGCCATTGCACGGCGACATTGAGCGCGTTGCCGCCCACGGTGACGAAACCCTTGGTCAGGTAGGCGTCGAGGCAATTGTCGCCGACGGCGATCAGCTTGGGATTGTCTTTCGTCATTCCTGGTCCGCCCCATCGAGATGAGGTGCGATCGCGTCCAGGCATCGCCGCCAGGCGGCAACGGGATCCTGCGCATAGGACCCGTTGCCGAAGAGCTCGAAGGTCAGCGTGCCGGCAAAGCCCTGCGCGCCAAGCTGGCCGAGATGGTGGTCGAGCGGCAGGTTGCCGTCGCCCCAGGCAAGATGGCCCGCCGGCGTCCCGTCGACGACATGGACATGCGCGATACGCTTTCCGAAGCGCTCGAAATAGCCGCCGACGCTGTCGCCCGCTGTCGCCATGGCAACGATATCGAGCACCACATCGATGTCGTTGCCGTCGAGCGCGCGCCAGAAGGCATGAAGCTGATCCGCATTGGTGACGATGTTGCTTTCGAGGCGCTGCAGCGGCTCCAGCAGGCAGGAGACGCCGAGCGACCGCGCATGCGCCGCGATCCGGTTGATAGAGGCGACCGAATGTTCCCAGGCGGTTTCCCTGCTTTCGCATTCGAAACCGCGACCCGGCGTCAGGAAGAGATAGGTCGCGCCAAGTTCGGCGCTGATATCGGCCGCGCGCATGAAGCGCTCGACGCTGGCCTCCCGGTAGGCGCCGTCGCCGGAGGCGATGTTGATCGGATAGAGAACCTGCTCCGGCGTGAAGCAGGGGACGGTCAGGCCGTTGTCGTCGAGGATCGACTTTACCTCGGCGAGCCGCGCGCGGTTGTCGTGGAAGAGGTCGAGATGCGGGGCGACGCCCCAGAACTCCATCCGGTCGAACCCCATGGCACTGAGCTTTTCGGCGGTCCAGCGGAAGGGATGGTGCTGAAAGGAGAAATTCGCACCGATAAGCTGTTTGCGTTTCAACATGAACGTTGCCCTATTTTCCGATGCCTTCGGCAAGCCCGCGGATGAAGAAACGCTGAGCGGCGAAGAAGATCATGACGATGGGGAGCGCCGAGAGCGTCATGGCGGCGAACACGACGGCGTAGTTCGTGCCGTGCTTGGCCATGATGGAGGTCAGGCCGACGGGCAGCGTCTGCAGGTCCGCGCCGCTGGTGAAGATCATCGCGAAGAGATATTCGTTCCAGGCAAAGAGCACGTGCAGGATGACGCAGGACACCAGGATCGGCTTGCACAGCGGCAGCGTCACCTTCCAGAAGATCTGGCCTTCGCTGGCGCCATCCATGATGGCGGCCTCGTCGAGGTCGCGCGGCAGGCCGAGCATGTAGGCGCGGATCAGGAAGGTCGTGAAGGGGATGCGGAAGGCGGTGTAGAGGATGATCAGCGCCCAGTAGGTGTTGTAGAGGCCGAGGTCCTGCATCATGCGCACCAGCGGGATGACGGCGACCGTCGGGCTCAGCATCAGGCCGCCAAGCACGATGCCGACGAAGAACGGCTTGCCCGGCAGCTTCGAGCGGGTCAGGCCGTAGGCGGTCCAGGCGCTGACCAGCACGGTGCAGAAGGCCGATCCGACCGTGACGATGACGCTCGTCGCGATATAGTTGCGAATGCCCTGGTTCCAGGCGGCGATGTAGTTCGTGATGCTGAAGCCGCTCGGCAGCGCGAACGGGTTGCCGAAGATCTCCGCGTTGGTCTTGAAGCCGTTCAGGGCCATCCAGAACAGCGGATAGAGCACGACGATGCCGAGGCTGGTGAGGAAGGTGACGAGGCAGACCTTCGCCAGCACGGCGACGAAGTCCGTGCGCTCCGTCTGGCGCGGCTGATAGGAGTGGCTCACAGCTCGACCCTCCGCCTTTTCGTGTACCAGAGCTGCGCGAAGCCGGTCATGAGCGTGATGACGAAGATGACCGATGCGATCGCCGCACCGTAGCCGAAGTCGTTCTCGATGAAACCTTGCTGATAGAGCCACGTGCCTAGCACCTGGCTGCTGTTGTTGGGCCCGCCGCCGGTCATCACCATGACCTCGTTGAAGACCTGGAACGCGCCGGTGATGGTGATGATCACCATCAGGCCCGTCATCTCCCGGGTCAGCGGGAAGGTGATGCTCCACAGGCGCCGCCAGGTTCCTGCCCCGTCCATGATCGCCGCGTCGTAGAGGTCGCGCGGGATCTTCTGGATGGCGATGGCGAACAGCAGCGTGGAATAGCCGAAGCCCTGCCATTGGCTCATGGCGATGATGGCATAGATGGCCGTCCCTTCCTCGCCGAGCCAGGCGCGCGACCATCCCGCAAGGCCGACCTGCGTCAGCGCCGAATCCAGAAGGCCGATGTCGGGCTGGTAGATGAAGTAGAAGAGAAGGCCGG
>JAGRLJ010000342.1 GCA_020441805.1 Rhizobiaceae bacterium
GCCCGGGATGCCGTCGGACCCGCGGCAGCGTGCGTTTCGGCGAAACCGACGTGCTCGGGCTCACGGAAGCGAAACGCCGCACATTGCGCGGTACCCAGGTCGCCTATGTTGCGCAAAGCGCGGCCGCGTCCTTTAACCCCGCCAAGCGACTGATGGACCAGATCGTGGAAGCGGCGGTGACGCGCGGCGGCATGCAGCGCGCCGTGGCCGAGCAACGCGCCGTGGCGTTATTCCGATCCCTGCAACTGCCAAATCCCGAAATATTCGGCAAACGCTATCCGCATCAGGTCTCCGGCGGCCAGTTGCAGCGTGCGATGACGGCCATGGCGATGATCTGCCAGCCGGATCTGATCGTGTTCGACGAACCGACCACCGCGCTGGACGTGACGACACAGGTTGAAGTGCTGGTGTCGATCCGCCGGGCGATCAAGGAACATGGCGCAGCGGTGCTCTATATTTCTCACGACCTGGCAATCGTGGCGCAGATGGCCGATCGCGTCATGGTGCTGCGCTACGGAGAGGCCGTCGAGGAAGCGCCGATCCGCCAGATCATGGAGGCGCCGAGCCACCCTTACACCAAGTCGCTCTGGGCGGTTCGCAGCCTGCAGACGCCCGCAAAACCCGAACTCGAGCCGCTGCTTGAAGTCGAGGGCATATCGGCTGCCTATGGCAGGTTCAAGGCGCTGGAGGACATCGATTTTTCGATCGGCAAGCGCCAGACTCTGGCCGTGGTCGGCGAGTCCGGGTCGGGCAAATCGACGCTCGGCCGGTTGATCGCCGGCCTGATGCCGCCGGTCAAAGGCACAGTCAAGCTCGACGGCAAGTCTCTGCCGACGCTCGTGCGCCAGCGCGACAAAGACATGCTACGCCGGATCCAAATCATCTACCAATCGGCCGACACTGCGCTCAATCCGCGTCATACGATCCGCAAGATTCTCGGCAGGCCATTGACATTCTTCCAGAGCCTGCGCGGCGCGGCGCGTGAACAGCGTGTCATCGAGCTGCTGAAGATGGTGGAACTCGATCCGGGTTATGCGGGTCGCTATCCGGCCCAGCTTTCAGGCGGCCAACGACAGCGCGTAGCGATCGCCCGTGCGCTGGCCGCCAATCCCGACCTGATCATCTGCGACGAAATCACCTCGGCTCTCGACCAGCTCGTCCAGGCCGGCATTCTGCAGATGTTGGCGGACCTGCAGCAGCGGCTCGGCGTATCCTACCTGTTCATCACGCACGACCTGGAGATCGTCCGTGCAATCGCCGACCGCGTCATCGTCATGAGCCAGGGGCGCATCGTCGACCAGGGCTCGCGGGCCGAAGTGCTCTCGCCGCCTTATCCCGACTACACCAAGCTGCTGCTCGATTCAGTGCCGGAAATGGCGCCCGACTGGCTCGACCGCCTGTTGACGAAACGCAGTTCCGCCGTGAATTGACGCATCGCAGCAAGAGGGGCGAGTGCTGCCTGGCCCATACCGCCTGACGGATGAAACATAAACGATGGATATCCTGATTGAACTGAGGTCAGCACGGGCGCGAAGGGATTGCTGCCCGGTAAGGACAGTGATCCCGGACGTTCCGCCTACGACAATCGTCTCTTCCTTGAGGCGATCCTCTGGAAGGTCCGGGTCGGCGCGCCGTGGCGCGATCTGCCGGATGAGTTCGGTCCATGGAACTCGGTGTTCAAGCGGTTCCGCCGACGGGCGAAGAAAGGCGTGTTCGAACGGATTTTCAATGCCTTGTCTGGCGAACCGGATTTCGAATACGCGATGATCGACGCCACGATCATTCGCGTTCATCAGCACGGGATGGGAGCAAAAGGGGGGCTTGCCATCAGGCCATCGGGCGCTCACGCGGCGGACTGACGACAAAGATCAGCGCGCGTGGAATGAGAGATATGGCGTTCCACGCGACGGGCGACGCGAGCAACGGCACGGCGTTTGCGATCACATCCGAAGACGTTTCTCGACCTCATGCTCCCGGAACGCCACAATACAGAGACGGAAATCCACGATATGGTATCGCCGTCCTGAGGTCGTGCTGGGAAGGATTGGGATGAATCGAGCCCAAGCGGGCGACACGCTCCCGGAGCTGCCGGCGACTATCCTGTTGCGCGAGATTGTTCCCGTGCCGAAGCCAATCCCCGGGCAATGTTCTCCGACACCAGCAGGGCATGTTCGGTCACCTGGGGCAATCCCATCAGCTCGCCGAAGGTCCCGCGCGCCAGCGGGCCGGCGATGAAAAGCGTTTCGGCGGCCTCTCCACTCGTGCCGACGGCGCGGCTGTCGTCATCGACCGCAAGGCCGAGGCCGACCGTATCGAGTTGCAGCACACCCGCCGCCGCCAGCGTTTCGAGGAACGGCTGGCTTGACAGGATCGCACGATGGCCCGGCCCCGTCGTTACCACCACAGCATCGTAATGCTCCTCGAACGGTTGTCCGCCCCGGCGCGAGCGAAGTGCCACGGCGATCGTGCCGTCCTGCCGGAGAACAGCACCGGTGAGCGAGGCTGCATGGATGTGCAATGAGCCGGCGGAAAGGCGGCGGTCGATGACGGCCTCCACCTGCGGCGCAATGCGGAAACGGTGCACATCCCAGTAGGGCCGCAGATGGCGGACGAGCCGGCGTCGTTCTGCCGTTGGCAAGGTGCGCCAGATCGCGCCGCCCTCGCCACGCAGCCTGTCGAAGACAGCATGCCAGGTGATGCCCTCCCCCGCTGCCTGTTCGAGCGTGCGGCGAACACGGCGGAGAAGCTCGCGCGCCGAACAGGCGGGAGAGGTCGTGAAGTCGCCGAACGGCTCCTGCGGCAGAAGTGTATGCCCGCGCGAGCGCAGGCCCCGGCGCGAGACGGCGGTAATCGGGCCCTCGTGGCCCGCCGCATCGAGCGCCGTGATCACGTCGGCGGCAGTGAGTCCCGTGCCGACGACGAGCACGCGATCCTTGCGGGAAATGCCGGCAAGCGCGCCCGGCACCGTGGCATCGGGAATATAGGCCGGATGGCCGGCAAGGGCCCGGTCGAGGACGGCGGGCGCCTGCGGGCTCGGATGGGTCGTGGCCACCACCACGCGGTCCGCTTTCACGACGGAACCGTCCGCCGCCGTGATCCGCCATCCGCCGGACGTGGCCGTCACGACGCGAACGCGGCTGCGGCGGTGCTCGATCCGACCCGCAGCGACGAGCGGCCGGAGCATGGCATCGACGTAACGCCCAAAGGTTGAGCGGCGGGCGAAGACACGCCCGTCCTCGGTCACGGCCTCGCGGTCATCGGCAAGTGCGCCCGTCGCGAGCAGCCAGCGCTCGAAATGTGTATCGTCGCCCGGAAGAAGCGTCATGCGCGCGGCCGGCACGTTGATGCGGTGGACTGGCTCGTCGGTGTCATAGGCAAGGCCGCCGCCGAGCATGGCGCGCGGCTCGTAGACGACGATCCGCGCCGTGCCTTCGGGCAGCAAGCGGGCGAGATGGTAGGCGACGGCCGCGCCGGTAAAGCCGCCGCCGACGATTGCGACGACCGGCACGGATATCGCGCCGACGATCATGTCAGGCGCCGACGGATTTGAGGGTCGGAACCGCTTCGGCCTCGCGTCGCTTCACCGCTTCGATATCGCGGTAGCCGTCGGCGGGGTGGGTCTTCGGCAGGTAGGGACCTTCGCCGAAAAGTTTCTCGCGCAGTGTCCCCGGCCGGTAGACAGTGGGATAGGCACCGCGCTTCTGCAGTTCCGGCACGATATGGGCGACGACGTCCTCGAAGCTGTCCGGCGTTACCGCATAGGCAAGGTTGAACCCGTCGACATCCGTGTCGTCCACCCATTCCTGCAGGATATCGGCGATGCGCTCCGGCGAGCCGACGAAGACCGGCCCCATGCCGCCGATGCCGCCGAACTGCGCAAGCTCGTCGATGGTCCAGGATTTGTCGCCGCCGGCGATGTGTTCGACGAAGGAATGGATGGCGTTGGTTTCGATCTTCTCGACGACATCCGTCGGGGCATACTGGCCGAAGTCGATGCCGCTCCAGCCGGACATGAAGGTCAGCGAGCCGTCATAGGAGACGTAGCTCCTGTACTCCTCGAATTTCTTCTGCGCCTTTGTCTCGTTCTCGTCGGTGATGATGGTGACGAGCGTGTAGATATAGACCTTCTTCGGGTCGCGGCCGGCGGCGGCGATACGCTGTCGGATATCGGCGACATAGGCCTTCAGCACCGCTTTCGTCGGCGCGGCTACGAAGATGCATTCGGCATGGGCGGCGGCGAATGCCTTGCCGGGGCCGGATGCTCCGGCCTGGTAGAGAACGGGCGTACGCTGCGGCGAGGGTTCGGTGAGGCCGTAGCCCGGCACCTCGAAATACTTGCCCTTGTGGCCGATCTCGTGAACCTTTTCCGGATGGGTGAAGATGCGCCTGTCGCCATCGCGCACCACTGCCCCCTCCTCCCAGGAGCCTTCGAGCAGCTTGTAGAGCACCTCGACATATTCGGCCGCGACCTCGTAGCGGTTGTCATGCCGGCGAAGGCCGACCTGCCCGACATTCTTCGCGCCGCTCTCCAGATAGGAGGTGACGATATTCCAGCCGACGCGCCCCTTGGAATGATGGTCAGCCGTCGCAAGGCGCCGGGCGAAGGTATAGGGATGCTCGAAGGAGGTCGATGCGGTGATGCCGATGCCGAGATGTTCGGTTGCGAGCGCGATGGGGGCGGCAAGCTGGAGCGGATCGTTCACCGGGAGCTGCGCGGCCTGGTGGATGGCGTGATAGTTCGAGCCCTTGTAGACATCGTAGTAACCGATGACGTCGGCGATGAAGATGCCGTCGAAGACGCCGCGCTCCAGCGTGCGCGCAAGATCCTGCCAATAGTCTAGGTCCTTGTATGTCCAGGACTTGTCGCGCGGATGCGCCCAGAGACCGGGTGACTGGTGACCGACGCAGTTCATATCGAAGGCGTTGAAGCGGATGGGACGGGCCATGGGTCTCTCCAGGATAGCGAAGATGCCGGACGGCATCGTTTGGAGGCGATGATAACGCGGGCACTCCATAAATACAGAAATTCTATCTTTTATATAGACTAATTTCGGAAATGCCTTTTCTCGCTGCGGTCCTGCGCCTCTGGGAAGATGTCCGGGCGCGGCGGGACACCCGTCCGCCAGCCTTCATCCCTCCTTGCCGTGGCGCCTGCCCGGAAGGAACCCGACCGCAGGAGACCACCATGACTGTTCCACACCTCGTCAAGGAGCCCGATCCGCAGGCCGACCGGGCCCGCCTCTTCGCGAAAGCAGGGGAGATTTCCGCCGATCTCACGCGCCGCGGCGCGCAACTCGATGCAGAAGGCAAGCCGCCGCTGGAGGAGATCGACCGGCTGAAGCAGGAAGGACTGCTGGCGGCGCTGCACCCGGCCGGGATCGGCGGCGGCGGACTCGACTGGGTGGACGGGCTGCGACTGGTGCGCATCCTGGCGCGCGGCGAGAGCTCGATCGGCCAGCTGCTCGGCTATCACTTCGTCAACAGCCAGTATGTCTACTGGGCCGCCGACGACCCGGACAAGGCCTGGACCCTTGGCGCGGAGACCGTCGAAAAGCGGCTCTACTGGGGCGCCGCCGTCAATCCGCGCGATCCGGGCCTGACGCTGACCCGTAGCGGCGACCATTACCTCCTCAACGGCCGCAAGACCTTCTCCACCGGCGCGCATGTCTCTGACCGCATCAATGCCAGCGCCGTCTTCGGCGAGACCGTCGCCAGCCTCGTCCTGCCGACCGACCGGCCCGGCTATGTCGCCAATGACGACTGGGACAATATCGGCCAGCGGCTTTCCGACAGCGGCAGCGTCGATTTCCGCGACTTCCCCGTCTATGAGAGCGATTTCCTCCTGCCGCTCGCCGCCAAGGATGCCGCCCCGCCGGTACTGGCGACGTTCAACACGCCGCTGATCCAGCTCGTCTTCGTCAACTTCTATCTCGGCACGGCGGAGGGCGCGCTGGCCGCCGCCACCGATTACGTGAGGACCACGACGCGTCCCTGGATCACCTCGGGCGTCGAGAAGGCGAGCGAGGATCCCTATATCCTCGAGCGGATCGGCGAGTTCCGCGCCGCGCTGAAGGCCTCCGCGGCGCTTGCCGACGCCGCCGCGATCACGGTTCAGTCAGCGCTTGCGCGCGGCCGCTCGGTTACCGCACGCGAGCGCGGCGAAGCCGCGATCGAGGCCTATGAGGCCAAGGTCAACGCGACCCACGTCGCGCTCGACGTCACCGGCCGCGTCTTCGAGCTGACCGGCGCGCGCTCGACGGCCTCGCATTACCGCTTCGACCGTTACTGGCGCAACGTGCGCACCCACACGCTGCACGATCCGGTGTTCTACAAGGCCCGCGAGGTCGGCGATTTCGTGCTCAACGGCCGCGTGCCGGAGCCGAGCCTTTACAGCTGAGGCCAGCCCCGGACCCGCCATCCGCCGGCATGCCCGGCGGATGGATACGCTCCACATACTGCTCATCCACTCATGTGAGAAAGGCCGCAATCCCGAAGGATTGCGGCCAGCCGCCCCCCCCACCACGAGGATTGATTTCAGAGTGCGCCGCTTCTCGGCGGCGTGACGCCGTTGAGGTGATAGTTGCCGACGACGTGGTACTTCCAGCGTACCGGATCGTGCAGCGTGTGGGTGCGGGCATTGCGCCAGTGGCGCTCGAGGTTGAGGCCGCGCCTGGTGGCGGACGTGCCGGCCAGCTCGAAGAGCACGTTGGTGGCGTCGATGGCAAGTTCCGTGGTCAGCACCTTGGCAGCGGCCACCGCCAGCGTCGCGGCGACGGCGTTTTCCGCATCGAGGTTCACCTGCGCCTGGTCGACCTTGCGGCCGGCCCGCTCCAGAGTCGCCTCGGCAGCCTCGACGCGGATGGCGAGTTCGCCGATGCGCGCGATGGTCTGCGGATCGTCCGCGGCGCGCTCGACGCCGCTGTCCGTCCACGGCCGTGCCCTGTCGCGGACGTAGCCGATGGTCTCCTTCAGCGCCGCGCGCGCGATGCCGAGATCGATGGCGGCATGGATGATCTGGCCGACAGAGCCGATGGTGCCCGGCCGCTCGAACCCCTTCTGGTGCGGTACGACGGCATCGGCCGGCACGTAGACGTCGCGCAGGATCGTGGTGCCGCTGCCCGTCGTGCGCTGGCCGAAGCCGTCCCAGTCGTCGACGATCTCGATGCCCTCGGTCTCGCGCGGGGCAAACGACATGGTGAGGAGCCCTTCCTCGTCGAGCGCGAAGATCGCCACCCAATGGGCGAAGAGCACGCCCGTCGAATAGAATTTCCGCCCGTTTATGCGGAACCCCGCGCCGTCGCGCGTAATGCGGGTGTTGTAATCGCCCACCGTCTTCGTTCCGACCTCGGAAAGGGCATTGCCGAAGCGATCGCCGGCGAGCGCCCGGCCGAAATAGAAGCGCTTCTGCGCCTCGCTGCCGTCATGACGGAGGGCTTCGAGAATGTAGAAATGGTTCTGCGGGATCTGGCCGATCGAGCTATCGGCCTCGGAGAGGATCGCCGTGACCTCGGCGAGAACCGCATTCGACACGTCGATGCCGCCATATTCGGCGGGAACGGTGATGGCCAGCAGGCCGGAGGCGGAAAGCCTGTCCAGCTCCGTGTGCGGCAGCGCCCGCTCGTAGTCCCGCCGGCTCGCCCCGCTGGCGAAATCGGCGGCAAGCGTGCGGGCGACGGCAAGCGCCTCCTCCTCGCTGGCGATGCGGTGGGCGGTGTCCTGGTGTTCGGCGAGCCGGGTGACGCTGCTCATGAAGGATCCTTTCGAGATATCCCGGATCAGGCCCGGGCGGCGGCCTTGCGGTTGGCGAAGCCGATGGCGAGGACGGAGAAGATGAGGAGGCCGGTGCCGACCTGCTGCCAGTAGAAATTGAGACCCGACAGCAGGAGGCCATTGGCGACGATGCCGAGCAACAGCACGCCGAGAACGGTGCCCGGCACGTTCGGCCGGCCGTGCCGGTCGTAGGTGGTGCCGATGAAGGTCGCGCCGATGGCATTGAGGAGGAAGGCGTTTCCGGAGGAAGGAATGTAGACCGTGACAGTCGAGGTGAGGATGAGGCCGACCACGGCAGCGATCGTCGAGACCAGGATATAGGTGGCGGCCGTGATGCGCGGCAGGCGCAGGCCGGAATAGCGCACGACGCTGGCCTGGATGCCGGTGGCGAGCGCCACCCGGCCGAAGCGGCTGCGCGAGAGAACGAGCCAGGCGCCTGCGACGACGAGCGCGGTAACGGCGAGCGGCACGGGAATGCCGGCGAGCGTGCCATGGCCGAGGAAGCGGAAGGCTTCCGGCACACCGGCCGGCGGCAGGTAGACCGGGTTGCCGCCGTTCGTCAGCAATTGCTGCACGCTGCGGCCGACGAAGAGCGTGCCCAGCGTCGCGAGGAATGGCGAGATGCCGATCCCGGCGATAAGCACGGCATTGAACAGGCCGACCAGCGCGCCGCCGGCAAGCCCGCCGAGAGCCGCGAGCGCCACCGGCTGGCCGGCGAGCACGAGGGAAACGAAGGCGAAGCTCGCGAAATCGATTGCCGTGCCGACCGAAAGGTCGATGCCGC